>NZ_JACVUH010000012.1:0-120758 GCF_016516865.1 Enterococcus sp. S53
GACGAGTTCAAACTTGCTGTTGATGGACTCTTCTAGATAGCTGACTTTTTTGCGTGTAAACTCATCAAGAAGAAATAGTTCACGTTCTGCATCTTGATTCTGAGCTTTCAAACTAGCATCTTCTTTTTTCAGTTCATCGATACGATTTTCATAGTCTGACAAACTGGCCAATCGCTGAAACTTCGCTTGTGCTTCTGCGATAAGTTGACGCTTTTGGCGAATCTGTTCTTTTAGTTCCTGTTCTTCAACTGCAGTATCAGTAGTTGCATTCAGAATCTTTTGCTGAACAATCTTAATCTGATTTTGGATTTTTTTATAAGGATCCGTATCTTCGAATTTCTGTGTCGAGCTTTCGATGAACACTAGCTCTGCATTGATTTTATTGAGCGTCTCCTCCGCTTCTACTAGCTTTTGTGACAACCGATTATACTCGCTTACGATTTCAGCGAGTTCCGTCTCTGCAGCGTTTCTACGATCCCTAGCCGCCTTGCCCTGTGCAACATTTTCTTCCAAATTTTGAGATTTCTTTTGTTCAAATGTAGCAACCATAGATTTAACTTGATCAGCAGGCAATCCTTGCGCACAGGTTGGGCAGACTTTTTGATGCTCATCAAATGTTTGATTTTTTAGTGCGTAATATTCTTTTAAGTGATCCTCGATAAAGGCGGCCATTTCATCAATATGGGTGGATAAAAGGCTCTTTTTATGTTCGGCCTCAGCTACCAGAGATCGAATTTCGTTGACTATCCGCTGTTGCTTGTTCAGATCATCTTGCAGGGATCGCGTCTCCATGTTGGTACTGGATAAATAAGCGGATTGCGCTTCTGCTAGCTTGATTTTTAAGTTTGATAGCTCTTCTTGGTGATCAAGCGCCGCATTACCTGCAGCAATAGCATTCAATTTGCTTTGCAGTTCCGATACATCTGCCTCGTATTCAAATACTTGTTCTTGGATCTCGTCTGCAGATTGATCACCGATATCGGCTTTTGCCTTTGCAAACATTTCAGTAACTTCTTGAATTCGTGCTGGCAAGCCGTCGATTTGCCGCTTGATCTCTTTTTTTCGTGAAGCAAGCACTTTGCGGTAATCATCAATTGAATACTCCTTGATGATTTTTTCGATACCCTTCAACTCTGGATCTTTGGCAATGATCTCTTCGTCCGTCAATCCAGTCATGTTGACCAAGATTTCTCGGCGGTTTTTCCAGTTCATTTTCATAAAGTAGGTGGAATCAAATAGCATCTGCAGGATGTTCTCTGCTCCAATAGTTTCGAGGTATGCCTTCCATTCCTTTTCCATCTTAGGCACGCCATCAATTGTGTACTTCGTTGTATCGTTACCACGGACTTTTTCGAGTTGTCCTCGCGGTGTGTTCCATTTTTCTTCTTGGACACGTTTTAGCGTAACCATGGTCTCATTGATGATCAACTCTGCTTCAACAGTTGGCCCCAATCCTAACAACTCGTTGTTGTTCTGATCTAACGGCTTAGGATTTAATTTTGCGCCTCGTGTATCTTTCCCAAATAGCAGCCATAGCAGAGCATCGGCCAATGTCGTCTTTCCTGATCCGTTCTGGCCACTTACTGTGGCGTTATTGCCTAATGGCTCAAATTCAAATGTTTCAATTCCTTTAAAGTGTTTCAATGATAATCGGTTCAAGATAATTTTTTTCATGTCAGATCACCTCGCAAGAATGCAGCGAGCTTTTCCGTAAACTCGTTCACATTATTTTCTAGATCATGCTCATCTGGTTCCTCTTCATACAGTTCCTTTAGTCGTGACTTGCACTCAAGGCAGCCACAACTTTTCATATTCTTTTCCAACTGTTCCAATTGGTTGGCTATGGCCAGTTCTAACCGAGGATTAATCCCAACTTGCGTAAGAGCTCCATTACCTGTTTCATCAATTGCTGCTAAAGATAAAGTGACGTCTTCCTTACGACATTCCAATGCTAGTTCTGTGATCATTTTTTGAATTTTTCCGTTCATGATGTTATAATCTCCTTGAATGAATTTAATTAGTTATACTTTTGCCTTCACTAGCGGTAACTGGTGTTGGCTCTTTTTTTGCACCTTTATATAGAATGGCTAGGCTATAGTGATAGTCGTTTGCTTCTCGCAATGCCTTTCTTGCATTTAAACTGCAGGTTGTTCGATCAGGCATTACACCAATATCACCCGACTTGCGCATTACAGAGATTTTTCTTCCGACTTCTCGCTTTGGCCGCCCAATAATTCTGGCCAACTCATCTACGTTGGCTACATAGCCAAACCTATCAAATCTGACGTTCTCTAATAATTCTTCTTTTTCTTTTTTTGACCAAGGTTCACGGTGATAGGAAAATTCTTCTTTTTTTCGCAATCTTGATATCCTTAATTGAATTGCTCTAAAACTGCGGCCTAGAGCCTCTGCAATTTCTTGGTAAGTGGCGCCACTTAGGTATGCATTTTTGATAAATTTATCTTCTTGCTTCGAATATGACTTCCTCACAGGAAAAAGAATGTCATCATAATAAGGACGTGCCAACTTTCCTTGAGCACGAAGTTCCTTAATTCTAGTTTGAGTTCCCTTTTTCGAACGACCTATTTTCTCAGATACTTCTAAAGCATTTACTACAAATCCTCGATCATCAACTTGAACCATTTCGATAATAGTTTTATCTTCCTCCTCGGTCCATTTAACATATGACATTTTTTCCACCTTCCTTTAGTTTGTCCTTGGCTCCATCAATGCTTCCGCTTCGTAATAACATTCCTTCCAATCAATTGTCCGGTAAAATAAGTCTAAAATTTCTAATTTAGTCATTTTCTTTCCACCTCCGAGAACGGTGCTCAAAGATCGCTTCATCATATGCAATCAGCCAAATCATCACGGCTGATGGATATAAGATTTTTAACCACGTAGGAACTTCTCCTGCAACCAATGTTCCCATTGCGAAGACAGTAAGTAAAAACGCTGTACGTCTAAGCCAATAGATTTTTCGCATATACTCCTCCTGTATATTTATTTGGCGATTAGGCCTATTGTGATACTGCAGTTCTTGATCGAATCTATAAGTCATTTCTTCCCACCTAAATACTTCCCAAGTTCTTCATCGATAAATTTGATGAGCCCTTTAGCGTTGAACAACCAACGATCACTTTGAGAATGCGGATAGTAAACGAAACCTCCATTTTCGATATTCAATTTCTTTACCAATTGAGGATTGTTCAAAATATTATCCTTTAACCATTTACTCGATCGGTTACTTCGTTCAGCAAAATCTTTCATAGTAAAAATTTTTCCAGCGAACTCGTTGGCTTCCAACTCTTTCAAACGAGTCTTGTTTATCAGTATCATTTCTTCTGGTATAGGAATTTTTATTGACAATTCTGCTTCTAATTGCTGCATTTTACTCGCCTCCTATCAAAGTCCATATGCTTGTAGCAGCTTAGAAATAATGATATTTGATTTTGGATTGGTACGTGCTCCAACCACAGCTTGATATACTTCTGATTTATTCTCTTGAATCAGATTAGCCATAGTTTGATATGAAAGTTTTTCTCTCTCTTTGAAATCCAAAATCTTTTTACGCAAATCTGTTGTATCAGGCATTTCTCATACCTCCTTGCCGATTAAATTGTTAGCAAATTCGTTAGCAATTTTAATTCACGTTGACTTTTTTACGCAAATGTTTTAAAATCTAAACATAGCTAAATAAGCGCAATGAACCTATTTTTACGTTGGGGAACGGTGATTAGGTCTTTTTAGTTGCTTTTATTTTGCTAACGAATTTGCTTACATGAACTATATTAAAACATATGCATAATTTTGTAAAGTATTTTTAAGCATATATTTTAATTAGTTTATGCAGCATTAAGGAGAATGCTGATATGACACTATTTGAAAGATTAAAATTATTAGCAAAAAAACAAGGTAAGTCTATAAACGATATCGAAGAAAATATGGGATATTCAAAAAACACTTTGTACAGATTAAGAACAACAAATCCAAGTGCAAAAAAACTACAAGAACTAGCTGACTATTTTTGTGTATCTACAGATTATCTTTTAGGTAGAACAGACAATCCGTCTTTGGATAAAGACAAAAAAGATGAAGTCGCGGCCCTATTTCGAATAAACACAGCAAACATGGATCCAGATACAGTAGAAGAGATCGAAGAAGAGCTAAAAAACTATTCTGAATTTTTAATTCAAAAAGCTTTGGAGAAGAAAGCACGTAGAAATAAAAAGTAGGTGATGGGCAGTGTATTATGTTGATGAAGATATTTACTTTGAGGCATCAGAATTTGCAAATAATTTAGCAAATGAAGTTAGTTTCTATACTGACTTGCCAATCTATAGAGTAAAGTGTATGCACGTGAAGAAGTACATGCAAAACATAGAAGATGTTGATTTTTTAGAAATTGAATTTGAGGAACATCTAACAGAATTAATAATTGGATCAATAGCTAAGATATATGGGGAAGTTCTTATCACTATAAATAAGAACACTATGTATGAAAGAAAATGGTTCACAACTATGCATGAGGTGGCTCATTACTTCTTTGATTTAATAACATTAGAAGATGGCATGTCACTATCGGATATGGTTACAGATGAGGGATATCTACCTGAAGATCTACCACGTGAATATCGGGCTAATGTTACAGCTAGTATTTTAATGGCTAACGATGAAGCCTTGGCTTATGCCATTAATAAATTCAAATGTTATCATTCAGTCTGTAATTATTTCTATATGAGTAAAGCCGCTCTGCAAAACAGATTAGTAGAACACTTAGTCTACGTTAAGAATTGCTCCCCGCAGTATGCTTTTAATCTAGTAAGCAATTATAGATATTCAGATGGAACACAATTAAAAAAAATATTCTTTAATCGACAGGACACTGTACAAATCAGCGAATAAAAATATCTTAAAATAAACATGATTGGAGGTATTTGAATGTGGCCATTTAAAAAGAGACAACTAAACAGCACCTCAATTGATAGTGACATAATTAAAGAAAACGAGATTTTTGAGCACAAAAAATATATAAATGAACTTGTGAAGTATCAAGATTCTTTGGAAGAAGAAATATCGACTCTTGAGCGTGAGGCAAAAGAATCGTTATCTGAAATTTCAGTTGCCATTGATAATTCGCTAAAAAAAATTAAAGCTATAATTGAAGAAGAAAAGCAGCTTAAGAAAATACTGATAAAAAATGAGATGGAGATTCTAGATCAATCTACCGGCCTCGAATTTGAAAATGAAATTGCTAAAATTCTTCCTTTAGTCGGATTTGAGGAAGTTACAGTTTCAAAGGGTAGTGGTGATCAAGGCATAGATATTTTCGCAAAGAAAGATGGAGAGAACTTTGGTATTCAATGCAAGAACTATTCGTCTTCAGTGGGAAATAAGGCTGTTCAGGAAGTTATTTCAGGTAAAGAATTCTTCAACTTAGATAAAGCCATAGTCATAACAAACAGTTCTTTCACAATTAGTGCAAATGAATTAGCTCATAAAGCGAATGTTACACTCTGGAATAGATTGAACATCGAACAAATCATTTCAGAAAATTTAGTTGATAAAAGAATAGGTACAATATTAGCCACTCTATCAGGAATTCAAGTAACATCCAAAGATTTGGGTATGTCAAATAATTTTGCAACCCATTCGCAAGATATAAGCAACTATGGTAAACCACAAGATGACCTTTTTGAAGATGCCAAATGTCTTGTTATAGAAATGCAAACCGCCAGCGTTTCACTCTTACAGCGTAGATTTCGAATCAGCTATAACCGGGCTGCACAGTTAGTTGATGAACTTGAAGTTCAAGGGGTTGTCGGTCCTTCTGAAGGCAGCAAGCCACGGAGAGTCTTGATTGAACAGCAAGTGGAATCACTATCTATTCTTGATGAACTACAAATGCAACGAAAAAGGTTAATAAAATAAAAAAACATCCTACCGATCAGAGTGAGAGTGTGAACTGAAATAAACAGAAAAAATTTTTACACATATTTTTGTATATTAGTTGATTTGTGATATAGAAACCTATAGAATGAACTTAAGAGATCAGTGTTGGAATCTCCACGGGGACCAACGCGAAAACCTTCATTCTATTAGGATGGAGGTTTTTTTGTTGAAAAATTTTGAATACTTACATGGACAAATAGCAATTCTTAATAGCCGCGGACTTATTGTACCTGATTACAAACAAGCCAAACAATACCTACTTACAAATAATTACTACAACATAATTAATGGATATAGTAAATACTTCATGAATGGTCAAAATACTTATATAACGGGTGCTACTTTTGACGAAATAACCCATCTTTACTATTTTGACAAAGAGATTAAATATACTCTTTTCCGTGCTATCACTGAGGCGGAAAACCATATTAAAAGTATCTTGGCTTATAGATTTTCCGAAGTTTATAACAATAAACCATATGCGTATCTTGATATTAATTGTTATGATAACTCAAAAACATTAGAACTTGGATGGTTAATCTCGAGACTAACTAGAATTATAAACAATAATAAGAATAGTAAAAATAATAATTCTATAAAACATCATGTAAAAAAACATAACGATGTCCCTATATGGGTTCTTATAGACTATCTTGATTTTGGTGAAATGAATGCATTAATAAAAAATTTACCAGTCTCAGTACAAAACAATATAGCAAAGAATAGCTGTAGTTTCGTATCAGACAACATTTCTATGACTACTCCATTTACTCCTGAAACAATGATTTCTTTTACAGAAAACATAAGACAAGTTCGTAATATTTGTGCTCACAATAACAAATTACTAGATTCTAAGTGCAAAGCTGATGTTAAATTTTATCCTGATCTACATTCTATTTATGGAATTAGTAGGAACTCAAAAAGAAACGATGTTTACAATGTTTTTATTAGCTTGCAGTGTTTTCTCAGCAAAACCCAATATGCTCAATTACACAATACTATAAGGAAACGGATAATCACACTAGACAATAGATTAAATACTATCAAGGTTAATACTATTTTAAATAGCTTAGGTTTCCCGAAAGACTGGCATAGAAAAACACCATCTTTAAAGCAAAATTAAAAAGACACGCCCCACCGACCAAAGCGAGAGCGTGTACTGAAATAAACAATAGGTCTATTTGCTATGCCTATTGTATCAAAGAAAGTGAGTCGATTCAATCATGGCTAGATATATAAAGCGAGGTAACTCATGGCAATATGAGATTTCTTACAAAGACGACGATGGAAAATACAAAAAACTTAGAAAAAGTGGCTTTCCCAAAAAGATAGATGCTATTGCAGCCGCTGCAGATATTGAATCAAAACTAACCAAGGGGCTACGCGTTACTACAAAAGATATCTTTTTATGCGATCATTTCGAGCAATGGATGAACGTATACAAAAAAGGAAAGGTTTCAAATGTCACTTTCAGAAAATACGAAAATACCTTGATGAATATCAAAAAGTATTTTCCAAACGACACTTTAAAAAATCTAACAAGAACATCGTATCAAGCAAAATTAAATAGTTTTGCTCTAAAACACGCAGATGCTTCAGTAGAGAGATTTAATATTCAAATCAGGGCAAGCCTTAGAAATGCAGTAGACGAAGGTGTCATCCCCTATGATTTTACACAAAGAGCAGTAATCAAAGGACATGCCCCATCAGTACGAGAAAAAGACAAGTTTTTGAATTACCAAGAGTTTGAGCAACTTATAAACCTAGCTTCACAGAAACTGGATCCAAGATTTGCTTCGAGATTTATGTTGGTCGTTGCTGGTGCAACTGGACTACGCTTTGCCGAGTTATTGGGCTTAACATGGGATCGTGTTGATCTTGATCATGGAATTATCACAGTCGATCGTACATGGGATTATATGGATACAAAAGCATTTTCCTCGACTAAGAACGAACAATCAAATCGTAAGGTCCCAATAGATCAAAAGACTGTCCGCATCATGAAAGTCTTTAAGAGTGCCCAGAAACAGCTCTTTACTAGTTTAGGTGTCAAACCAAAGTTTGACTTTGTTTTCTACAATGTTAAAGAAGGCCTCATTTCAAATAATGCAGTAAACAAGAAATTGAAAGAATTACTACGCCAATTAGATATAGACACGCCATTGACTATCCACGGATTAAGACACACTCATGCCTCAGTATTGATTTACAAAAGTATAAATATAATGGCAGTATCGAAGCACCTCGGTCATAAAAATTTGGCTGTTACCATGGAAACTTACAGCCATGCTATCAAAGAGTTGGAAGAGCGAGAAGACGAAAAAATAAAGCTAGTATTTGATGATTTGTATAAAGATAAATAGCGTTTGGCACATCGTTGGCACAAAAAAAGCCCTAAAACCTTAATAAAACAAGATTCTAGGGCTAATTTAAATGCCAGCTGCAGGATTCGAACCTGTGACCTACGCGTTACGAGTGCGTTGCTCTACCAACTGAGCTAAGCTGGCGTTGTATGGCACAAAGAAAATTATATGCAAAAACGGTTGTTTTGTAAAGAGGTCTGCTGAAAAAAATCTACTTACTGAAATTTTCCGAAAATTGTGATATAATAGAAGTATCAAGGAGGTTTTTACATGGCAACATTTGGTAAATTCGAAACAACAATTGTCCCGTCACAAGAAGGTTCAACGTTTGAGGTCGCTACTCCTGTCATGTTCACGTTCCATGGGAAGAAACAAACTGGTACCATCACAAAGCAGTTGAAAAACTCTGCGGTGGTCGAGCTGAACGAAACCCCAGAAAACCAGAAATTAGTTTCGCAAAGTAATGGTGTATTGATCATCAATTACAAACAATTAACCAAACTATAACCCGTTTAATGCAAGGAGAAAATCAGTTGATTTTCTCCTTTTTTCATTGTCTGTTTTTTTGAAAAACGCAAAAAAAGCCATGGATAACCGATCGAACCGTTTTGGCTGTCGATCTTCTTCCATGGCGTCATTGACGAGGCAAAACTTGAAGCAGTTGCCGTTGTCGTATTTGTATTGATTTATTTTGTACCGAATAGACGGTCACCGGCATCGCCCAAACCAGGAACGATATAGCCGTGTTCATTTAGGCGTTCATCAAGATTTGCAGTGTAGATGTCAACATCTGGATGGGCATCTTGCAATGCTTTCACGCCTTCTGGTGCAGCAACTAAGCAGACGAATTTCATGTTTGAAGCACCACGTTTTTTCAGTGCATCGATCGCCATGATCGCTGACCCACCCGTAGCTAACATTGGGTCAACGATAAATAATTGACGTTCATCGATATCTTCAGGTAATTTTACGAAGTATTCGTGTGGTTCTAGCGTTTCTTCATCACGGTACATCCCGATATGACCAACTTTTGCGGCTGGGATCAATTCAAGGATACCATCAACCATGCCTAGACCTGCGCGCAGGATCGGAATGATCGCTACCTTTTTACCAGATAGTGTTTTTTGTGTTGATTCTTCAATTGGTGTTTCAATCACTAGATCTTCAAGCGGCATGTCGCGAGACACTTCATACGCCATCAACATTGCGATTTCATTAACAACTTCACGGAAAACCTTTGTTCCACAGTTCTTGTCGCGGATCATTGTTAATTTGTGTTGGATCAGCGGGTGATCGATTACTTGAAATTTACCCATTTAAAAAAATCTCCTTTGGTTTTTCTCTTATTTTAAAGCAAATCGGCTCTTGTTACAACCATCTGCCCCAGGCAATGCTGCTTTTCCTCAAAAAAAGGATTGTGTTAGAAGGAAGGAGACAAGACGGCATGTAACACGCCTCTACGTTCATTCTAGCCCCTTTTTCACTTTTGGTGATCAAAAAGAGCTGGAGCGCAGGAAAAACGCGTGAGACGTCTTGTCTGACCTTAACTTCTGTCACAGTCCCATTTTATTTGTTTTTGTAAAGTGGATAGTTGTCCGTCAATTCTTTGACTTGCGCCGCTACTTCTGCCAAGACGGCTTCATCATTTGGTTTTTCTAAAACTTTGACGATCAATTTCGCTACTTCGACACAATCTTCTTCTTTAAAGCCACGACTAGTGATCGCTGGTGTCCCCACGCGAATCCCACTCGTTTTGAAAGGACTTAATGATTCGAAAGGAATCGAGTTTTTATTGACGGTAATATTGACTTGATCCAGCAAGGCTTCTGCTTCTTTTCCGTTCAAATCAAAGCCACGCACATCGATCAATAATAGGTGATTGTCTGTTGCACCAGAGACCAAGCGGGCTTGTGGTGCTTGGTTGAAGACTTTCGCCATTGCTTGCGCATTGCGGATGACTTGTTCAGAGTACTCTTTGAACGACTCATCTTGTGCTTCTTTAAAAGCGACAGCTTTCGCTGCGATCACGTGCTCTAATGGTCCGCCTTGGATGCCAGGGAAAACGGCACTATTGATTTTTTTCGCTAAGTCTTCATCATTTGTTAAAATCAAACCGCCTCGAGGGCCGCGTAATGTTTTATGGGTCGTAGAAGTCGTGATGTCCGCATAAGGAACTGGGTTTGGATGAAGACCAGCCGCTACTAAACCAGCGATATGCGCCATATCCACCATCAATTTTGCGCCAACTTCATCAGCGATTTCACGGAACTTCGCAAAATCGATTGTACGTGAGTAAGCACTGGCACCAGCAACGATCAGTTTCGGTTGATGCTTGCGCGCCAAAATACGAACGACATTGTAGTCAATGACTTCTGTTGCAGGATCAACACCATAACTAACAAAATTATAGGTCTTGCCGCTGAAATTCACTGGTGAGCCATGGGTCAAATGACCGCCTGCGGAAAGATCCATCCCTAATACTGTATCGCCTGTTTCGATCAACGCTAAATAAGCTGCTGTGTTGGCTTGAGAACCAGAATGCGGTTGAACATTGGCATATGCCGCACCGAAAATACTTTTCGCCCGTTCAATTGCTAAGTTTTCTACCACATCAACAAATTCACAACCGCCATAGTAACGACGACCTGGATAACCCTCAGCGTATTTATTTGTCAAAATACTACCTTGCGCAGCCATTACACCTTCTGAAACGATATTTTCAGACGCAATCAATTCCAAATTGTTTTGTTGACGATTCGTTTCTTTTTCGATCGCTTGCCACAATTCGGGATCAAACGTTTGATAATCCATGCTTACAACACCCCTTTACCTTAATGGTAGCATTGTATCACATTTCTTCATAAGCTACCTATAATGAATTCTGGTTTTTTGCTAATTTTCTTGAAAGAAACTTTGATTTGCAGCTTTTTTCAACCGATTCATATAAGCAGCCCCTAAGCCGCTTTCTGGAAACGTGGGTGCAAATAAGATATCTAGCTCAGCAATCGATTCATCTAACGCCCGTAACCCCGCAAACAGCCCTTTTGTCGCGGCTTCCACACTGTCATCAAAAAATAAATAAATGGCTGCCGCTTCAAAGCGGACTTGCTCGGCGATCGTCGGTCCAGCTAAAACACCTACCTTAAGCTGCTGTTCTTTTGCCCAAGCCATGGCTGCCGACCAATCTTGGTCATTGACCATCATGACGTTAGTATTCGGTGCATAGTGCTTGTATTTCATGCCCGGCGCTTTGGGTGCTTCACTTTCTGTTACTAAGTGCTGATCGACGAGGACTTTCGTTTGTAAGACTGCTTCAAGCTGTTCTTTAGAGATCGCACCAGGACGTAAGATGATCGGCGGCGCCTTTGGGTCACTCAAATCTAAGACTGTTGATTCGACACCGATCTGCGTCACCCCATCATCCAAGATGCCAGCGATTTTGCCTGCCAGATCATGCTGAACATGCGCAGCTGATGTTGGGCTTGGTTTACCAGATGTATTCGCGCTAGGACCAACCAATGGCTGTTGGGCTTGTTTGATCAACGCTAACGTCTTGGTGTTGTTGGGCATCCGAAACGCCGCTGTGGATAAGCCGCCAGTAACGATGCTAGGTAAACTGTCTTTTTTGATAGAAAAGATCAAGGTTAAGGGCCCCGGCCAGAAAGTTTCCATCAATTTATCTGCGAAGGGATGCTTGTTATCCACAAACGGTTCCAACTGCTCTGGCTCGGCAATATGAACGATCAAAGGGTTGTCACTAGGTCGTCCTTTGACTTGATATACTTGCGCAACAGCATTGGGCAAAAGCGCGCTAGCCCCTAGTCCATAGACGGTTTCCGTCGGGAACGCCACTAATCCCCCCTCAGCTAAAATAGCTGCTGCTTCGTTTAACTGTGATTGATCAAAAATTTTTGTTTCCACAATTTATCCACATCCTTTTTTGAGAAGTTTCCACACTTATCAACATTTTCTGGTTTCTTTTCCACATTTTGTGGATAAGTCGTTTGTCAAGTGTGGATAACCCTGTTTATAACTCGGTTTATTTAGAAGTCGTTCATTTCATAAGGTTTTTGCAATTTTTCCTGTGTAAAAAAAAATTATTTATCCACATCTTGTGGATGACTGACGAACACCATCCGGTCTTGACCCGCAAGATCTTTTACTACGGTGACTTCTTTGTTGGGAAAAGCGGCTGCAAACAGTTGTTGAACGGCGGGTCCTTGCTGAAAGCCGATTTCTAGCGCCATTTGCCCACTTGGCGCCAAACACCTCGGTGCTTGCTGTGCTAATTGCTTATAGATCGCTAATCCTTGTTCTTGAGCAAAAAGCGCCATTTTAGGCTCTTTTTCCCGTACGCTGATATCCATCAGCGGCCACTCTTCAGCGCTGATATACGGCGGGTTGGAAACGATCAGATCCCATTGCTGATCTGCCACAGGCTCTAAGGTATTTCCTTGGAAAAAGCGGATCTCTGCGCCTAAGGTTGCCGCATTTTCTTTAGCAACGGCTAATGCCTCTGCTGAAAGATCCACGGCACTTACGGCCCACTGGGGACGTGCCAATTTCAAGGCAATGGCGATCGCTCCAGTACCTGTGCCGATGTCTACGACTCGTAGTGGCTGATCTGCTGGTAATTTTGCCAAACACTTTTCCACCAGCTCTTCGGTTTCTGGACGCGGGATCAAGGTTGCAGGAGTCACTTTTAAGCGATGCCCATAAAATTCTTCATACCCCAGTAAATATTGCGGGGGTTCATGCTGTAGCAACTGTTCAAGATCTGCTGCGATCTGTGCCTCATCTTCCCTTAGGATGGGTTGGTCCATCTGCAGCAGCCAATCGAGTTGCTGCCAGTTTTTTCGCTGTAAAAACAGGTATTGGATCGCATACCCGTCCAGCCCTTTCGTTTCTAAAAAAGAAGAAGCCCGTGAAAGGACTTCTCGATAGGTTTTAGCCATTTTGCATCTCATCTAATTTTGATGTTTGATCGTAAACGATCAGTGCATCAACAATTTCATCGAGTTTTCCAGCTAAAATTTGATCCAATTTTTGAATAGTTAACCCGATACGGTGATCTGTTACGCGGTTTTGTGGGAAGTTATAGGTCCGAATCCGTTCAGAACGATCGCCGGTACCCACTGCTGATTTACGGTTTGCATCGTATTCGCTTTGTGCTTCTTGCTGCATTTGGTCATAGACCCGTGCCCGCAAGACTTTCATCGCTTTCTCACGGTTTTTCAGCTGTGAACGCTCATCTTGCATCGCAACAGCGATCCCTGTTGGCAAGTGCGTCAAACGAACAGCAGAAGCTGTTTTGTTGACGTGCTGACCACCAGCACCAGAGGCATGGTAAATATCGGTTCGAATATCTTTGTCTGCGATATCGATTTCGACTTCTTCAGCTTCAGGCATAACCACGACCGTTGCCGTAGACGTATGGATTCGGCCTTGCGATTCGGTAGACGGTACCCGCTGCACTCGGTGGGCGCCGCTCTCATATTTCAATTTTGAAAAGACGTTGTCGCCAGTGATCATCATGATGACTTCTTTGTAGCCGCCGATTCCAGTGACGTTGGCATCCATGACTTCGACTTTCCAACCTTGGTTTTCCGCATATTTTTGATACATATTGAAAAGATCGCCAGCAAATAAGGCTGCTTCATCGCCGCCTGCTGCACCACGGATCTCCATGATGATGTTTTTGTCATCATTCGGATCTTTTGGCAATAACAAAATTTTGATGCGTTCTTCTAAAACATCTTTTTCTTTTTTCAAATCAGAGAGTTCTTCTTTGGCCATCTCTGCCATTTCCGCATCAAGGTTTTCCCCCAGCATTTCTTCGGTATCCTTGATTCCCTCAACGACTTCTTTGTAACGTCGGTAGACTTCCACCGTTTCCCGTGTATTGGCTTCTTCTTTTGAAAGCTGCATGAAGCGTTTGGTGTCAGAGATCACGGCTGGATCACTTAGTAATTCGCCTAATTCTTCGTAACGGTCTTCGATTGCTTGTAACTGATCGTACATTGATTATTCTCCTTCTTTTTTCATTCCCGGGTGAAAGTAATGCTTGCGGCAAACTGGATAATACGCTTCATTGCCGCCGATTTGTACTTGATCGCCCTCGTAAACGGGTTTTCCGTCGATATAGTGCAAGTTCATGGTTGCTTTTTTATGACAGAACCAGCAGATGGTTTTCATCTCTTCGATTTTATCTGCGTAAAGCAGCAAGTATTTTGAGCCTTCAAATAATTCATTGCGGAAATCATTTTTCAAACCAAAGGCCATCACAGGGATACCTAACTCGTCCACGATTTTGGTGAAAGCCAGCACGTGATGCTTCTTTAGGAACTGTGCTTCATCGATTAAAATACAATAAGGTTTATAACCCAGGTCTTTGATCAAATGGAACAGATCCGTTTCATCAAAAATCGGGATCGCGTCTCGTTCTAAGCCGATGCGACTCGAAACATTTCCCACGCCACTTCTCGTGTCCAATCCGCTTGTCATGATCACGACTGGTTTGTCTTGTTCTTCATAGTTGTGAGCAACTTTCAGTATCTCGATCGTTTTCCCACTATTCATTGCGCCATATTTAAAAAAAAGCTGTGCCATCTCGCCCATCCTTCCTCATACTCCTTTGGTATTATACTTGAAAAAGGAGAATTTTTACAGACTTAAATTCGACACATGCCGCCTTTTACGCAAGAGTTTTACGAAAAGTTAACGGATTTTTTTCCGCCAGCATCTCTTACTCGTTTCTGGCTTTTTGGGCCACTTCTGCCAATACCTGACAAGCCAGTGGATATTCTGGATTTTCAGCCCCATTGATATCTGTTGCAATGATCGCAAATCCAAGCTGCTGATAGAGCTTGATTGCTGCGTGGCTCCAGGTTTGCGTATGAAGGTACATTGGTTCGTTGGCTGCCTCCAAGACAGCAACGACTTGCGTGACCAAGCCGCGAGCGATCCCTTGACGCTGGGCTTGCGGCATTACTGCTACCCAATGGACTAGTGGAACCAGTGTGCCGTCTTGCTTGGCTTTTTTCCAAGCGGTAGCCGTACCGACCGGTGTACCTGATTGATCAAGGGCAAAAAACATTCGCTGTCCTAGCTGTGCTTGCTCGGGCATAAATTCCCTTTCAAAATATGCCAATGCCTCGGCCTCATTGTCAAACTCTCCGACGGATGTTTCGATCCGTGCCCAGTGCCTTTCGTCTCCTGCTTGGTAGCTGCGTAGCGAATAGTTATCGGATTGAAGGGGCTGGATCGGTGTGTTTTTGTGCGCTCGCTTCATCCAGATTTCTGCATATGGAATTGATTTATCTAACATTGGTTGTGCCTCTCTCTCATTGGTTTTTTCCTTGTTCAAAGGTTTATTTGAGAATCAATTTGGAATCAATCATGTAATTTCTTTACTAGAAAAATTTCTGTTAGCTGATTTTGCGTATGGGCGATTCTCCCAATTTCGTCATAACCCATTCGCTGATAAAAATCTGGCGCTTGAAAATCAAAGGTCGCCGTCTGACAGTTTTCACAGCCAAATGCTTTCAACTGCTGTTCAAGATCCGTAAGAATCTGCTTGCCATACCCTTTTCCCCGCTCGGATGCTTTGACCCACAGGGTGTCAAGATAGCCGATATGATACATTGAGGCGTAGGCAATGCCACCAGCAATCACCACACCCTCTTTTTTGATTACACTGCTAAAGTTCTGATAGGTCTCTGTTTGTGTAAATGGTTTTTGATGCTTTGTGTATGCTGTTAATGCTGTTTCTAACGCAGCCAATTCTTGGTCTGTTCCTTGTTCAATGATTCGCGCCATATTCAATCACTCCTTCTTGTTTCTTGATAATCTGCGATGATCTGATCGACCGTTTCTGCTATCGTTAAGCCTTCTTTGATCAGTCTTTCCTCTGAAGATCCTTTTGGGAAAAGCAAGTCTCGCTCAAGCCACCATTTACGCATCGTTTCCTCGGAAAAATAGTCTCGCTGCATTCGGGTCTGATGTCTTTTGACCGTTTCCTCGAAAGAAAGATCAAAATAATAAACTAGCTTTTTTTTGGGAAAGAGTTTCATTAGAAAGTCGAGAAAGTCTTGGTATTTTTCACGAGAATAAATCCCCTCAACAAGTATCATTGGCACTTTCCCCTTCGCATATAGGACAGCTTCTTTCATCAAACCGCTGGCTAAATTATTAGGGGTATCTTTGACACAAAAAATTTCTCGCCGAAAAACATCTTGTGAAATCAGCACTGCCTCTTCCCCAAAAACGTGCTGAACAGCTTTGGCAATAGTGGTTTTGCCGCTGCCAGAATTACCTCGAAGTAAAATCAAAATACTTTCCATGCAAACTTCCTTTCTTCATTGCCCTGTTTTCTAAGCATATCTCTTGTTTTTCTCTACTAGAAGCATACCATAGAAGCAAAGGAGGAATACCTATGAAAGATACGGCAATTTTTGCTGGCGGTTGTTTTTGGTGCATGGTGAAGCCTTTTGATTCGCTGCCAGGCATCCTCAAAGTGGTTTCTGGCTTTACTGGTGGCCATGTGCCTAACCCAACCTACCAACAAGTAACGACAGGTACCACCGGTCACACCGAAGCAGTTGAGATCACCTTTGATCCTGAAGTCATCTCTTATGAAGAATTGGTTGCCATCTATTGGCAACAGACAGACCCCACAGATGCGTTTGGTCAGTTTGCCGACCGTGGTGATTCCTATCGTCCAGTGATTTTTTACAATAGTGAAGAACAAAAAGCGATTGCGGAAAAATCAAAGGCGCAGTTGCAAGCTAGTGGCCGCTTTGACCGTCCGATCGTAACGAAGATCGAACCAGCAGAACCTTTTTATCCTGCAGAAGACTATCATCAAGATTTTTACAAAAAAAATGCAGCCCATTACAATGCTTATAGCGAAGGCTCCGGTCGAGCCGGCTTTATTCGCCAAAACTGGGCTTAACTTTTTGGGGAACGTTCATTACAATTCATCACTAACAGCCGATCTGCCTCGTCAGCAGATCGGCTGTTTTCTGTTTTTTTTTGCCAAAAGGAAATTGACAGTCAGGGCATTTTCGCGATACACTGATTAGAAAATTCTGACGATTATAAAGGAGTGTTTGTTTGATGTTAGCCAATGAAGTCCGTCCAGGTCCAAACCGTTATATTACGGGCGATGGGGTCTTAGCTGATTTGCCGGAGTATTTACGAGAGTTCCAAGAGGTAGCAGTAATTACTGGGGAGCAGTCATTCGATGTGTTTTCGAACTATTACCCTCATTCATTCGACTACCCGATCTACCGTTACGATGGATCATCGAGTTATGAAAATGCGCAAACCTTAGCTGAAGCGATCCAGCAAGCAGATGCCGTGGTGGCAATCGGCGGCGGCAAGATCGCTGATACAGCAAAAATCACCGCCCAAACCCTTGGTGCAGAATTGATCGTGATCCCTACATTGGTTTCTAACTGTGCCCCCTTCACCCCGGTGATCGTCGCCTATTACCCCGATCATACGATTTGTAAAATCGACTATGCCAAAAAAGGTGCCTACATGACGATCGTCGACACCCGTTTTTTACTAGCCACACCTGTTGATTACTTTATCGCAGGGATCGCTGATACCTTAGCCAAATATTATGAAATGGAAGCCATCGTCCGCAACATGGCAGAAGACGACAAGACTGCCTTAGTACGGCTAGGTTTCCAAAGCGCTCTTTTGATCAAAAACTTGCTGATTGCCGATGCGATCCAAGCCGTCAAAGACTTAGAAACCGGGCAGCTGACCCCCGCCTTTGCCCGCATCACCGATGCAATCATTGCTTTGGCAGGCGAAGTTGGCGGTTTTGCAGTCGAGTTTGGCCGCACGTCCGGTGCGCATGCGCTGCATGACGGCTTGTCTTATTTGAATGAGACCCATAGTGTCTTGCACGGCAACAAAGTCGCCTACTGCATTTGGGTCCAGCTTGCCTATACCAATGATTTTGATGTGATTGAAGAATTACGGCCATTTTACGAAGCTTTGCACTTGCCAATGAAGCTGAAGGATCTCCACGTGACGCGCCTTGATCGGGATTACTTCGCCTCGGTTCTGACCTATGCTGTCAAAGAAGAAGAAACCTTTGTTTTGATCGATCCTGCGATCACACCTGAAAAAGTCTATCAGGCGATTGAAGCGGTGGAGGCGCTGTAAACCGTACACATTGCTAAACAACTTTATATCAAAAAAACTGTTTCCCTAATGCATTTCGGAAACAGTTTTTTTATTTGATGAAACAGACACCCAGTAGCGATCCTGGCGGCGCATGTTCTTAGTGGGCAACCACAACTGGCGCATTGCCCATCACTGCACGGCTTCACCCAGCAACCCATTTTCTAAGCAGTATTGATAAATGCCTTCCTCGGCTACGTGACCGATCACTTCGTCGGCGATTGCTTTTAACTCGTCCGAAGCATTGGCCATTGCGAGACCCCAGCCGACTGCCTCCAGCATCTCAATGTCATTGTTGCCATCGCCAAAGGCAATGGCTTCGGATTTATCCAAGCCATAGTAAGCCAGCATTTTGGCAATGCCGCTTCCTTTTCCGCTGCTGACTGGAATAATATCGACTGCCCGATCCCACCAGGCGGTGATTTTCGCCTCTTTGGTATTTGCCATCACTTTGGCGTAGTCTTCTTTCCCTGAACCTAACATCACTTGGAAAATGTCTTGCTGTTGGATCAACTCTTCAAAATCTTCTGCCACGATCACTTCTTGGTGAGCAAAAGAAAAATACTCAACTAAATCAGCATCTTTACCATTGGCAACGGTTCGATCCTTCGTAGCGATTGCTACTGGACGCTTGAGCGCCGTGGCATTTTCAATGATTTGCTGAACATCTTTTTTAGGAATGGGGTTTTGGTGGATCCCCTCGGCTTGATTAAAACAATACGATCCGTTAAAGGTCAAAAACGCATCGAAGGTCACGCCTTCAAATTGCGGCAACGCGATGGGACTTCTGCCAGTCGCAATGCACAACAGGATCCCTTGCTTCTTCAAGGCTTTTAATGTGGCTAACATTCTTTCAGAGATTTGCTTTTTGCTCATATCGATCAGTGTGCCATCAACATCGAAAAAAATAATTTTTACGTCTTTCATGATCTTCCCCATTTCCGTCTCGATTTTCAAAAAATTTGATACGCTTTTTTGTCCGCTTTCTCGCTATTGTTCCGTGCGGATCGTCGCTGTTATCTTTTACTTCTTTTATCTTCTCATAAATTGCTAGCGATTTCTTCTGAAATCGCGAAATCCTTACTGATTTGCTTCGAGTTTTTAAGTTTCTTAAACAATCAAGCTGCCGCAAGAACCACAGCCTGATCATTTCTTCTCAACGACACTTTCCAAAAGCTTTTCCTTGCACAATTTCTGCCGCTCATAAATTCTATCCTGCTTTCTTTCAAATCTACTTGGTTCTTTGGTATACTGGGGATAGTTTATTTAGTGAGGGGTTTTTTGTAATGAACTTTACCCGCTTTGCTCGCTTGACACAGCGTAGGAGCAAAACATTTATTTCCCAGAATGTGTCTTCGATCCAAGTGATCGTTTTTTATTATATCGTGATGACGGTGGTCTCTTTGGGGCTTTTTTCACTCCCCTTTTTTCGAGAACCCGGCTCTCATGTCGCGTTTATCGATCTGTTCTTTATGGCAGTCAGCACGGTCAGTGTCACAGGGTTGACCACCTTCCCGATCAATGACGTATTTAACGACCGCGGGGTCATTTTACTGGAAGTCCTCTTTCAAGTCGGTGGTTTAGGGATCATGATGATCTCGACCTTTTTTGCGATCGTTTCACGGCGCAAAATCAGTTTAAAGCAGCGCCAGTTGATCATGACGGATATGAACCAGCCGAAGCTTAGCGGGATCGTTCGGATGATTCGAACGACGTTTACCATCATTTTAGTTTGTCAGTTGGTAGCAGGTACGATCTTCGCTGTTTATTTTCATCTTTACGGGTATTATGACAATTGGCGTGACGCGATCTTTTATGGGTTTTATCAAGCGATCTCTGCTGTGACCAACTCAGGGTTTGATGTGACGGGCAATTCCATCTTGCCGTTTTCCCATGATTATTTCTTCCTGACGTGTATCATGATTTTGATTTTTATCGGGGGAATCGGATTTCCAGTGATCATGGACTTTCGGGAATGGGTCCTTTTTAAAATGAAAAAACAACGCCGCCGCTTGCCGTTTCGCTTTTCTTTATTCACAAAAATTGCTGTTTTGGCTTTTGTGATCCTCTTTGTCGGCGGCACATTGGCGATTTTTTTCCTTGAGAAAGATTATTTATTCAAAGATTACAGCTTTAGTGGTATGTGGATGAACAGCATGTTTTATTCTATGACAACGCGGAATGCTGGCTTGCAGATCCATGACTTAGGCAACTTCCAAACCACGACGTTGATCGTTTTCTCCTTGCTAATGTTTATTGGTTGTAGTCCCAGCTCTGTTGGTGGCGGGATTCGGACGACGACCATTGCCATCATTGGGCTGTACCTCTATGCCTTCTTAAAAAGTGAGGACAATATCAATATCTTTGGTCGCCGCATCGATCAAGATGACGTCCGCAAATCGGTGGTAGTCTTCATGCTTTCGATGGGCATGTGCTTCTTTTGTGTCTTATTCTTGACCGCCATCGAGGATATTCCTTTGATTGCCATCATTGTTGAAGTTTCCTCGGCCTTTGGAACCACAGGGCTTTCTTTAGGAATCACGGGCGATTTATCAACTATTGGCAAACTCGTGATTGCTCTTTTGATGTTTATTGGCCGTGTCGGTATGCTGTACACTTTGATGTTATTCGTACCAAAAGAAACACGTGACTTAGGTTACGAGTACCCAACGGAAAAAATCATTATCGGTTAAAGCAGCAGCAAACCTGACAGAAGGTTTGCTGTTTTGCTTTTCAAGCCTTTGATCAGCGCAAGTAAAAGAGCCATTTATCAGAATGGTCTTTGCAGAAATTTAAAGAATCGCAAAAGCAATTTAACCTTTTTCTTGGTATATGGTATGATAAATTGAATTTGCACAATGAAAGCATTCGCTCTAATGGAGGGTTACATTATGGGAATACGAAGTCATCTGGCTGTTTCAGTCGGTAAGACCTCTCAATGGGTATTAAAGAACTTTTTCAAAGGCGGCTCAAGCCTGCCTGGTAAATTAGCATTAAAAGTTGATCCACATATATTAGATCATTTGGCGAAAGATTACCAAGTCGTCGTGATCACAGGCACCAACGGCAAAACATTGACAACTGCCTTGACTGTCAATATTTTGCGCCAAGAATTTGATGAAGTATTGACGAACCCCACCGGCGCCAATATGGTCCAAGGGATCGTTTCAACCTTTCTATCGGCACGCCCTAAAAAAGGCAAAAAATTTGCGGTTTTAGAAATTGATGAAGCCAGTCTCAGCAAAGTAACGAAGTACATCAAACCGGAATTGTTCGTTTTCACCAATATTTTCCGTGATCAAATGGACCGTTATGGCGAGATTTATACGACCTATAAAATGATCGTTGAAGGTGCCGCAAACTCACCGGAAGCAACGATCCTCTGCAATGGGGATTCGCCACTGTTCAATTCGGTGGCAACTGTCAATCCGCGAAAATACTATGGATTTGATCATTTGCCAGATGAAGAGCAGATGGCCCATTACAATACGGATGGCGTGTTGTGTCCTGAGTGTCATCACATTTTGCATTATAAAATGATCACCTATGCCAATCTTGGAAAATACTACTGCCCAAATTGCGGCTTCCATCGACCAGAATTGGATTATAAACTGACGGAAATGACCGCAATGGACAACACCTCTGCTGATTTTGTGATCGATGGCAATGACTATCGCATCGAAGTCGGTGGGATGTACAATGTCTACAATGCGCTGGCGGCAACTGCGGTTGCGGAATATTATGGCGTAGCACCTGCAAAAATCAAAGCTGGTTTGGCCTATGACGAAAAAGTCTTTGGTCGCCAAGAAGTGATCCGCATCGGGGACAAAGAATGTACGTTAGTCTTAGTTAAAAACCCTGTTGGTTTGAACCAAGTCATTGATATGATCGGCCTGTCACCCTATCCTTTCTCGCTAGTCAGCTTGTTGAATGCCAACTACGCAGATGGGATCGACGTCAGCTGGATTTGGGATGGCGACCATGAAGCGTTTGCCGATATGGGGATTCCTCAAGTGATCGCTGGTGGTGATCGTCACAAAGATATGGCGTTGCGGCTAAAAGTTGCGGGGATCCCTGAAGAGAAAATCATTGAAACCCCTGAACTTGATGACGTCATCAAGCAAATCGCAGACTTACCTACAGAAAAAGTCTATATTTTAGCGACTTACACTGCAGTCTTGCAGCTACGCAAAAAGCTTGCGGAAAAAGGCTATATCAAAGGAGGAATGAGTCGTGACTAAGTATCAACTGAATGTTGCCCACTTGTATGGAAATCTTTTGAATACTTATGGCGACAACGGCAATCTCTTGATGCTGCGCTACGTGGCCGAAAAACTAGGCGTGACCTTCAACGCAGAGGTCGTCAGCATTCACGAGCCCTTCGATCCTGAAAGATATGATCTCGTCTTTTTCGGTGGGGGACAAGATTTTGAACAAGTGATTGTTTCACAAGATATCCAATCAAAAAAAGAAGCCTTGACCAGCTATATCGAAAATGATGGCGTCATGCTGGCGATCTGCGGTGGCTATCAATTGCTAGGTCATTACTACATCGGTGCCAACGGCGAGAAAATCAAGGGGATCGGCGCCTTGGATCATTACACCTTGAGCCAAGAAAACAACCGGTTCATCGGTGACATCGTGATCCACAATGAAGAATTCGATGAGACCTATTATGGCTTTGAAAACCATAATGGCCGTACTTTCTTAGGTAAAGGGGAAAAACCATTGGGGAAAGTCATCCAAGGACAAGGAAACAATGGCGAAGACCAAACCGAAGGCGTGGTTTACCGCAATGTGTTCGGCTCTTACTTCCACGGACCGCTTCTCGCAAGAAATGAGCATTTGGCAGAGCGCTTGATCCGCACCGCCCTTGCCAATCGTTATGGCAACGTCGAAATTTAAATACACGTACTTAGCAAACAAACCTGTTTTTCGCAGGTTTGTTTTTTTATGGGAAATTTCCCCACAGTTGCCACCTTTTCTCTTTGTTTGCTTCTACGTTCCTATGCTGCCTCGTTTTATTGTAACCGCTATCTTTCTTTTCTATACTGAGGTTGTAGTAAAAATTGAAAGGAGATGTTAAGAAATTATGATGGAAAAAGTTCAGCGGTTTGGCGGTGCGATGTTTACCCCGGTCCTCTTGTTTTCCTTTTCAGGGATCATGGTCGCGCTGTGTATTATCTTTAAAAATCCGATGCTTGTGGGGAGCATCGCCACTGAAGGCTCTACTTGGTACAACATTTGGACGATCATTGAAAACGGAGCGTGGACGGTCTTCAACCAAATGGAATTATTATTTGTCATTGGATTACCGATCGGTCTCGCAAAAAAAGCCAATGCGCGAGCGGCAATGGAAGCCTTTGTCGTCTATATTACTTGTAATTATTTTATTTCTGGCATGATCGAGTACTTTGGTAACTTCTTCGGTGTCAACTTTGCAGCTGATCCCGGCGGTGAGAGTGGCTTGAAAATGATCGCTGGCATCAAAACATTAGATACTGGTATTATCGGAGCAATTTTTATTTCGGCGATCGTCGTCTATCTTCACAACAAGTTTTTCGATACGAAGCTGCCTGATTTTCTCGGAATCTTCCAAGGCTCTTCCTTTGTCGTGATCCTCGGTTTCTTTTTAATGCTGCCAGTTGCTTTCTTGATCGCATTGATTTGGCCGAAAGTCCAAGCTGGCATTGGGTCCATGCAAGGGTTTCTAGCAAGTGCTGGGGTCTTTGGGGTCTGGCTCTATACTTTCTTAGAGCGAATATTGATTCCCACAGGTCTCCATCATTTCGTGTATACCCCTTTTGTTTTTGGTCCCGCTGTCGTCGAAGAAGGAATCTCCAAATACTGGATGGCACATTTACAAGAATTTGCCCAATCCACCAGACCATTGAAAGAGCTTTTCCCTGAAGGGGGCTTTGCTTTACATGGCAATTCTAAGATCTTTGCTGCTCCAGGGATCGCTGCTGCTTTTTATTTCACAGCCAAGCCTGAGAACAAAAAGAAGGTCTTAGCGATTTTGATCCCTGCCACTTTAACTGCCGTTTTAGCTGGTATCACCGAGCCATTGGAATTCACCTTCCTCTTTATCTCACCACCCCTCTTTGCGGTGCACGCTGTTTTAGCAGCGACCATGGCGGCAACGATGTTTGCCTTCGGGGTCGTTGGAGATATGGGGGGCGGCTTGATCGATCTGTTGGCGAAGGTCTGGATTCCGCTATTTCAAAATCATCGCAGTATGATCTTCACGCAGCTGGTGATCGGGTTAGCCTTTACTGCCCTTTATTTCCTTGTTTTCCGCTTCTTGATCCTCAAATTTAAGTTAGCCACACCAGGACGGGAAGAAAACAATAGCGAAGTCAAACTGTACACCAAAAAAGATTACAAAGAAAAACAAGCCAACACTGGAACTCCAGTGATTGCTGGTGCCAATCGCTACACCGAACAAGCCGCAGTCTACTTAGAAGGGTTTGGCGGTCGCGACAACATTGATAAAGTCACTAATTGTGCCACTCGCCTAAGAATCACCGTCAAAGATCAAGACCAAGTGCTGCCAGATGATATCTTTAAAGGCGCTGGTGCCCATGGTGTCGTTCGCAACGGCAACGCCTTCCAAGTGATCGTTGGCCTGGATGTGCCACAAGTGAGAGAACAATTCGAAAAATTATTAGCTGTATCAGACTAAGGAGGAAACAAAAATGAAAAAATTTTCAATCGTGATCGCCGGAGGCGGCAGTACTTTTACCCCAGGAATCGTCTTGATGCTTTTGGAACACTTGGATCGTTTTCCGATTCGCCAAATCAAGTTTTACGACAATTTGGAAGAACGACAAGAAAAAGTGGCACAAGCTTGTGAGATTTTATTGAAAGAACGTGCACCCGAAATCAGCTTTTTAGCAACCACTGATCCCGAAACCGCGTTTCAGGATGTCGATTTTGTGATGGCGCATATCCGAGTTGGCTTGTATGCAATGCGCGAAAAGGATGAAAAAATCCCTTTGAAATATGGTGTGGTCGGCCAAGAAACTTGTGGTCCTGGCGGGATCGCTTATGGGATGCGTTCTATCGGCGGTGTATTGGAGTTAGTCGATTATATGGAAAAATATTCTCCTGATGCGTGGATGTTGAATTATTCCAATCCTGCAGCGATCGTCGCAGAAGCTACTCGTAAATTACGCCCTGATGCTAAGATCATTAATATTTGTGATATGCCAGTGGGAATCGAAGAGCGGATGGCGCAAGCGATCGGCTTAGCTTCTCGCAAAGAATTGGTGGTTCGCTATTATGGCTTGAATCACTTTGGCTGGTGGACAGATATACGAGACAAAGCTGGCAATGATTTGCTGCCACAGATCCAGGCGCATGTGGCAAAATACGGCTATTCATTGCCAGAAGAAATCGAAGCGAGCCAACATGCTGATGCCAGCTGGATGCACACCTTTGCCAAAGCAAAAGAAGTGTACGAGGTTGATCCATCCACTTTGCCAAATACCTACTTGAAGTATTACTTTTTCCCTCAAGATGAAGTGGCGCACACCAACCCATCTTTTACACGGGCAAATGAAGTCATGGCTGGCCGCGAAAAACACGTCTTTGGTGAATGCCAACGCATCGTAGAAAACCAAACAGCGACTGACACCACGCTTGAAGTGGATGAACACGCCAGCTACATTGTTGACCTTGCACGAGCGATTGCTTATAACACGCAAGAACGGATGCTGTTGATCGTGCCTAACGAAGGAGCGATCGTCAACTTTGATGAGCAAGCAATGGTAGAAGTGCCTTGTATCGTCGGCAGTAACGGAGCAGAACCAATCACACAAGGCAAGATCCCTCGCTTCCAAAAAGGATTGATGGAACAACAAGTAGCCGTAGAAAAATTAGTCGTGGAAGCTTGGGCAGAGGGTTCTTATCAGAAGCTATGGCAAGCACTGATTCTTTCAAAAGTGGTCCCAAATGCCCGTGTAGCCAAAGAATTACTCGATGAATTGATTGAAGCAAATCAAGCCTTTTGGCCAGAATTACACTAGCCAGCGTTCTTCGCCTCCCCTCCTGGCTTTTCAGCTATACTTAATCCATAAGGAGGGGTTTTTGTGAAATTACAGTATTTGATTCAACAGCACCAATCGGAGTTAAGTGAACTTGATCGTGGCATTCTGAACTATATTCTTTCCAACGGCGATACCGTTTTATCTATGGGGATCGTCGAGCTATCCGAGCAGGTTCACGTCTCAAAGTCATCTATTTTACGGTTGACGAAAAAACTTGGTTTTTCTGGCTATTCCGAGTTCAAATATTTTTTACGGCATCAGCAAGAACAGATAACAACGATTTCGCAGCAAAAAACGATTTTTGAAAAACAACAAGAGGATATTTTCGCCACCCTCAACTATTTAAAAACGGTAGACTTAGCTGCCCTCAACCGCTTGTTTGACCGCAGCAAAACCATCTACTGCTACCCAACTGGGTTTTCCCAAAAGAAAGCACTGGAGGAGTTTTCCAAAATGATGCTTTCTATGGAAAAACGAGTGATCGTATTGCCGAACAAAACGGAATTTGATATGGTCATGCCGATGATCACTGCCGAAGATTGTGTGATCATCGCCTCACTCAGCGGCGAAACAGAAAACGTCAAAGAGAATCTGACGACTTTTGCGATTCGTCAGATTCCCGTTTTGACATTGAGTGCGCCAGGAGATAATTATTTTGCTCGCCATTCAACGTTCCATCTGACCTATTATTGCGATTTTTTTCAAATCGGCCGCAAGAAAATCCCTAGTCAGTCTTTGATCGGACTGAGCTGCTTGATTGATTATTTAATCCGTTCCTACGGACTATTCACTTTACAGGAGGGCAACTATGACTAAACGAAAATGGGCGTTTCCATTGATTTTACTGAGTTATTGGCTTTTGATCGCCGGTGCTTACTATCTTTATCTTTCCTTGACTGCCTTCAACCATGGGATGACCTTTGCCCAGTACCTCAACTCGCAACCGTTAGCCGCTTTAGGGGTCTTGTTAAGTAGTCTCCTTTTGCTACAAGGGGCTTGCCTGTACTTTATTCAACGGTTTTCCATGAGTAAAAAAGGCCTTTTGGGACAGTATTTATTCCTGATCTTCTTCCAGCAGTTACTGACAGCGAATGTCATCGGCGCAGGACTCGTCTTTTTTACAAGAAGAAGTCTTTCGAGTCAGGAGGAAAACGCAACTTGGGGCGAAAAGAGTTTTACCTATGGGGCATTAGCATTCATTCTTTTATTGAGTTTATTCTTTTTCCTCCTTGTTCGATCAGCGATTTAACTTCCCCAAAAAGAAAAGCAGTGCCGGTTGGGTTGGCACTGCTTTTTGCTGTCGTTTCTGCTAGTTTGGCTCTGTTTTTGAAGCAAAAACCACTTTGATTCCAAAGTGATCGCTGACGATCGGAGTACGCGTTCCGTCAAAAACGACTTCATATTCCGTTGCTTGCAGGTCATTTGAAGCAAAAACATAATCGATTCGCAACGCTTCTCGATTGTCTTACCAACCATCAATGGCTTTAACGACAGAGGCTTCCCCGATCGTTTCAGCAGCCGTTAAAAAGCTGTCTTGCAGCTGTAAGGAGCTGTCAAGGACCAGTTGATGCCCAGAACTGGCGGCATCGTTGTTGAAATCACCTAGGATCAATAAGGTATCAGCCCGTTCTGCTAAAAATGCTTCTGTCTGTTGCCACTCGTAGGCAAATTTACCGTCTTGCCACCAAGAAAAATGACAGCTAATGACTTGTACGATCTGTCCATCGGCTTCAGTCACGCCGCTCAGGTTTTTGCGTGTGGTATGATCCCAGACATCCGTGGCTTGTGAAGCAAGGTATTCTTTGGCAATGATGGGCTGTTTGGACAATAAGGTATTGCCTTCGTGGTAAATGTCATAGCCTACATGACTGTAAGTCCATGACCAATAGTAATCACAGTCTAACAGTTGCAGTTCTTCCACTAGGCGTAAAGCAAAATTGTCCTCCTTGATTTCCACCAGCGTATCTGTTGGGCAATAAAGCCCATCAGGAACGATGGCTTGAGCAGCGATCGTTTGGTTGACTTCTTGCAAGGCGATGATGTCATAGTCGCCTGTTGCAATCTCTTGTGCGATCATTTTGCATTTTTCTAGCTGATTTTCTTCTAACCAGCTATGGGTGTTCAATGTTAATACCTTCATGAATAAGGCTCCTTCTCTCGGTTTGCTTGTACGATTCCATTTGAAAATAAAAGAGAGCGGGTCAACAAAAGAGTCGACCCGCTTGTCATTTTATTATAGTTTTACGATTCCAACAACTGCGGCTGCTTGTTGCTTGCCGATTTGGGTCAATTCAAAGGAATCGATTTGATCGCTGTTGGTCAACACTACAACGATGGTGGTATCTTTGCCAGCAGCACTTACTGCAGCGAGATCCATCTCCGCTAACTTGTCACCCACCGCCACTTGTTGTCCTTCAGTGACAGCTACCGTAAAGGGTGCACCGTTTAAGTCAACGGTATCTAATCCCATGTGAACCAATACTTCGATGCCTTCATCAGAAAGCAAGCCGATCGCATGTTTCGTAGGGAAGATGTTGGTGACTTTCCCGCTGATTGGTGCGACAACTGTCGTCTGCTCTGGACGTATACCATAACCGTCACCCATCATTTTTTCCGCAAACACTTGGTCTTTGACAGAGGTAATCGGCATCACTTCTCCAGTGGCAACAGCAGCTAGTTCAGCGGTCACGCCTTGGCTTTGATGGGTAGTCGTTTCTACTGGTGCTTGACTAGCAGTCGGTTCGGGAATCGTGACACCAGAATCTAAGATATCTTGAATGTCTGATTTTAAGACATCTGCTTTCGGTCCATAGACTGCTTGCACGCCATTGTCTTTTACGATCAAGCCTAACGCCCCTGCGGCTTTCCACGCTTTTTCATCGCCGACCGCTTCTCGATTTTTCACAGAGACCCGTAAACGAGTCATACATGCATCAACGTCGGCGATATTTTCACGTCCACCTAATAAATGAATGATTTTCACGACTTGCGAATCTGGGTTCAAATTGCCATCCGCCGAAGCAGTTGCTGGCGCATCGCTGGCCCCTTCTGTTTCATAGTTGCCGTTTCTACCTGGTGTTGCAAAGTTGAATTTTTTGATCAAGAAGTTTGCCAAGAAATACATCCCGACACCAAAGACGATGGTCACTAACACAAAGTTGATCAAATCTTGTCCTAAACCGGCATTGATCGCCATTGGGGTACGGGTCAACAACTCGATATTCCCAAAAGAATGGACCCGTAAGTTGACGATATCCGCCATCGCAAACGCCGCCCCTTGTACGACTGCATAAACGATGTAAAGCGGTACGGCAGCAAACATAAACATGAACTCCAACGGTTCCGTTACCCCTGTCAAGAAGACAGCGATGGCAGCTGATAAATACATAGAGGTATATTTGTGACGTTTGTCCGCATCGACATTGCGATACATGGCATAAGACAAGCCCATCAAGATCCCAGATGAACCAATCATTTGTCCAACTTTAAAGCGGGCAGGAACAAAGTTTTCCAATAAAAATTGATATTGTGACGTATCGCCAGCATTGCGCATGTTCACTAGATCCGTTGCCCAAGCAAGCCATAAGGGGTCTTGTCCAAAGACTTGTGTGCCGGCTTGTGCCCCAGAAAGAATCGTGTAGGTTCCACCTAATTCGGTGTAATTGATCGGGATCGTCAACATGTGATGCAGCCCGAATGGTAAGAGCAGCCGCTCCAAGGTTCCAAACAAGAACGGTGCTAAAACTGGCGCACTTTCTTGTGATTGCGCGATCCATAAACCGAAATTATTGATGCCGGCTTGAATGTAAGGCCAAACGATCGATAATACTAATGCGACGACCACTGAACGGGCAATCACCACGAAAGGGACGAAGCGTTTGCCGTTAAAGAAGGAAAGCGCATCCGGTAATTTGCGGAAATTATAGTATTTGTTGTAAGCTGTTGCCCCCACAAAACCAGCGATGATCCCGACAAAGACGCCCATGTTCAAAGCCGGTGCTTCTAGTACACTAGTAAAGAAGCCGTCGATCATGATCTTTGTCCCAAACAACGTATGGGTGAAGGCGCCTTCTTCGGTTAACATCGCGCTTGTCACGCCAAAGATCGAACCAGTGATCCGGTTGATCAAAATAAAGGCGATCCCAGCAGCAAATGCCCCACCAGCTCGCTCTTTTGCCCAACTACCACCAATAGCTAATGCAAATAATAAGTGCAGGTTACCAATAATTGCCCAACCAATGTTTTCAATGACGCCTCCTGTAGTGATCAAAAATGCCCAGTCGGCATTGATCATTGGGATCGTTTTCCCAATACTGATCATCAAACCAGCGGCTGGCATAACAGCGACAACCACCATTAGCGCTTTTCCGAATTTTTGCCAAAATTCGAAGCTCAATAATTTTTTCATCTTCCTTCTTCCTTCCCTGAATCGATTTACGCAATCGGTTTCTTAATGATTTCATTCTAACGGAGAAAAAAGATTTTGTAAACCCAGAAATATCAAAAGGTATTCTATTCGCTTTTTCGCCTTTATCTAACTGAATCTTTCCTTCTCTATGTTTCCCAACAGGAAAATCTACAAACGCAACAACTTTCACTTGACGATGCAATCGTTTGCGCTTATGATAGAGATATCAAAAAGATTCTGGAGGGACTTTCATGAAAAAAATCCAACGATTGTTCGAGATCGATCCATGGAAAATCGCGACATCTACCTTAGATAAAGAAAATCGTCGACTGCAAGAGTCGCTAACAAGCATCGGGAATGGCTACATGGGAATGCGCGGCAACTTTGAGGAACAATATAGCGGCGACCATCACTTAGGTACTTATATCGCAGGTGTCTGGTACCCAGACAAAACCCGTGTTGGCTGGTGGAAAAACGGCTATCCTGATTATTTTGGCAAAGTGATCAACGCGGTCAACTTTATTGCGATGGACCTATTTGTCAACGACCAGTTAGTCGACTTAGCAAAAATCAGCCCAAGTGATTTCTATTTAGAACTAGACATGGAAACTGGGATTTTGCGCCGTAACTACACTGTGTCTTTGGCAGGTGCAACGGTTAAATTCTCTTTTGAACGCTTCTTGAGCATCGTAAAACGTGAACTTGCCCTCATTAAGATGGATGCTGAGATCATTGAAGGCGACGCTGAGATCAAAGTCGTTTCTAAACTAGATAACAACGTCCATAACGAAGACAGCAACTACGACGAACGTTTCTGGGAAGAATTAGATCATGGCCAAACCGAAACCTTCCATTACTTGACCACTCGGACTGTAGAAAATAATTTTGACATTGAACGCTTCACTGTCACTTCTGCTATGCGTCATAGCCAAACACCGATTGATTCCGTGAAAAGCGAACTTTGCGTCGCTGATACCTTTGCCTTTTCTGGGGCAGCCGGTGACACCTTCTCATTGATCAAAGAAGTCTTGATCGTTACGAGTCGTGATGTTCCCGCTCATGATCATCCAGCAAAAGTCACCGAATTAGGCACTTTATACAAAGCAGATTATGATGCGTTGCGTGCAGAACAAGTCGCTGCTTGGAAAGCCCGCTGGGATTTAGCCGATGTGATCATTGAAGGCGACGCTGCGGCGCAACAAGGGATTCGTTTCAACCTGTTCCAATTGTTCTCAACCTATTATGGTGAAGACGAGCGTCTGAACATTGGACCGAAAGGCTTTACTGGTGAAAAATATGGCGGTGCGACTTACTGGGATACCGAAGCCTATGCAGTCCCATTGTATTTGGCATTAGCAAAACCAGAAGTGACCCGCAACTTGTTGAAATACCGTCACAACCAATTGCCGCAAGCCCATATCAATGCGCAAAAACAAGGCTTAGCAGGTGCCCTTTACCCAATGGTGACCTTCACTGGGATCGAATGCCACAATGAGTGGGAAATCACTTTCGAAGAAATCCACCGAAATGGTGCCATCGCTTATGCCATCTACAACTATACGAATTATACTGGCGATACAAGTTACCTGAAAAAAGAAGGATTAGAAGTGTTAAGCGCGATCTCACGTTTCTGGGCAGATCGTGTCCACTATTCAAAACGCCAGCAAAAATACATGATCCATGGCGTTACAGGACCAAACGAATACGAAAACAATATCAATAACAACTGGTACACCAATAAAATGGCTACTTGGGTCTTAGCTTATACCTTAGCCAGCTATGAAGCCTTCAAAGACGAAGCGACTGTCACGATCTCAGACGAAGAACAAGCTAAATGGCAAGACATCATCGACAATATGTACTTCCCAGAAGACCAAGAGCTTGGTGTGTTCGTCCAGCATGATACCTTCTTAGACAAAGACTTGATGCCCGTTTCCGATCTTGATCCAAAACACTTGCCGTTAAACCAAAATTGGTCGTGGGATCATATCTTGCGCTCTTGCTTTATCAAGCAAGCCGATGTTTTGCAAGGGATCTACTTCTTCGGCGATCAATTCAGCAAAGAAGAAAAACAACGGAACTTTGATTTCTATGAGCCGATGACAGTGCATGAATCTTCCCTTTCCCCAAGTATTCATGCGATTTTGGCAGCGGAATTAGGTATGGAAGAAAAAGCGTTGGAAATGTATGAGCGGACTGCTCGTCTTGATTTGGACAATTACAACAATGATACCGATGATGGCTTGCACATCACTTCTATGACCGGCAGCTGGTTAGCGATCGTTCAAGGCTTTGCTCAAATGAAAACCGATCACGACCACTTAGGGTTTGCGCCATTCTTACCTAAAACGTGGAGCCGCTATGCCTTCCACATCAACTATCGTGGACGTCTGCTCTTCGTTTCCGTCAATGGGTCGACGGTGACTTTGAAAAAAATCAGCGGTGAGGCATTGCCAATCAAGGTGTATGGCAAAGACTATGTTTTAGAAGACGAAATCAGTACAGCGATCAACTAAACAAGCCTTCTGAAAGAAGAAATGTCTGCATTTCTTCTTTCTTTTGATTGGCTCTACCCTTGTGCCGACACTTTGTGATACTATAAGCTAAAAAAGGAGGGAAATCAGTGAGCATTACGGTCAAAGATGTCGCCAAAAAGGCTGGCGTCGCTACATCCACGGTTTCTCGTGTCGTAAACGATCATCCCAGCATTTCTGAAGATACCAAGAAGAAAGTGCGCAAAGTAATGGCAGAAATGGGCTATGTCCCCAATCTTGCAGCTCGAAATCTCGGCAAACAGATATCCAGTGCCATCGGCGTGATCTTGCCGCCTCTTGATTCGAAAGAACGACTAGGAAACCCCTTTTATTTAGAAACGATCGAAGCCATCAATGAAGAGGCCCGCCATCATCAAATGACGGTTGCCGTTGCCTCCGCCCGTGACTTTGCTACATTACTAAAAAACGTGGAACGGATGCACCTGCAAAAACAAGTAGATGGCTTTATTTTGGTCTATTCCGATGAAAAAGACCCCATCATCGATTATCTGGTCGAAAAAGAAGTCCCCTTTACCTTGATTGGTCAACCATACAGCAATGAAGACAAAATCGTTTTTGTCGATAATGACAACCAGTTGTTAGGCAAGCAAGCAACCGAGCATCTGATCGCCCAAGGGCATACGAAGATTTTATTTGCTACTAATACGACCCATGAAAATCTGTATTTCGAGCGTTTCTTCGGCTACCAAAAAGCCATGATGCTGGCAAATCTTCCCTTTTATCCAGCATTGACCTTTGAAAAAGCAGAAGATTACGTCACGTTTGAAGAAACGATCAAAGAATCCCAAGCAACGGCCATCGTCGTGATCGATGATCTGTTTGCTGTGCGGATTATTCAATTAGCGACGATGTATGGCTACAAAGTTCCCGACGATTTATCCATCATCAGTTTCAACAATTCGATCTTTGCTACTTTGACCCATCCGTATTTGACTAGTATCGATATCAACGTGTTGTCCTTAGGAAAAATCGCTACCGAACGGCTGATGGCGCAATTGAATCATGAAGATTCAAACGGCGTACAGCTGGTCGTACCACATAAGTTGATCAAACGAGAAACAGTCTTGAACCGCAACCAGTTGAACTGATCCGCTGGGTCTGGTCCACTTCCCCCACACGCAAAAGCACCCGCTGTCCCTAGGGATAGCGGGTGCTTTTCATATTTTTATTTATACTCTTTGCTTTCCAAGCGGAACAATGGACTCATTGGTGTATTTTCGTGAATGCGGCGAACGGCTTCCCCCATCAATTCAGCACAAGAAATGTAGTGCAGTTTTTCTGGATGGCGTTCTTCGCTAGTCCAGCAAGAATCGGTGACACAAATCCTTTCAATCGCTGATTGATCCAAAATTTCTTTAGCTGGCGGTGAAAGCAAGGCGTGAGAGACACAAGCATACACTTCGCTGGCACCAGCTTCCTTCAACAAGTCTGCCGCTTTTGCCAATGTATGGCCGGTATTTAAAATATCATCAACCAAAATACATTTTTTCCCAACAACATCACCAATCACATAGCCGCCATCGGCTTCATCTTGATCGACGATCGCGATCGCTGTATCTAGGTATTCTGCCAAACTACGGGTCCGTTGAACACCGCTGTTTTTTGGTGAAACCACGACATAGTCGTCACCAGTCATTTTTTGTTCGCGATAATAATGGGCAAACAATGGAATCGTAAAGAGATTATCCACTGGGATGTCGAAAAAGCCTTGAACTTGGACGGCATGCAGATCAAGCGTCAAGATCCGAGAAGCTCCTGCTTCCACCAGCATATTGGCAATCAATTTTGCAGTGATCGGCTCATGCGGGTTGGCAGTTCGGTCTTGCCGTGCATATGCGTAATAAGGCAAAACGACATTGATGGTCTTCGCACTAGCCCGTTTCATGGCATCGATCATGATCAGCAACTCTAAATAATGATCATTGACGGGTTCATTCGTCGATTGAATGATATAAATATGGTCGCCCCGCACACTTTCTTCAATATTGATGGCAATCTCTCCATCACTAAACTGTGTCACTTTTGACTTCCCTAGTTCTGTACCGAAAACTTTCGCAATGTTTTCTGCTAATGGTAAATTTCCATTTAAACTAAAAATTTTCAACGAACTATCTTTATAACTTTCGCCCATGATTGCCTCCAATGAATGTGGTTGTTTTCTTCTATTCTAGCACAAAGTGACTTTTTTTTTAACCGTCTCGTTCAAGGAAGTGTGACGGTACCGTTTACCCAACTGGCGGGAATCACTTTTTTGTAGTTGCCCCAGTTGTCATGAACTTTAAAATAGCGTTCTCCGCTGGCGGTTTCAGCGTAGGCGTAAGCCACGACCCAATGATTGCCATATGTGCTGCCTAAAGGCTTCAAAATACCGATGATCACCGGTTTGCCTTCGTCGATTCGTTTGCACGCTCGATGCCAACCGCCAACAACGGTCGCACGTCCGCGGTAAGGCAATTGGAATTGATCGAAAAACCGAGTCAATCCATGACTGACTTGCCAAGCGATCGTCGGCAACCCAAGAGGCTGAATCAGCACACGCAGCATTTCCGTCACTACTGTCAGATCCCGCTGTTTTTTTCTGCGAAACGCTTTCGGGATGATCGTTTCATCGATGTAATCTTGATAGTAGGCCAAAAAGACGGCTGCCGCATAGGTGCCGCATAAATACCCTGAAGGAGTGACCCACTGTTTATACGGACGAAACCGCTCTTCGGCGATCCCTTTCCACTCTAGTTGTTCCATCTCGTTCACCTGCCTTTTTTCTTATTATACCTTAGATTCTCCTCCTATTTGGATCAAAACCCTTTTTCGTCTAGAAAACTTTTCTTTGCGTCCTTACAGATTTTGTTTCATAATAGTAGAAAGCGAGAGGAGCGAAAGACATGACAACCTTGTTAAAAGATGATTTTTATGACTATGTAAATGGCGAGTGGCTGGAGACCGCTGTTATTCCAGCAGATAAACCCGCTACGGGTGGATTCCAAGATCTCGTTGACGGAATCGATTCCTTAATGATCGCAGAATTTGAAAATATGGCACACGATCCCCATGCTACGCCAAAAGGCCGTATGAAGGATGCTGTGGCTTTTTACCGCTTAGCCAGCGATTTTGCCCAACGAGAGGCAGCGGGCGCTACTGAAGCAAATGCACTATTAGCAAAAATCGAAGCGTTGCGTTCTTATGAGGAATTGAATCAGCAACTGGCAAGTTTCGTTTTAGATGGTATTGCCTTGCCTTTTCAACTAGATGTCGATGCAGACATGAAAAATGCGCAAATGAATACTTTATCGGTCTATCCGCCTGCTACTATTTTGCCGGATAAAACCTATTACACAGAAAATCCCCAAGCAGGCGAAATGCTGCAAGTCTACTTTGAGATGGCCGTCAACGTGTTAGTTGCTTACGGAAAAGACCAAGCAGAAGCGGAAGCGTTGGTAGAGCAAGCGATCGCATTTGATAAATTGATCGCCCCTCACGTCCGCAGTGCGGAAGAAAGTGCGGATTATAGCAAAAACTACAATCCTCGCTCCTTGGAGGAATTTGCAAAGCAAGCTAGCAAGATCGATTTTAGACAACTCTTGACGGCCCTTTTACCAGGTACACCGGAAGAGCTGATCGTAACGGAACCCGCTTACTTTGAAGCCTTTGACATTATTGTTTCTGATAGCCATTTCGAACTCTTGAAAGGCTGGATGATCGTCAACCAAAGCTTGCGCTATACTAGCTATCTGAGTGAAGAATTGCGTCAGTTAGGCGGAACCTACAGTCGCTACTTATCAGGGATCGATGAAGCGGCTCCCCAACAAAAAGCGGCTTATTACTTAACGATGGGTCATTTCAGTCAAGTGATCGGTGATTATTATGGACGCAAGTACTTTGGGGAAACGGCGAAAAAAGACGTCAAACACATGGTGGAAACAATGATTGCTGTCTACCAAGATCGTTTGCGCAACAACACGTGGTTAAGTGAAGAAACCCGCCAAAAAGCGATCATCAAATTGAATCGTTTAGGCATCCATGTCGGGTACCCTGATCAAGTTCCTGTCATTTATGACCAGTTGCATACCGATGAAGAGAAAAGTCTGCTGGCAAATGCCCTGCATTTCAATCGTTTGTTCCGAGAAGATGCCTTCAAAAAATGGCAGCAGCCCGTGGATCGCGAGGAATGGGAAATGTCCGCCGCTACCGTGAATGCCTACTATCACCCATTTAAAAACGTGATCGTTTTCCCAGCGGCAATATTACAAGCACCCTTTTATAGTTTGGAGCAATCCACCAGCGCAAATTATGGGGGGATCGGCGCGGTCATTGCTCATGAGATCTCCCACGCCTTTGACAACAACGGGGCAAAATTTGATGAATATGGTAATTTAAACAATTGGTGGACAGAGGAAGATTTGGCCCACTTTGAACGCTTAGCTCAAGCGATGATCGACGAGTTTGATGGCCTGCCCTTTGCCGGCGGTACCGTCAACGGCACATTGACTGTTTCTGAAAACATCGCCGACGCAGGCGGACTAAGCTGTGCGCTAGAAGCCGCGCAAAAGGAAAGCGATGTTTCTTTACCAGACTTCTTCACCAATTGGGCGAAGATCTGGCGTACAAAAGCCAAAGAACAATACCAACAGCTCTTACTGTCGATCGATGTCCACGGACCAGCTAAACTACGGGCCAATATCCAAGTTCAAAATATCGATGAATTTTATACAACCTTTGATATCAAACCTGGTGACCCTATGTATCGCGCGCCGGAAGATCGTGTGCAGATTTGGTAAACAAAAGCGCAAGCAGATTTTTCTGCTTGCGCTTTTTCTTCGCCAATTGTTTATTTCTGCAAAGCTTTTTTCATCATACTGATCACAGAATCGAATTGAGAATGCTCATTGACGACTTGATCGGCTTTTTGCCGATTGGGGCGGTCTTTTAGAAAGTCGAAGATTTGGTTTTCATTCTGGATGCCTAATTTAGCCATAAACTCATCCAAGTTCTGAAAATCCGTATACTTTTGTAAGAAGTCATTGTTCAACAATGCCTTCACATCAAGATCTCCCTTTTGATACGCTTGATAAAGGCTAGTCAGTTCACTGAAGCTGAAATTTGCTTTTAATTGATCCATCCATCCCATTTACGCTTCCTCCTTCGCAGAAATGATTTTCGCGCCAAGGGTATTTTCAAAATGGCGCAGTGCCCATTCATGTCCGACCGCGTCAAAGCTGGCAACGGTATCTGCATCGATCACCAGTTGGTAGCCTAAATTATAGGCATCCACTGCTGTATGCAAGACACAGATATCGGTACAAACGCCGGTCAAGTACAATTCCGTGATCCCTCTTTCTCGCAGTCGGATGTCCAAGTCAGTACCGCTAAACGCTGAGTAATGGCGCTTGTCGATCCAATAGACATTTGGCGCTTCCTGATAGTTTTCATAAAGCGGGGCTAAACGGCCGTAAAGATGTCGACCTGCACTGCCCGCAAGATTATGGGGTGGGAACAAGCGGTTTTCAGGATGATAGTTGTCCGTTTCCTCATGACGATCAATGGCAAAAACGACATACTCACCGGCTTCGATAAAGGCTTGCGTGCGAGCCACTAAGGCAGCTTCAATCGCTTGCCCAGCAGCCCCCGTGGTCAATCGTCCCTCATCTGCAACAAAATCAAACGTATAATCAATCGATAGTAATGCTCTCATGCTTCCTTCCTCCTCTTACGGATCGGCTCTCCTGTTTTTTAAGTTATTTTAATGTTTCAACGAATGCCAAGACCATTTCAGCGGAACGCTTGCCAGCTTCTAAGATAAACTCATCAAAAGAGACAGTCGCTGCATGGTCGGCGGTGTCGCTGATCGCGCGCACGATCAAGAAAGGAATATTGAATTGCTGTGCGGTCTGTGCGATCGCGGCTCCTTCCATCTCACAAGCCAAGGCATCTGGAAAATGTCCTAAAATCTCCTGTACTTTTTGCGGGTCATTGATGAAACTGTCGCCGGTAACGATCAATCCCTTTTTCACGGTATGATGGGTCGCCTCTGCGGCTTTCGTCATCTCACTGATCAAGTAGCGGCTGGCTTCATAATACAAGGGCATCCCGCCAGGCAGCTGGCCATATTCATAACCAAAGCCCGTCACATCGACATCAAAATACGCCACTTTATCTGAGATCACTAAATCCCCTACTTGTAAACCGGCACCAATCCCACCAGCCGATCCAGTATTGATCACCATATTGACCCCATATTGTTGGATCAGTAAGCTAGTGGTGATCGATGCCAGAACCTTGCCGATACCTGAACGAACAACGATCACTTCATGATTGCCGATACTTCCTGAAATAAATAGTGCGCCGCCGCGTTCCCAAGAAAGCGGTGAAATCAACTGTTCCCGCAACGCCTTGATTTCTTCCTCCATTGCACCAATAATACCAATTTTCATGTGTTTGCCTCCTGCTTCTCGTTTATTTTTCATCCTTTGAAATGAAAAACAACAGAAATTCCCACGTATCTACTGACGTGTTTTTCTCCTTTCATGATAAACTAGTTTTGACGAAACGAACAGTTTTTTGTCATTATAAAAGGAGGCACTTATGTCTGAAATTTTCAACGCCATGGCAGCAAAATACGATACCCCTGAGCGAATCGCGTTAGCACACTTGGTCACCCGAACCCTTGACCCTTATTTTAAAGACAACCAGCACCAAACCTTGATCGATATCGGCGGCGGTACCGGCCTGGTAAGTCTGCCCTTAGCAGCTTATGTCCAGCACTTAGCCATCTGGGATACTGCCCCTAACATGATCGAGGTTTCTGAAAAAAAAATCAACCAACTGCAGCTGTCCAATGCTTCTGCAACTGTCCACGATCTGCTGCAAGAATCCTTGCAAGCAAAAGCAGATGCTGTGCTGCTATCCCTCGTCTTGCTGCATATTCCTGACACAGCCGCTATGCTGGAAAAACTATACGCCTTACTGCAGCCAGGAGGAACCCTTTACCTAGTGGATTTCCTCAAAAATCCCGCCGTGTCTCACCCGCTGGTTCATAATGGGTTTGACCCTGCTGCATTGACTCAACTGACAGAGGCGATTGGGTTTACCGACACTTCCTTTACCGTTTTTCATGAAGCGGATCATTTGTTCATGAATCAGCCAGCTGCCATGTTTTTAGCTATTTTGAAAAAGCCGACCGAATAACAAAAAAGCCGCACTTGCAGAAGATGCAGGGGCGGCTTTTTCTTAGTACTAGATGAATCACAACAAAAAGATCGCTAAACCGACGACGACTAACAATAAAGTGACGATCACGATGGCTTTCATTAAAAAGCGATTCAGATCCCGAGATTTTTGGTTCTCGCCCGCACGGGTCTTCGTGATTTCTTTGTTTTTCTTGCGCACTTTTCGGTAGTGGTTATCGATTTGTTTTTCTTTTTGTTTCCATTCTTTCTTGCTTTGTTTTTCTACGATTTGCTGATTGCGTTCAGCTGCCGCTTGTTCTTCTTCGCGTCGGCGTCGAAGCTCACTGCGGGTGATCAATGGTTCTTTAGGCAAGTCCGTTCCTCCGTTTCAATTCCAGCAACTCCCAAAATTGGATTGCAAACACGGTCTTCGCATCACAGATCGTTCCATCAGCGATAGCGGCTTGTGCCTGCTCTAAGTTCAATTCATAGACTTCCAGCACTTCGTCTTCGTCTTGCGGCAATGGATTTGTCACTTTTTCCAGCTCTTTCGCATAATAGACGTGCAAGATTTCATTCGCAAAGCCTGGTGAAAGGTACATAGAAGAAACGTGCTCCAGCGTTTTTGCACGATAGCCAGTCTCTTCTTCTAATTCCCGGGCGCCAGTCAAATCCGGACGAGCACCTTCTCCTGGATCGATTTTTCCTGCTGGTATCTCTAAAATCACTCGCTCTAATGGTTTTCTGAATTGGCGAACGAACAGCATCTTGTTCTCACTCGTCAAGGCGATCACGGCCACACCGCCTGGGTGAAAGACGAGTTCTCGTTTGCTGGTCCCGCCATTTGGCAAGGAGACATCATCAACCACTACATCAATGATTTTGCCATGGAAAATTTCATTTCGTTGGATCGTTTTTTCTTCAAAATCTTTAAATTCTAACATCTATCGACACCTAACTTTCCTCATACGTCTTATCTATCAAACACTTTAGCATAATTTAGAAAAAATATCTTCTTAAGAAATAGCAAGAAAGCTTATGAATTTACTAAATATCGGAAAATCCACCCCAAGTCTGATATTTTTCTTTTAGTGAACATGCTAAAATAAAGATGTCGAATAACCCAATCTACTTGTCCAAGAGATTTTTAGGAGGAGGAAAAATGAAAAAAAACATCTGGCTGATCGTTGGTGCGATCGTCCTCATCAGTATTATTTTTAACGTAGTAGGCGATTCATTTGCGAGCCTATTATTAATCGTCGGTGCGATTTTAGTCTACGTCGGTATCAGAGGACGCAAAGTTCCAGCAGCCGATCCACAAGTTTTGCCTTCTTTAACGAGAGAAAGAGAAGCCCATTACTTGAAAAGCGGGATGACTACTCGTGAGATCGAATTGTTCCGGGAAACGATGAATCAGACGAAACACCAAATCGATAAATACCAAAAAAATATCACTAGCAATAACAAGTTAAAAGCCATTGACTTGCGTCACGATGCTTTGCGTGCCTCAAAAGCTCTTTTCAAAGAACTCGTAAAAGAACCAACCAAACTGCCTTTGGCAAGTCATTTCCTTTATACCCACTTGCCCAATATGGTCGATTTGACCGATAAGTTCATTGAAATCAATAGCCATGAGATCAAAAGTCGTGAGACCTATGATAAAATCGAGGAAAGCACCCAAATCATCGAGCAAATGGCTTCCTTGATCGCCAAAGACTATTCCCAATTTGTAGCAGACGATCTTGATGACATGGATGTTGAGTTATCCATTGCCAAACAAAGCATAAAACGAGATAATGAATAGGGATAGATTCTGATTGGCAACAAGAAAAGAATCTAAAAAAAAATCTAGCCCAGGCTAGATTTTTTTCGAAAGTAGACACTTATTAGGAGGAGTTATTATGAGTGAAACACCAAATCAAGCAAAACCCGTAACGGATACGCTTGACGATTTATTGAACAACCCATTTTCAACCCCTGTCGACACTTTGACCACCACTCAACAAGCGGAGATCAGTCAGCTGAAAGAACAGCAAACAGCACCGCGTTTGATTGACAAATTACCGCCAGAGCGTCAAGCACAGGCCCAAGAATTAGCAAGTAAAATCGATGCCACTGACCAACAAGCGGTCATCACCTATGGTGCAGCTGCCCAAACCAAACTTGGAGAGTTTTCCCAATCCATGTTGAACCATGTCCAAGCAGCTGATATCGGCCCTGTGGGCGACTCATTGACGGAGTTGATGTATCGCTTGCAAGAAGCCAATCCAGACGAACTGCGTGCAGGTGAAGGCAACTTATTCAAGCGGATGTTTGGTAAAGTCAAACAATCCATTTTTGAAATCACCGCTAAATACCAAAAAATCGGTGCCCAAATCGACAAGATCGCCGTCAAATTGGATAAAGAAAAAGACGGTTTGCTAAAAGACAACCTGATGTTGGAACAATTGTATCAAAAGAACAAAGATTACTTCGATGCATTGAACATCTACATTGCCGCTGGCGAGTTGAAGATGCAAGAATTGCAAACCAAAATCATTCCTGAAGCTATGAAAAAAGCAGAAGAAACGAATGATCAAATGGACGTACAGATCGCCAACGATTATACGCAATTCCTAGATCGTTTAGACAAACGGACCCATGACTTGCGTTTGGCCCGCCAAATCACGATCCAACAGGCACCACAAATTCGCCTGATCCAAAACACGAACCAAGCGTTAGCAGAAAAAATCCAAGCTTCTGTCAATACAGCGATCCCACTGTGGAAAAACCAAGTAGTGATTGCCTTGACTTTATTGCGTCAAAAAGATGCAGTTACGGCACAGCGTCAAGTTTCTGAGACCACCAATGATCTATTGAAGAAAAACTCAGAAATGTTGAAAGTTTCTGCTATTGAAACAGCGAAAGAAAACGAGCGCGGCATCGTCGACATCGAAACATTGCAAAAAACACAAAACGACCTTGTGGAAACGATCCAAGAAACATTACGGATCCAAAAAGAAGGAAAAGAAAAACGTCGGGCTGCCGAAGTGGAATTGGGTCATCTAGAAGAAGACTTGAAAGACCGCTTATTGGATTTAACTAGCAACAAGTAAATTTCACCTATCAAAAGAGGACTTCCATTCATGGAGTCCTCTTTTTTCGAAAAATTTTATTTAAGTGAAGCAGCGATCCAATCTCAATGAAATGAAACTTCAAAGTGATTGACGCCGTCTTGATCCACCGTCAAACTGATTTGCGCCTGCAACATTTCTGTGATGGCTTTGGCGATGGCTAAACCTAACCCATAGCCACCGTCTTGATGGTTGCGAGAAGGATCCCCGCGGTAGAAGCGGTCAAAGACATAGGGAATTGTTTCTTCTGGGATCGGACAACCACTGTTGGAGACTTGCAGCACCGTTTTTCGTTGGCGTTCAACGAGTGCCACTGTGACGGTTTCTCCAGCGGGCGTGTATTTCAAGGCATTATCTACCAATATCATGGTCAATTGCCGCAAGGCTTGCTCATTGCTTTCAAGGCTCACCTGTTTAGCGATCTGTTCCTGATAGTGGATCCCTTTTTCCAGCGCAATGGCCTCCATGCTTTGATAAACACTTTGCACGACTTGACTGGCATCAATCACCGAACGCACGACTTCTTGCTCGGCACTTTCGAATTTGGTCAATAGCAGTAAGCTATTCACTAGCTCATCCATCCGTTCGGAACCTAACTGAATGTTTTCCAGCCATTTCATTTGGCTTTCCAAGGTTTCTTCTGGACTGCCAGCTAATACTTCGGCATTAACTTGAATGATTGCCAGTGGTGTTTTCAACTCATGGGAAGCGTTAGAAACAAACTCTTTTTGTTTGCGCCAAGCCAGTTCAACTGGTCGCAAGGCTCGATTGGCGACGTAAAAACTAGCGATATAGATACTGGCTAAAGCTAAAACGCCGATGAGCAAAAGCGTGTTTCTTAGATTTCTCAGACTGGTCTTATAATCGGTGACATCAAAAAACATTACTTGGTAATATGGCTCATAGCTATTGATACTGGTGGAGTACATTCCCATTGACTCATTATTGATGGAATAATGGCTGAAAGAAGCCACCAAAAAGAGGGAATAGCGCCAATAACGATCATTCAACTTCACCTCGTTTGGTACTGCTCCTTGCTTCGTTGCTGTATCGACCAAAGCGCCATACAGTTCGCTCTCATCGACACCCTCATCATCACTTTGGATCTCAACGTCGACTTGATCGCTGACAACTAAGCCAATTTCTCTGAGATCGCTGGTACTATTGATGACGGTCAAAATCATTGGATATTCTGGATCGATTAGTGATTGCCTTATTTCGTCCTCCTCTAGAGGTGCCGCACCTAAACTATTTGCTTCTTGCGAGATTAGTGATTGAATCTCATTTTCGATTTGCGTGGCATTCAAAATATAGATAAAGGTAAAGGCACCTAAGACAATAATCGAGGTCAATGCCATATTGAACCATAGCATTTTATTTCGCAATTTTTTTAACATGGCGGCTCCTTGCTCTGCAAAATGTACCCGGCATTGCGGATCGTACGAATGCCGATATCCGCTTCTAGCAGCGTCAGTTTTTTTCGCAGCAAAGATACATAGATCTCAACACGGTTTTCTTCCACATCGGGATCAAAGCCCCAAATCTTATTGATGATGGTTTCTTTTGATAAAATCACTTTAGGTCTGGCTAAAAATAGCTCCATCAGTTTCATTTCTTTTGGTGACAGCACCACTTGATTGGTCTTCGTAGCCAACTGCAGCTCATTACGCGCCAAGACCACATTGCCAAAGGCTAACTGGTCTTCTTGGTAATCCAAGTCTTTTCTTCTACCTAGCGAACGGATCCGCGCCAGCAGCTCTTTCATTTGAAAAGGCTTCGTCAAATAATCATCGGCTCCTGCATCTAAGCCAAGCACTTTGTCATCGACTTCGCTTTTGGCCGTCAACATAATGATCGGCGTCCGGATGTTTTGCTTGCGTAACGTCTTTAGCAATGTGATTCCATCGATTTTAGGCAGCATGATATCCAAAACGAGAATGTCATATACACCACTCGTAGCATAATCTAATCCGGTTTCGCCGTCAAAGGCCAAATCAACGGAATAATGGTGTTTCTTCAATAAGCTGGCAACCGCTTCTGCGATCGATGGCTCATCTTCTACGAATAAGATCCGCATCGGTCAGTCCCCCTTTTACACTCATCATTTCTTTTTTCAATCACTTTTCGGTAAGCACAATCATTCCTGTAGGATCATTCCAATTGTTCTCCAATAAAACGTTCTGTTGAAACGATCCGCATGTGTACACTTGATTGATGAATCCACATGTGTAGCAACAATGCTACCATACCGCTTAGTAAAAAGACAAACAGCTTTTTCCTAAGTTCTTGAAAATTCTCTTGATGACGCATGGGTTTCCTCCTTTTGCAGGTTGACTAAAAAAATAAAGCGACTATTCAGGATCAGATGCCGCTGGGGCTGTCTGATTGCCTAAACTGATATCAAAGGTGATCGTATCTTCTAACGGCAGAAACTGATTGAACTTGCTCATCCCCACGATCGTTCCGTAGGGTTCTGCTGAGTTGACGTAACGGACTTGATAGCTGATGTTCGCCCCTTTTGAACGGAATTCATCAAAGAAAAGCTTTTGCAGATCTCCTTCAAGGTATTCTCCTCGACGATAATCTCTGATATACGGTTGACCTGCGGAGTAGACGACGTCAATCCCTTGGTCATCTTTGCTAGTCAGGACTGTCCCGGCGGACTCGCTTTGGGAAATCAGCTGTCCGTAAGCCAGACTCTGAGTAAACTGCATCCGCACCCGTACATTGACGCCCTCAACAGCGTCTTGGGCATCATCTGGTAAAATCGTTGAAAAGTCCGGTACGGTGACTCCTTTTCCTAGGGAAATCGTTACTTGAAACGCATCCCGTTTCGCGATTTTTTCTTTTGGTGCCACGCTTTGTTCAATGACTTTGCCTTCTTCCACAGTGTCTGAAGCCTGTTCTTTGACTTCTAGGTCCAGCTCATGGACTTTCCCCCATGTTTCTACCTCTGAACGGGTTTTATCCTTAAAGTCAGGTACCTCAATATCTTTTTCAAAGGTTTCTTCGCCTTTTGAATAAAAGACTCGTCCGACATCTCGACGATGATAGTTTTCTCGCGAGACTTCCTTATTGGTAAATTCTACTCGAATCGGTGCTTTTTCCTCGATCTCATCGTGGTATTCATCGACGATCGTCAAATTGCTGGCTTGATTTTTTTCGATCCACTCTGCTGCCTCGTCCCTGGTCATTTCCATAAAGTCTGGCAACGCCAATTTCTCTTCTGGATCTGGTCCTTGGCTAACCGTTAGATGCAACGTGCTTCTTTTTCTGACTCGGCTTCTGGCAGCTTCTTCTTGGGCAATCACTTGATTGGCTGGGGCTTCATTATAGGCTGGTGTGACAGCAACCGCAAGATCATGTTCCGCCGCCCATTCCCTGACCTCTGAGATCTCTTTGTCCATAAAGTTATCCAACCGGACATACGCCAACTGGAAAAATAAAAAGCCGCTGAATATAAGGAGTCCGAGCAGGGCAGCTAACCCTAGCAGTCGTTTTTTCCGCCGCTTCTTTTTGAAGGAGGGATCGTGTTCGATCCCCTCTTCTAAAGAAGCTGAACCTTTTTCTTTGCGGGAAGCACGGGAAGAAGGTGCTTTAGCTGTAGCTGATTCCTTGTCTGGCTCTTTCGGTTCTTCTTCAAACTTCGATAAAAAATCACTCATAGGCTGTCAACGCACCTTTTTTTAAATAAAATGTCTGATCTGACTGCTTGGCGATCTCAGTCGAATGGGTCACTACGATGATGCACTTGTTGTGGATCGCCGCTAGTTCTTTAAAAATATCCACGATTTCTTGTTCCATGCCTTCATCCAAATTCCCGGTAGGTTCATCGGCTAAAATGATATCAACGTTGGTCGCTAAAGCACGAGCGATGGCGACCCGCTGCTGTTCCCCACCGGAAAGCTGATTGACGAAACGATCGGCTTTCGTGGAATTGATGCCGATATAGTCCAGCAAACGATACGCAATTTGATCGTGCTGATCTGGTAGTTTGTTGTCTGAAATCGCCATTGAAACAAGGACGTTTTCTAAAGCCGTCAAATAAGGGATCAAGTTGTAACTTTGAAAAATCAAACTGATCTTGTTGCGGCGATATTCTTCATAACCGATCGTTTTGATATTTTTTTCTTCAAAAAACACTTCCCCATCGGTTGGCTGATCCAATGCACTGATCAAGGAAAGAAAAGTGGTCTTTCCTGAGCCTGATTTTCCTAAGATCGTGTAAAATTTACCTTTTTCAAAGGAGATATTGGTTTTATCTAAAATTTTCCGGCGATTCTCGCCATCTTGGTAGTAATACGTCATGTCTTTTGTTTCTAAAATTGCCATGTTCATCGCTCCTTACAGCATGATTTTTTTCGGATTCAACCGTAAAATATACAACAGCGGCACCACTGCCGAAAGCAAGATCGTCACGATCCCAGTCGCTAAAAAGGCGATCACATAAGATAAGGTATATTGAACGCGAAACGCCTCGTTGATCGTCGCTTGGTCGATTTTCGGTGCACCCGCAAAGAATTGTTCCATCCCTGCCTGGTTTGCCTCTAGCATACTGCTGGCTAACAAAGATTCAGAAACCATCTTGCCCAGCATGTTGCCGGTGACTAAGGAAATCAACATCGCACTGATACCAATCAGCAGGAGTTCGATCACGATTTGTGCAAACACGTATTTCCGACGTTCTCCTAACGAAAGGTAGATGCCTAATTCATATTTACGATCTCGGGTAAACAACACAATAATCAAGGAGATAATAATCAAGGAAGCAATCACCGCAATCACTACGACATACGAGGAAATTTGTGATAAGCGATTCATACTGGTTCCCACACGGTCATACTCATCCGTAGAAGCATTGACCTTATAGCCATTTGGCAAGAGTGGTGTCACCTCTTGTTTGAATTGTTCTGCATCTTCTGGTTGATTCAAAATAAATTGCGGGGTAAAGAAATCCTCGTCAGAACCGGGGTCTGTCGCTGGAAACGCCGCTTGTCGCCCCACACGTTCCTCTTCAACAATCGTTTTCACAGCATCATTTGGCATATAGATCCGATTGAAGGGACTATCATCAAAAAAGGACGAACTCGAATTATCATTTTTTTCATTCGCTTTTTCTAAATTTGTGTTTTTAAAGATCCCGACGATTTCAATTGGGTAATCATTGCCTTTTTGTTTCTCTGGCTCCTCACCAGATGAATAGTCGATAAACTGTCCATCTAAGACCATGGTGTCACCAACGACTAAGCCGTTTTCCTGAGCCAACTCTTCAGAAATCAACCCCACACGTTTTCCGGTACGCTGTTCCTCTTCAGTGAAGAAGCGTCCCTGTGTTAAATTCACCGTGCCTTCTTCAAAGTCTAGCGGCTTTAAGAGATTGGTTCCTGCTAAATGGATCAAGGAAAGCATGCCCCCAACGATCATGACATTGTCATCATCTTCTTGAGGACTAAAACGATAAGGTTTGAAGTTTTCAACAGCAATCGATGCTTCTCGCAAATAGTCATACTGTTTGACTTCCGAGCGCTCGCCAATTTGTTTGATCAGCTCCTCCGGCAGCGGCTGAATCTCCTCCATACTTGCGCCGCCCTCACTATTTGCCATCAAGGCTTCATAGTCGATATCGATCGTTGCCAGTGAGCCTAATTGGTTTTTGATCTGCTTTTCGACATTTTGAGTCGACTGATTGACCGCAATTGCGCCAGCGATCACATTTCCTAAAATTAGAATAACAGCAAACAATATTGCAGATTTTCCTCGCTTTCTCGTCACACTCAGCCATGCCCGTTTCATATAATTCAATTGCCAACATCCTCTCTTTTTTTCTCTAACAAAAGCATACTGGATGAACCTTTAGTGAATCTGTCATTTGGAAAATTTCTCAAAAAAAGCAGATTCATAGAGGACGTTTGATCAAGAAAGACTGTCGTTGCAATGAGCAGCACCAGAAATGGCCACTATTTGAATAACAAAAAAAGCCTCCTAAAACGCTGCTTATAGGAAGCTCGGCTATATTTACACAAAAAAGACAAAGACCGCATCCGGGTCTTTGCCTTTTCACAATCCTATTCGTCAATGTTCTCATTTAATTCGCTGTTACGATAGCCATATACAAAATAGATCGCGATTCCGATCACTAAGGAGATCCCAAAAACGATCCAAGTCGCCGTTTTCAGGCGTGTCATCAAGAAGAGACAGCTGGCAACGGACAACAAAGGCAATAACGGTACCAGTGGTACTTTGAATTCGCCTTTAGCAGGGGGGCCCATCATCTTCCGCAGCTTGATGATCCCTAAGGACATCAAGATCATATACGACAATGCCGCAATGTTGGTCAATTCTGCTAAGATATTCAATGGGAAAGCTGCTGCAAAGAAGAAAGCAAAAACACCGGCGATATAGGTCGCTTTCTTTGGTGTTTGATGTTTTGGATCGATGGCTTGCATGGCTTTTGGCAATAACCCATCTTTACTGATGGCATATAACAGACGCGCCAAGGAGTACATCATAGCGATCGTCACTGTTAATAAGGTCAAGATCGCCCCTACGGAAATGATTGATCCGACAACCCCATGACCGACATAACGCATAGCAAAAGCCACCGGATCATTGACTCCTAATTCAGCAAACGGCACGATCCCTGTCATGATCAGGGTAACAACGATGTACAGTACCGTTGCGATCGCAATCGAACCAATGATCCCCCGAGGGACATTTTTCTTGGCATCTTCGACTTCTTCCGCCGCCATTGCGACAGCATCGAAGCCAAGAAAAGCAAAGAAGACTAACGCTGCACCATTAAAGACGCCTGAAAACCCAAAGGGCATAAAAGGCTGCCAGTTGTCTGGTTCCACGAAAAAAGCACCAAAGACGATAAACAAGACGATCACGCCGAATTTCACCCATACCATGGCATTGTTCAAACGTAACGCTTTTTTCGCTTCTTGGCTAACCCATAAGGTTACAAAAATAATGACTAAACCAGCGATCAAATCAATGTAGGTCCCTTTGCTTGGGTCATAACCGCCAGTCAAAGCGGTTGGTAAATGGATATCCGCACTGGCCAAAAAGCCTTGCACATAGCCTGACCAGCCAGATGCCACCGAAGAAACGGCCAATAAGAACTCGCAAATCAAAAACCAGCCTGCCAGCCACGCGGTAAATTCACCAAAAACGACATATAAATACGAGTAGGCGCCCCCTAAAACAGGGATCCGAGAAGCAAATTCCGCAAAAGAAAGCCCTGATAACACAACAACGATACCAGCTACAACAAAGGAAAGAATCAATGCCGGTCCGGCATATTCAGCAGAAGCAGTCCCTGTAACAACAAAGATACCTGTGCCGATAATGGCGCCGATCCCCAACATAATCAAATCTTTTAACTTCAACTCTTTTTTTAAATTCGTCACACTTTCCCGTTGTATGACTTTTTTTCGAAATAAATCCATAATTCCTCCTCAAACATATACGTTTATGTTGCTTTCATATACCCTAGCAAAACACCGCCGATAATCACCAGCAGACAACCAATCACCACATACCGCAGTTCTTTCTTGGTTTTCTTTTCGCCGAGAATAAAAATCCCGCCTAGCGTTGAAATGATGATCCCCATCTGTGACAATGAGAAGCCCACCGCTAATCCGACTTGCTGAACCGTGATCAGCATGCAGACATTGCCGATGCCCCATAACAACCCTGACAAAGTATTTTTTCCTACAAAACGATCGACCTTCGTCTTTCTTAAAGCAAACAGACTAGCTCCGATCAGCATTCCGATACTTTGCGGCAAAATGATCGCTAGCGGATCCAATCCTGCCCAAGTAATCAAAATCGTATAGGCGCCGTAACCGATCGTTGATGAGATCAAGGCCCGAAATCCTTTAGGAAAATCAAGCATCTTGCTGCCGGCTTCTACCGGACTTTCGCCATCTTGGCGAGCGGTCAGATACGCCCCGATCACCAACAAGATCAATGCGCTAACACCTAATGCATAATCGCGGGTCTGGGTCCATTCCGCAAAAAACAATGCACCGGCGACCGTATTTAAAATTAGCTGCATGCCGGTTGAAAGTGGCAGTCCAACAGACACACCTAAATATTTCATACCATGGAATTGACCGTTTTGACCGACGGACCAAAAGAGCCCAGACAAAAGACCGATCAAAATCACCTTTCCATCAATCACTGGCATCGTCACAAAAAATACGACCAGAGAAAAGAAAAAGGCACCAATCGTCATTCCTAGCGTTTGCTGGTTCGCATCCCCGCCAAGTTTGGCACTTACCAAACCAATGCTGCCCCAAGCAAACATTGGTACTAATGCAACGAGTATCTCCATTTCATTCATCCTTACCATTCAATTTTAAACACAGGCTTTAGTGTATCAGTGAAAACGTTCTAGGGACAAGTGATTTTTGTCAATAAACACAAAAAGATACTCGAAAAAAAGCAGATTAGCGTTTTTCCTCATAATAACTTAGTAACGGGAAGAACAGCGTCATGGTGGTTCCTTTTCCAACCGTCGACGAAGCCGTTAGCTCGATGCCTAATTCCTTCGCTAAACTTTTCGCTAAAAAGAGCCCCAATCCCGTCGAGTGGGTGTCCGTTTGGCGCCCATTTTCGCCCGTAAAGCCTTTATCAAAGATGCGCCGCATATCTTCTTTAGGAATGCCGATCCCACTATCTTGCAAGTGGAGATAGGTCCCTTGGGCATCTTTTTCGATCCGAATCGTCAGCTGTCCATTTTGTGGTGTGTACTTCACAGCATTGCTGACCAGTTGGCGAAAGATAAAGCCGAGCCATTTTTCATCGGTCAACACTTGCTGGTCCTCGCCTTCAACAGCATAATGCAAGTTCTTTTGGATAAAATAATTGGCCTGACTGCGCAAAACCGGCTGAACGACGGCTTTCAATGAAATTTCTTGGACCAGATAATCTTTTGAAAAGCTATCCAAACGGGCGACGTACAAGACTTGCTCGACGTATTCATTCATACGGTTCAATTCATTTTCTAGTAAGATAAATTTTTCATCAGGAATATCAAATTCGATCGAATGCAGCAGTAACCGCGAGGCGGCTAACGGGACTTTGATTTCATGGACCCACGAATCGATGTATTCCTTTTGCTCTTCTTGATTGCTGACCACTTGCTGCATCAATTCTTGGTGCTCTCGGATCAACTGATTGATGTAGGATTCGATCCGTTCTTCTTCTGCCGAGCGTGCTCCTTGCAAGTAGTTTTGCAGCAAGCTGTCTCCGGGCTTGGGGGTGATTTTTTGCCAAAAGCGCCGCTTAGACAAGTAGCTGATTGCTAAAAAGAACACCATCAAGACACTTTGCATCAAAAAGAGATACCCGACTGTGCCCCAATCCATTGGGGAATGAGGAGTCAGCCAAAAAACTAAGACCGTCAACACGAAAAAGACCAGCCAGCCAATAAACAGCAGCCAACGATCTTTCAAAAAACTGCGCAAAACCCGCCACTTTGTCATGGTACGATATACCCTTGACCAACCTTGGTTTCAATGTAGCCATTCATCCCCGCTTGTTCGATTTTTCGTCGCAAACGATTGATATTGACCGTCAAGGTATTGTCATCTACAAAACGCTCGTCATCCCATAAGGCCCGCAAGAGTTTTTCCCGACTTAAAATCTTGCCGTGATTTTTCATCAAAATATACAGCAGGCGGTATTCGTTTTTGCTAAGATCGATGCTTTCGCCATTGATATACATGCTGCTGTTGTCGATATTGAGGGTCAAACCGTTATGCACTAACGTCTCGCTGCTGCTTTCTACATAGTTGTAGGAACGGCGCAATAAGGCATTGATTTTTGCAATCAGAACGTCGATCTCAAAAGGTTTTGTCACAAAATCGTCCGCTCCCATATTCATGGCCATGATCATATCCATATTGGTGTTGCGGCTAGAAATAAAAATGATTGGTACTTTGGAAGCTTCGCGGATTTTTTGACACCAATAGTAGCCATCAAAAACCGGCAAGTTGATATCCAGTAAAATCAGTTGGGGCTCTTGTTCTTCAAAGTCAGTCAACACTTGATGGAAATCCGTGGTGCCAAAGGTCTCAAACTGCCATTTTTCTAGTTCTTCGATAATTAGTTGGCGAATCACCGCTTCATCTTCTACTACCATTATTTTTGCCATATCCGTGAATTCCCTCACTTTGCGTAATTTTCTCCTCTTTACTTTATCAAATATCAAAAACGAATGCGAACATTAATCGCCGTTTTTAGCAAACCCTAAAAAACCTCGCCACTGACGGTAGAAGCCAGTGGCGAGGCAAAGCAAAAACGTCTATTGGGTTATTCGATGATCTCTACCGTCTCGATCAGTAATTTACCGATAAACAATAAGATCCCATCGAAAAAAAGCACACTCATGTTGACACCTAATAACATCGATAACCGTTCAACGACATCGATTTTTGGTCGTTTGTTCAAGTAACGAAACAAGAAAAAATTCACACCATATGTCACTGCCATGATCAGCAGCATCAAAATCACCATTTTAGTTCCCTGCTTTTCTTCAAATTTTTGGTTGCTGTGCTAAAAACTGTGTCAGCTTGCTTTGATCGATGGCTTCATACTGCGATAGGAAGCGACCGATTGCTTGAACGACTGCCGGTAGATGACCTGCTTCGTCATTTTCAATCTGCAGCACGAGCAATGGTTCGTGCAGGCTCATTCGTAGCAAGAACCAGCCTTGACCATAGGGACCCGTTAGATTGATACGAATGCCTTCCTCGTTTTCTGGATCGATCTGCCAGCCTGGAATCAAATGATTGGCTAAATTAGCGATCACTTGGCGACCATAGTCTTGATAGTCGGCTTGTTGGATCGCAAAGCGCAATTCTTGGGTCTCAGCGGGTTGTTGCAATGCTGCGATCAGCTCATCCAGTGTCGTGCCTTGCTGTTGTAATTGTGGCAGCATCATCAAGAGCTTGGCGATCACGTACGCCCCGTCATCTAAAAAGAAATTTTCTTTAAACGCGGCATGCCCGCTGGTTTCGATGGCTAACTGTGTGTCCAGTCCTGCTTCATTCAGTTCGATCGCTTTGTTGATCACATTACGATAGCCAGAAATATAGCGTACTTGCTGTCCCCCCAGTGCTTCGATAAAGGTTTTTAAATGATTGGAGGTTGGCGAATTGGTGACGATACGTGTGCCAGGGTGTTCCGCTAAGATGATCTTGCTTAATACAGCGATCATATTGTTGCGGTTCAATGGCTCACCGCTTTTGGTCACGACGGCTGAACGGTCGACATCGGTATCGAAAATAATGCCTAGATCGGCTTGTTCTCGTAAGACGGCTTCACGGATACTCGCCATCGCCTCTTTATTGTCTGGATTGGGAATATGGTTAGGAAAATGCCCATCTGGTTCTAAAAATTGCGAGCCATTCGTATCTGCCCCTAGTGGCAGCAACACCTTTTCAGCAAAAAAGCCGCCGGCACCATTGCCTGCATCAACAATGATCTTTAATCCAGCCAAAGGTTTTTCGGTATTAGTTCCCATCCCTTGGCGGATTTTTTGCAGCAGATCTTGGGCATAAGGCGTCAGCAGGTCTTTTTGCTGATAGCTTCCTTTTTCCGCTGCCTCATGAACGGTATTGTGGGTCAAAATATAGTGGATATCGGATTTTTCGGCACCGCCTTGGCGGCTGAAAATTTTTATTCCATTAAAGTAATAAGGCAAATGACTCGCTGTCAGCATCACACCGGCATCACAGTCAAAATCTTCAAATTGTGTACTCATAAACATGGCTGGTGTCGTTGCCAAGCCACAATCGATCACTACCACGCCTTCTTGCTGCAGCTGTGCCATCAACACTTCTTGCAGTGCTTCGCCACTCAAGCGACTGTCACGACCGACTGCCACGCGAAAAGGTCCGCTGCCCTTTGTTGCCAACCAGCTGCGCAAGCCTGAAGCAACTTGCCGGACCGCTTGCTCCGTCAGTGTCACCTGTTCTTTTTCAGTGGCGATCGCAATTCCCCGAATATCAGAACCATTTTGTAATTCAACGATGTTCATTTCCTCCACCCCTTCTTGTAACCGGAATCAATTTTATTATACCAGAGAAATAAGGAAATGAAATTGCTTTTTAGTATTTTTTACTATAAACAATTTGCTTCATCTATTCTTTAAAAGGAATCCCTTCCAGTTGCAGTAATCGGCGTTTGGTTGCTAACCCGCCCCGATACCCCGTCAAGCGGCCGTTTTTTCCTAACACACGATGACAAGGAACCACGATCATCATCGGGTTACGCCCCACTGCATTGGCGACAGCTCGAACAGCGGTCGGACGTTGGATGCGCAGCGCCAAGTCACTGTACGTAGTCGTTTGTCCATAAGGAATTTGGGTCAGTGCTTGCCAAACGGTTTGTTGAAACGGCGTCCCGACAAAATCAAACGCAAAAGTAAATGTCACTGGTTCCCCTGCAAAATAAGCTTGCAGCTGCGCTTCAATTACTGGATCAAGGTCAGCTGTATCACTGATTTCAGCCAGCGGAAAGAACTTGAGTAACTCATGATGATCCTGCTGTCGACCAAAATAAACCATTCCTTTTTCCGATTGGACCACCTCATACCATTCTTCTTCTAAAACGATCTTTGCCAATGCTAATTTCATGTTTTCACCTCATGGAATCCATTTTTCGCAGCACAACTGCTTACGTGCAGCCGCCATTGTGCAGCTGTCTCAGTGACAGTATACCATTTTTTCGAGCTGCGCAAAAAAACCGATTGGCTTATTGCCAATCGGTCGTTGCAAATAGTGGGAAAATAGGTTACTCTCCAACTGCTCCAACTTTGAGCCATAGCAGTGGCAGGATCAATCCAATTCGATTTTTCCAGTATATAGCTGATAATAGGTGCCTTTTTCAGCCAATAGTGTTTCATGGGTCCCCCGCTCAATGATGCGGCCATGATCCATTACCATGATGACATCGGAGTTTTGGATCGTAGACAATCGGTGGGCGATCACAAACACGGTCCGTCCAGACATCAAACGGTCCATCCCTGATTGGACGATCCGCTCTGTACGGGTGTCGATACTTGAGGTGGCCTCGTCTAAGATCATCACTGGTGGATCAGCAATCGCTGCGCGAGCAATGGCCAACAGCTGCCGTTGCCCTTGGGAAAGTCCTTCGCCATCTCCCGTGATCACGGTATCGTATTTTTCTGGCAAATGATTGATAAACATGTCGGCATTGGCTAGCTTCGCCGCTGCCAGCACTTCTTCATCACTAGCATCCAGTTTCCCAAAGCGAATATTCTCGCGAATCGTTCCAGTAAACAAATGGGTGTCTTGCAAAACGATCCCTAAGGAGCGGCGCAGGGATTCCAGATGGATTTTTTCTATATTGATACCATCATAGCGAATCTTCCCATCTTGGATATTGTAGAATCGATTGATCAGATTGGTGATCGTTGTCTTACCAGCACCTGTGGCACCGACAAAGGCAACTTTTTGTCCGGGTTCTGCATAAAGATTGATATCCTGTAAGACCAGTTGATTGTCGACATAACCAAAATCAACGTCTTCAAACCGCACGTCTCCCGTCACTTCCGTATAGGTAATGGTTCCATCCTCGTGGGGATGTTTCCACGCCCACGTGCCAGTTCGTTCTTTGGTTTCAACTAGCTGACCTTGGGACCATTTGGCATTGACCAGTGTGACGTAGCCATGATCGATTTCTGGCGTTTCATCTAATAGGTTGAAAATTCGCTCAGCACCGGCTAACGCCATGATCACAAAGTTGATTTGTTGTGACACTTGGCTGATGGGACCATTCAATGAACGGCTCAGTTGCAAGAAAGAAGCGATCATCCCGACCGTTAGTCCAGAAACACCATTGATGGCAAACAGGCCACCAATGATGGCGATCAAGACATATTGGACATTCAGTAAGTTCATCATGATCGGCATCAAGGTATTGGCATTGACATTGGCTTTAGTGGCACTTTCTTGTAGTTGGTCATTTAAGGCATCAAATTCTTCCATGACGATCTTTTCATGATTGAAGATCTTGACGACCTTTTGCCCGTGCATCATTTCTTCGATATACCCGTTGACAGCGCCTAAATCTCGTTGCTGGGCGCCAAAGAAGCGGCCGCTGCGGCGAGAAATGATGCGGATCACATTTAGCATCAAAATAACCGACAGCATCACGAACAGAGTCAATGGGACACTGATGGAGAACATGGCGATAAAGACGGAACAAAAGGTCACTGCCGCCATCATCAAGTTCGGAATACTTTGAGAGATCATTTGACGCAACGTATCCGTATCATTAGTAAAATGGCTCATGATGTCGCCATCTGAGCGGGCATCAAAGTAGCCGACGGGCAGAGACTGCATATGCGTGAACATTTGGTCCCGGATTTTTTTCTGTGTCCCTTCACTGATTTTGACCATCATAAAGTTATAGGTCAGTGCGGCCAAGATTCCAATCAGGTAGATGATCGCCATTTGAACGATCGCCCGAAACAAGCCGCCAAAATCAGGATGGACTTGCCCTAAGAGGGGTGTGATATGATCGTCGATCACGACTTGTAAAAACAACGAACCGCGTACGTTGGCAAAGGCACTTAACAAGATCATGACCACGACGAACAGGAGTTGTCCTTTGTAGTCGCCAAACATCGTTCGCAATAAACGTTTCAATGTGCGCTTGGGATTTGCTGCTTGTCTATTCTTCACCTTCACCAAATCCTTTCTGCTGCGAATGGTACACTTCTTGATAGATGGCATTGTTTGCCAACAATTCTTCGTGGGTACCGATGCCGTTGATTTTTCCATCATCCATTACGATGATCCGGTCGGCGTCTTCGATCGAGTTGATCCGTTGAGAAATAATGATCGTCGTCGTTCCCGGAATTTCTCGTTTCAAGCCTTCGCGGATACTGCGATCGGTTTTGGTGTCGACGGCACTAGTAGAATCATCGAGAATCAAGATTTTCGGTTTCTTCAGCAAGGCGCGAGCAATCGTCAACCGTTGTTTTTGCCCACCGGAAACATTGTTTCCTCCTTGCGAAATCTGTGTTTCATACTTGTCAGGAAACTCTTGAATAAAGGGATCGGCTTGTGCGATCGTTGCCACGCGCTGGATCTCTTCATCCGATGCCTCTTCATTGCCCCAACGCAAATTGTCGTTAATAGTGCCGCTAAAGAGTACGTTGTTTTGCAAGACCATACTTACTTGGTCCCGCAATGCTTCTAAATCATAGTCGCGAACATCATGACCGCCGACGATGACACGCCCTTCAATCACATCATATAAGCGCGGGATCAGCTGGACGAGGGTGGATTTCCCACTCCCGGTTCCACCAATGATTCCAATGACTTCACCGGATTCGATGTGTAGATTCGCATCCGTCAGCGCCAACTTATTTTTGTCATTGGCGTAACTAAAGCCAACATTTTCAAAAACGATGGAGCCGTCTTTGATCTCTTTGACCGGATCGGCGGGATTTTTCAAGTCACTTTCTTCATCTAATACTTCCACGACCCGTTCTGCCGACGTTCGTGCGATCAAAATCTGCACGAAAGCCATCGACATCATCATCAAGCTCATCAAAATCTGCATCGTGTAGTTGAACATGCTGACTAATTCACCCGTCGTCAGGCTACTTTGTTCCACGATCAGCTGGGCACCAAACCATGACAAGAGTAGCATACATGTATAGACTGCAAATTGCATCAATGGCATATTAAAGGAAACGATCCGTTGCGCCAGCGTGAAATTCCGATAAACATCGGTGGACACTTCGCCAAACAGTTCTTCTTGCTGTTCTTCCCGGACATACGATTTCACGACACGAACCCCTTGTAAATTCTCTTGTACCACATTATTCAAGCGGTCATAAATGCGGAATACTTTTAGAAACAGTGGGTGGGCAAAACGAATCACTAAGGCAAGGCCAATCGCTAAGATCGGCAAAACAACTAAGTAGATCGTCATAAGTTCTGGGCTGATGGTGCTAACCATTGCAAGTGAGAAAATCAGAACTAACGGACTGCGGACCAGAATACGAATAATCATTTGATACGCATTTTGGACGTTGGTCACGTCAGTGGTCAAGCGGGTGATCAAACTGGAGGAAGAAAAGCGGTCAATGTTTGAAAAGGAAAAATCTTGGATTCGGCGAAACAGATTGTGCCGCAGGTTGCGGGCAAAACCAGCCGAAGCGATCGCTGCGGTTCGTCCACCAAGTGTTCCTAAAAGTAACGCGATCAAGGAACATAAAAAAAGCAAGCCGCCATCTCTTAGAATCACACCGGCGTCTCCTTTTTCGATCCCTTGGTCGATCATCATGGCCATGATCAGGGGCATAATGACATCTAAGGCAACCTCTCCTGCTACATACACAGGGGTCAGCAAGCTGTCCTTCTTATAGCTGCCAACATTCGCGAGTAATTTTTTTATCATTTGTTTCGTCCCTTCTATAGATGGCACTGCGGAGCCATTTTTTATCGTTACCATCAAGTTTACTTTATCGATCCAGCGATTTCAAGCGGCTCGCTCGTGTTTTTTTTACAATTAGTAAGTAAAAACACCCTTCCAAGGAAGGGTGCTTACCTTTTGATACTGTGTGAAAAAGTGTTGGTTGCGAGATTATTCGGCAGTAGATGAACCAGCGGTACTGACCGGTTCATCGGTATCGTCACCGCCATCATCTGCCGGCGGTGTTTGGGTACTGCCTTGCAGATTGCCACGACTGATCCCGATAGTGATCCACGTTTCTAAGGGAATAAACTCGCCGTAACGGCTCATTTCAACGACGGTTCCTTTCGGTTCCGCCGAATCGACATAGTAGATTTCGTAATAGACATTGGCGCCTTTTGATTTGTATTCATCAAAGAATAGTTTTGGCAAGTCGCCTTCCGTTGCTTGGAAACGGATGTCTTTCAAATACGGTCGGCCTAATGAGTAGACGACTTTGACAGTTGGCAAAGTATCGCTTTCGCTGTATTCTTTGCCTGCTTCCTCCGACTGACTCAAGAAACTACCATACGCCACTTGATCGGAATAGACCGTGCTGACTTGCAGCGGGATCTTCGATTCTAGACCTTGGGCTTCTTCGATCGTGTATTGTGAAAAATCTGGAACGGTCAAAGCCTGGCCTTTTGAGACCTTCACCACAAATTCTTCTTTTTTCGCAAGTTTGCTGCCTTTGACTGGTTCTTGTGAAACCACCAGGTCTAGGGCGACACTGTCAGAAAAGACGGTTTCTTCTTTGTATTTCAAGTCATTCTTTTTCGCCCATTCGGAAGCTTCACTTTTGGCTTTGCCTGTAAAATCAGGTACTTCAATATTTTTTTCAAAGACTTCTTTGCCCTTTGAATAATAGACACTCAAACGGTCTTTGCGTTTGTATTCGGCTAAATCAAGCTCTTTGTTGGCCGCCTCTTGTTTAATAAAAGCTTCTGCTGCTACGTTGTCGTCAAATTGTTCGATCAAAGAGAGGTTCTCGGCTTTATTGCTGGCGATCCATTCTTTTGCTTCGGTCACTTGCATCGCTGAAAAATCTGGCAGCTCTAAGCGTTCTTCAGGATCAGGCCCGAGACTCGCCGTCAGTGTCAGTGTGGCACCTTTCTTGATCTTTTTGTCAGGGTCAACACTTTGGTCGATTACTTGGTTGACGTCTTTGTCAAAGTCATATTCTTGCTCCACTTTAATAGCGACGCCTTCTTCCACGCCCCACGTCCGCGCTTCTGACAAATCTTGGGCAGTGAAATCTGGCACCTTGACATGGGTCATTTGATAGTAGACGATCCCGATCACGGCAACTGCCAAAGCGGTCAACAGGGCAATCAACAAGATTTTTTTCTGCCGACGCTTTTTGTAGGTCGGATCAAATTCCGTTTCTTCTTTCCCAAAACGGCTGACTGGTTCCTTTGACGCTATCTTCTCCGTCGAAGAACTCGCTGCTTTTGCTTCAGTCGTCTGTGTTTGTTGACGGGCTGCCGAGCGACTCATCGGCTCACTAGCTGTCGGCTCTTCTGATTGGTGAACCGTCGTTGGCTCCGCTGGTTTGCTCGCTTGCTCAGCGCCGCTTGCATTTTGATCTCCGACAGGTTCGTTGGTTTTTTTCTCGCTATTGCCAGCAGGCTTCTTTTTGCCATCATAGTTGTCCGGGCTGAAATTTGATAAAAAATCACTCATGCTTACTCAACACACCTTTACGTAAATACAAGACTTCATCTGCTTGTTGGGCGATCTCATTGGCGTGGGTCACGACGATCACACATTTGTTGTGGACGTGTGCCAGCTCCTTAAAGATATCGATGATCTCTTGTTCCATTTCTTCATCCAAATTCCCGGTTGGTTCGTCCGCTAAAATGATATCGACATTGGTGGCTAATGCCCGCGCGATCGCTACCCGTTGTTGTTCACCACCAGATAATTGATTGACGAGCCGATCAGCTTTTTCCTTGGTGATGCCAATATAATCCAGCAAATTGTACGCCACTTCTCGTTGATTGTCAGGCAACTGATTTTTCGTGATTGCCATCGGCACTAAGACATTCTCGACTGCACTCAAATAAGGAATCAGATTATAGCTTTGGAAAATAATACTGATGTCGTCGCGGCGGTAATTCTCATGCCCGATTTTTTCGATATCGGTGCCTTCATAAAGTACTTGTCCACTTTTCGGACTATCCAGTGCACTGATCAAGGACAAAAACGTCGTTTTTCCCGAACCAGATTGACCTAAGATGGCATAAAATCGGCCTTTTTCAAAAGAAACAGAAGTCTCTTTCAGTATATAGCGACGCTGATCGCCGTCTTGGTAATAGTAATCGACTGCTTTGGTTTCTAATAAAGTCATCGTTGGTTCCTCCTACATCATGATTTTCTTTGGATTCAGGCGCAAAATATACAATAGCGGTAAAATCGCTGAGAGTAAGACAGTTCCTAGACCTAACAGCAGATACGTGATGATGTAGCCGGCTGAGAAGGACACTTGATAGGCATTCTTGATATCCATGTAATCAATATTAGCTGCCATCAAACCGCCAGAATAAACACCGCCCATATCATTTTGATTGCTCATCCAATCGTTTTGCATCAAAGTATTTGAAACGGCCCCACCTAATAAGTTCCCGGTCACTAATGACAATAGCAGTGCGGCTAAACTAACCAGCAAGACTTCAATTACGATCTGTCCAATGACTTTCCCGCGGCTTTCCCCCAAGGAGAGATAGATCCCTAATTCTTGTTTCCGATCTCGTAAGAAAAGTAGGACCACTAAGGAAATGATAAAGATGGTTGCGATCGATGCAATGATCACGATGTAATTTGCGATCACCCCTAAACGAGTAAAGCCACCGGCGATCTGCTCGTATTGATCCGTATTGGCAATGACACGATAGTATTGGGGCAATAAGGCACCGGCTTCTTGTTTAAAGGCTTCGACGTCATCCGTTGAATTTAGGACAAAGATCGGCTGATAATAGGCGTCTGACTCTTCTTCGATCACTTCTTGACCCCAAAGCTTTTCAGACTGCAATTTGTTAAAATCTTGCACTAAATTATTGCTAGCATAAAAGGTGTTGATTTGATCCATCACTTGCCATATCTGATCACTATTTTGAGAATTGCTCTGATCTGATGAATTGCCTTGATTGCTTTGATCCTTTTTAACGACAGAAAAGATCCCTGCAATGGTCACGGGATAATCAAAGGTTGCGACACGATTGCCACTTTCAGCTGTTTCGTCCGTCGCATCCTCACTATCGTCACTCACTGCTTCGCTTGAGCCTTCTTCCATCATGACTTCTGCCCGTGTATCCCACACCAATTGATCACCGACACTCAGGTTATTCAATTCTGCGATCTCTTTACTGATCAATACCGCGTTCGTCAACTCACTGACATCTTTTTCTGTCAATCCCTCGCCTTCCTCCAAGCGAATCAAGCCTTCTTGCATGTCTAATGGCTCAACCAAATTTCCACCCTTCAAGGTGAAATAGTTGCCCCCCATGCCGACCGAGCCATCCTCTGGCGTATAGGCTTTCAATTTTGTTGTTTCTAACCATGCTTGATTTTGGTAATCAAAGTATTTCACATAGCTTAACTGACCGATTTGCTCATAAACATCCAATGCTGGTGGTTTCGGATAAAAATCCTCTCGAGACCGCTCTTCATCCGAAACATCTGCGTTGTCTTTTTCAAAACCTTCCCAATCCATTTCCACCGTAGCTACGTTCCCCATTTTGCGTTTCGTCTCACGCTCCACGTTGGCAGTGGATTGTTGAATTGCTACAGCACCAGCGATCACATTGCCTAAAATAAATAGAACTAAAAATAAAATAAATGATTTCCCTTTTCTTCTGGTGATACTTTTTAATGCACGCTGCCAAAAGTTCATTGTTATTTCCTCCAGTGACATTATTTTTTAACAATTATTCCATACTTCTCCCTTAAGAACAATCGCAATAAAGGATCGTTTTTCGAATTTGAAACATTAAAAAACGAGCGCAAACGATATTTTCATTTAAAAACCCTTATAAAAGAACAAGAAAAAGATGTTAAATAACAAATAAAAGAATGGGATTTTTGCTAACAGTTTTGTAAGATTTCCCGATTTCAACTTAGATTTCACATAGAGTCCATCAAAAACGCTTGGCGCTTTCGAGAGGATAAAAAAACGAAGGAATTCTCTCACTATTTCCCAGCGAGAAAATCCTTCGTTTTGTATCACTTATTTTTCTTTCGTATCGATCACGATCGTCACCGGGCCATCATTGACCAAGGCGACTTGCATATCTGCGCCAAATTTCCCGGTAGCAACAGTGATCCCTTCGGCCTTTAAGCCTTCATTAAAGGCTTCGTAAAGCGGGATCGCAATACTTGGCGGTGCCGCTTGAATGAAGCTGGGGCGATTGCCTTTCTTAGTCTCCCCATAGAGGGTAAACTGTGAAATACTCAAGACGGAACCGTTTATGCTTTCCAGTGACCGATTCATTTTGCCCTCTTCGTCTTCAAAAACCCGTAAATTCTTGATTTTTCTTACGAGATAAGCCACATCGTCGCCTGTATCCTCATGGGTGATCCCCAATAAAACCATAAACCCTTGTTGGATCGCACCGACGATATTCTCCTCAATCGACACACTTGCTTGACTGACTCGCTGAATCACTGCCCGCATTCTTTCTCATCCCTTCGTACGTCTGACGCTGTAAACATCTGGAATCTGCTTGATCTTATCAACGATCGATTTCAAATGAGTCAAATTCTGAATCGCCACCGTGATGCGGATCGTTGCCATTTTGTCTTTGTTGGTTTTGGCTTCGACACTCACTAAGCGCTTCGTGACAGTGTTGACTGTCTGTAAGACATCATTGAGCAACCCAGAACGATCATAGCCGTAGATCTCAAGATCGGCATCGTATTCTTTGTTGATGTCGGTGGCATCTTCCCACTCAACATCGATCAAACGGTTCGCGGCGTCTTTGTTTTGAACATTGGGGCAATCGCTGCGGTGGATCGAGATCCCCCGGCCTTTGGTAATGTAGCCGACGATCGAATCTCCAGGGACTGGATTGCAGCAGCGGGAGATGCGGATCAACAAGTTATCGACCCCTTCAATGACAATGCCGCCTTCGTGACGAACCTTCATTTTTTCTGGTTCTTTTTTCGCCGGTTGATTGATCATCTCTTGGACTTGCTGTTTTTGCTTCTCGATTTGTTTCTCCCGCCGTTCTTCTTCGGTCAAACGGTTGGCTAAGGTCGTGGGACTGACTTCCCCATAGCCGACAGAGGCAAACAAGTCATCTTCTGTTTGATAATTGAACCGTTCGCAAGCTTCCGCCATTTTGCTTTTCGTCAAAAATTCTTTCGGCACAAAGCCCATATCTTGTAAAGTACGAACCACTGCCTCATGCCCTTTGATGATATTCTCATCACGATCTTGGGCTTTAAAAAATCGTTTGATTTTGTTCTTCGCTTTGCTGGTAGCCACTAGTTTGACCCAGTCGCGGCTTGGCCCAAAGGAATTTGGTGAGGTCAAGATCTCGATAATGTCCCCATTTTTTAGCTTGTAGTCCAATTGGACCATCTTGCCATTGACCTTGGCGCCGGTGGTTTTGTTACCGATGTCGGTATGGATGCTATAGGCAAAATCCAGTGGACTGGAGCCTTGAGGCAACTCCGTCACATCACCTTTTGGCGTAAAGACATAGACTTTGTCGCTGAAAATATCGCCTTTGACACCTTCCATAAATTCAGAAGCATCATAGCTTTCGTCTTGTAGTTCCAAGATTTCGCGGAACCAACCAACTTGTTGGGTCATCTTGTCGGCTTTGACTTTTTCCGTCTTGCCTTCTTTATAGGCCCAGTGCGCAGCAACCCCAAATTCAGCGATCTCATGCATTTCATGGGTCCGAATTTGGATCTCGACAGGATTGCCTTTTGGACCAATAACCGTCGTATGCAGTGATTGGTACATGTTGGCTTTTGGCATCGCGATATAGTCCTTGAACCGCCCTGGCATTGGTTTCCATTTTGTATGGATCGTTCCCAAAACCGCGTAACAATCTTTGATGGAGTCAACGATCACTCGGATCGCCAACAAATCATAAATTTCATTGAACTGTTTCTTTTGGTCTTTCATTTTGCGATAGATCGAGTAAATATGCTTTGGTCGACCATAGATCTCAGCATAGATATCTAGTTCTTCCGTAGCGATCCGAATCTCTTCCACAGTTTCGGAAACGTAGGATTCCCGTTCCTCTCGTTTGGTCTGCATCAAATGCACGATTCGGTAATATTGCTGTGGATTCAAGTAACGCAAAGAAATATCTTCTAATTCCCATTTGATGCGGCTGATCCCTAAACGATGAGCCAATGGGGCATAGATTTCCATCGTTTCTTGGGCGATACGGCGTTGTTTGTCTTCCCGCAGATGTTTCAACGTACGCATATTATGTAAACGGTCAGCCAGTTTGACCATGATGACCCGTAAATCTTGCGCCATGGCGATCAACATTTTCCGATGATTTTCTGCTAATTGTTCTTCATGAGATTTGTACTTGATCTTACCCAGCTTGGTCACGCCATCCACTAGCATCGCTACATCGGCACCGAATTCTTCTTTCAGATCGGCTAGCGTCACATCAGTATCTTCGACGACATCATGCAAAAAACCTGTTGCAACGGTATGAGGATCCATCTGCAATTCTGCCAAGATCCCCGCAACTTGGATTGGATGAATAATGTAAGGCTCGCCGGATTTACGGAATTGTTCTTTGTGGGCTTCTGTCGCATAGTCTAATGCTTTTTGGACAAAGGCAACGTGTTCTTCACTCATATAATGAGCGACCAATTTGATGACATTGGGCCCGGTCAATATAACTTCTTTTGCCATTCATTCCGCCTCCTGCTCTTCTTTTTTGTGCTATCAAAAAGGCAGACAGAAGTCACTGTTAACGTCTCGTCACGCACCCAAAGCCTTGCGGACAAACGTTCTAAGCATGGGACTCCTGTCTAACCTGCAGTTCTTATTTAGTAGTATTATTATACAAATTTTTCAGCTATTTTTCAATCGCTGTTGTTCAAAGCATATCGGGTGCTGGCTGGTCCTTAAGCAATTCTTCAAAAACATGATACGAGAGCCCGATTTTTTCGGCGCCGGCAGCTCGTAATGATTCCAGAGCTTGTTCATCGACCGTATCGGGATTGATCTGGATCGACAGTTGGCTGCCACCATCTAAGGAAAACAAGCTCACGTCATGCAATGCTTCTGCTAGTGGTTGTTTTTGTCCTAACACAATCTTTGGCCAAGCTTCTTCTTTCAAGCGCTGTGCCACTTGGATCTTCGTCAATTCATTCATGATTTCGGTCTGTACAGCTAAGCGGATCTCCCCTCCTGTCAAGGTCAAGGAGCGGATCGTTTCGGTCAACTCTGCAAAGCCACGATCATTTTCCATGAAGGAAGAAGCCGGTAGCCAGACTTCTAAAAAATCGGCACCTTCCATAAACGCCCGACCGATTTCAAACGCTACCTTTGCCAGTGTTCCTTGGGCAAGGGGGTAATCGATCACTGCGCCGATTTGTAGGGAAGAGCCTTGTGCCAAGATTTTCGCCCGCCGAATGGCACTAGGCAAAACGACGACTTCCTTTAAGGTCGTCTTATATTGATTGATAAAATCCTTCAAGACCCAGTCGGTCAGATCGGCCGTCAACAAACGGACACTGATTGCTTCTTGGTTCTTATTCATCAACTCACATCCTCTTTAATTCCGTTAACACACTGACAGCACTTAAAAAATAAAACGGTGCTGTTTCTGTTCGTAAAATCCGAGGGCCTAACCCGCATAATTTGGCGTTGTTTTCCTGGGCTTCTTCGATTTCGTAGGGGGTCAGACCGCCTTCTGGGCCAAAGATCGCTAAAACTTTGCTACCAACGGGCAATGCGGTGATCACTTGCAGCAGCATCGCTGCTTCTCCTTGCTTGGCTGATTCTTCATAAGCCACTAGGACCGCATCATACTGACTGAGGCTTTGCCAAAATGCTTTGGCGTTATCCAGCAGTGTGATGGCTGGTGCGATCTGCCGTTGGGATTGCTCCGCCGCTTCTTGGGCGATTTTTTGCAGCCGCTGCTGCTTTTTCTGCAACTTCTTTTGATCCCATTTCACGACCGAAGTTTGCGCAGGAAAACCGATAAAGGCTGCTGCCCCAAGTTCCGTGCCTTTTTGAACGATCAGGTCCAGCTTGTCGCCTTTCGGGTAGCCGCTAGCGACCGTGACCTGCAGCGGCAATTCCTTGTCCTGCTGTTCTTTTTCGACTTCCTCTAAGTAAACCGTTTCTTCATCGGCCTCTTTGATCTTGGCGATGATCGCCAAATGATCCTCAAAGACTAAACCGACTTTCGTGCCGGGCGTCATGCGCATCACTCGGATCATATGGTGGAAAGGTTCTCCCGAAACGGCAAACACCGCTTTTGCTTCATAAGGCTCCTGTAAAAAATATCGTTGCATCTTACTCTACCTCTGATTTTTTAAAGGCGATCGCATACCAGTCTTTTTGATTGAACAATTGATCGATCTCAAAGCCTTGTGCGATCATGGCATCGATCACTAATTGTTTTTTCGTCTCAATAATCCCAGAAACGATCAAGGTGCCTTCTTGCTTCAATAGACGCCACGCATCAGGGATCATCAATAAAATGATGTCCGCTAAAATATTGGCAACGATAAGATCAGCAGGGACTGTCACTCCTTGCAAAAGGTCATTGGCTTGGACAGTCACATCGTGAGCAATGGGGTTCATCGCCATATTTTCTTGAGCGGACCTCACAGCGACTTCATCTAGATCATAAGCGAACACGTCTTTGGCACCTAAATATTTACTGGCGATACTCAACACGCCTGAGCCCGTCCCGACATCTAAGACGGTTTCGCCGCCTCGCAAGTAGACTTCTAGGGCTTGTAATGTCAACCGTGTTGTAGGATGTGTGCCGGTCCCAAAAGCCATCCCCGGATCAAGGGTGATGATCTTTTCCTCTTCTTGCAGCGGTTGATAGTTTTCCCAGCTCGGCACGATCGTCAGATAGCGGGAGATACGGACTGGATGGTAATATTTTTTCCAGGCCGTTGCCCATGCTTCTTCCACGACCTCGCTCGTTGTGATGGTGTTTTTGCCGATCGCCAAACCATACTCTGGCAGACGGTCAATGGCTGCTTTGATCGTCGGTAGCACTTCTGGTAAAAAGATCGTCTCTGGGAAATAGGCACTGACTTGCGCGCCTTCTTCTAAGGTCGTATAGGTTTCTTTATCCAAAATTTCGCCATATGCATCGCTTTTAAAATTTTCGATATCTAAAACGTCCTCGATCGCTACCCCACTTGCTCCGTGTTCCATTAAAATATTGGCGACTGCTTCCACTGCTTCGCTAGCTGTCGCTACGGTTACTTCATTCCACTTCATGTTCGTTCTCCTTAGTAACTAGGGTACGGGATCATGGTTTCCCCAGACCCGGCTTGATAGTTCGTCATTTTCTCCACAAATGCTTCTTCGTTGAATCGCAATTCAAAGATCGCTTCTTCACTGTCATCGTTCAAGAAATCAAGCAGATCGCTTTGGCCTTCTTCTAAAATTTCTTGAATGTAATCAACCAATCCGTCTAACAACGCTTTTTGGATCCCTTTTTTCCCTGCATAAGGGATCGTCGCTAAATAATCTTCTTCATCAAACGTTGATTTTTGTGGATCATACAGCAAAATCCCATCTTCAAATTCAATGATCGCTTCTTCTGATGCCACACCTTGCGCATCGTCGATCTGCACGTGGTGAGGATTTTCAGCAAACAAGCGCAGCACCAATTCGATCGTATGATTTTTGGCATCCCAATCGATCGCCACATCATAGTCGGTGATTTTTTTCGTTAATCGCTGATCTAAGTAAGTCAATATCGTTTCTTTCGCCATCACTATTCCTTCTTTCTTAACACCATCCATGGTCTTGCTGAACAGCGGTTTTTCGTATATTTGTCAAATAAGGATTGCCAGCCACTGCAAAACGAAGCGGCATCTGGGTCCATTCCCCTTTGTTCGGGATACCGATCCGAGGCAATGCCAAAATTTCTTTTGGGGTACGTCGGCGCTCAGGAACCAAATGCAGCGGACTCGTAAAAATCGATTTGCCGTAAAGCTCCGCTGGAATCTGTAGTGCCTGCACTAGTTTCCCGGGGCCATTGGCTACATCCGGTCCCGTCTTTTGTCGCTGTTGTTCCATCAAGTCAATCCCATCCACCGGTTCTAGCCCGCGAATCATGACTCCTTGCGGGATGCCTTTTGGCTGCGTAATAAAGTTGACGATTCGATGCGTGTGCATCGTATATAAATAAATCGTACCTGGTTCCTGATACATCGCCCGAACCCTTGGTGTGTTTCGCATGCCCACACTATGAGCCGCCAGATCATCGGGACCTAAATACGCTTCACAATCCACGATATACCCACCTAATGTTCCTACTGGGGTCTCATGTTCCAAATACATCCCTAATAAGGCACGTGCGATGGTCGTTGTCGGCTGTGTCGCAAAAAGTGCCATTAATTCATCCATTCTCATCACCCTCTTTATTCTACACAATTCTCGGCGAACTTACTATCTTTGACTACAGAGTTACGACGATCTCAACGATTTCTTTTCAACGATCCTGATTTTTGCTGACTGAGTGGAAAATAAGGGCCCTTTTGTTTCCGTAAGGGCGCAAATCAGCTTGTTTATGAGAATGTACGTTCTTATGTTATACTTACAGGAAAAGGAGAGGATCGTTTTATGCAGCAGCCACTTGCTTATCGAATGCGGCCACGGAACTTAGATGAAGTCGTCGGACAGCAGCATTTGGTTGGCCCGGGGAAAATCATTCGCCGAATGGTCGAAGCCAAAATGCTTTCTTCGATGATCCTATACGGACCGCCGGGAACCGGAAAAACCAGCATTGCCAGTGCGATCGCCGGCTCGACACGCTATGCGTTTCGCATGCTGAACGCCGCCACAGATACAAAAAAAGACCTGCAAATCGTGGCAGAGGAAGCCAAAATGAGCGGTACTGTCATTTTATTGCTGGATGAAGTCCATCGACTAGACAAGACAAAACAAGACTTTTTACTGCCCCATTTAGAAAGCGGCAAGATCATTATGATCGGTGCCACGACGGAAAATCCCTACATTACGATCAATCCAGCGATTCGCAGTCGGACACAGATTTTTGAAGTCAAACCGCTCCAAGAAGAAGATATTTTGACCGCCATTGATCAAGCCTTAGCAGATGAAACTCGCGGACTTGGATCAGAAACCATCGTATTGACCGATGATGCCCGCTTGCATCTCTCGCGAGCGACCAACGGTGATTTACGAAGTGCGCTAAATGGCTTAGAACTCGCTGCCCGTTCCACACCAAAAGGACCAGACGGCATTATTCATTTGACCTTAGAAATCATCGAAGAGTGCGTACAGCGTAAAGCATTGACCCACGATAAAGATGGGGATGCGCACTATGATGTGATCTCTGCTTTTCAAAAATCGATTCGTGGCAGTGATGTGGATGGTGCGCTGCATTACTTAGGTCGTTTAGTAGAGGCAGGCGATCTGGCGATCATTTGTCGGCGCTTGATGGTCATCGGCTATGAAGACATCGGTTTAGCTAACCCAGCAGCCGCTGCTCGAACCGTCAATGCTGTGTTAGCCGCTGAACGTTTGGGCTTACCGGAAGCTCGGATTCCGTTAGCCGATACAGTGGTCGATCTATGTCTGTCACCCAAATCCAACTCTGCCTACATGGCATTGGATGCAGCGATCGCAGATATTCGCAGCGGCAAAGCTGGCGATGTCCCGGATCATTTACGAGACAGTCATTACAAAGGTGCCGAAAGCTTGAATCGGGGTGTTGGCTATCAATACCCGCATAATTTTGATGATGCCTGGGTCGATCAGCAATACTTACCTGATAAGCTGAAAAATACTCATTATTACCAACCAAAAGCCACCGGTAAATATGAGCAAGCACTAGGCCAACGGTACCAACAATTGCAGCAACGAAAGAAAAAAAACTAGGTGCTTAGGAAAAATAGCGACTTTTTGGTATCGTTTTCAAACAACTTTATTGCACCTTCGTCATTCCTATGCTACTATAAGGGTGGGAATTCTGTGATGTACGAGTTGTCCCTTTTGTGTGTTGACCGAACATTTTTATTGATATCTTGGGATCCGTCTTGTGTCAATGCTGGTAACATGCCTTTTCCTTTGGTAGTTCGAAGCTTAGACCGTGGAACCCACCTGCTAGAATTTGCGGGATCAATACTATGGGAAAAAGAACGGCATCAACGGATATTACCCATTCTTTTTAGAATGTGCCATCTGTTTTTAACAGATGGCTTTTTTGCGTTTTCTAGCCGTTAGAAACCGTACAACGTCCTTCATCTGATATCAAAGTAAGGGTGGCTTTTGCTATTCTTTCTAGGGTTCGCTATACTAAACCTATCAACTTAGGACAGGATGGCGTATGTTTATGATTCTTCTATTATTTACGATCGTGGCACTCGTATTATTCGGCACCAGTTATTTGCTTTATGCCAAACAAGCGATTTTTTTCACTTTGATCCCTACTACTGAGGCGAATAAAGTCTTCTTAAAAACCTATAGCCTCATTCATTTCCTTTTAGGTGTAGTGGCATTGGTTGTGGGCTTTGTCGATAGAGAGCTGATTGCCTTGTTTTATTTGGCGTTGCTGTTGCTCTCTTCCGCATCTTTCAGCATCTTGCTGGCACAAAAAATGAAAAAAAAGGAAGATTAGGTTTTCTTTTTCCAGAAAAAAGCATTACAATAAAAGTAGAAGATAACAGATGGGAGTGTTTCTTATGTTACAACAATATCAACGAATCATGGTAGCCGTCGATGGGTCCAGCGAGTCCGAATTAGCCTTCAAAAAAGCCGTGAACGTGGCACAGCGGAATGATTCTGAATTAGTTTTAGCACATGTGATCGACACTCGGGCCTTTCAAACCGTTTCTTCTTTTGACGGCATGCTTGCTGAGCAAGCAACCGAAATGGCCAAACAAACCTTGAAAGACTATGAGGATTATGCCCGCAAGCATCAAGTAACTGCGGTCAAAACGGTGATCGAATACGGCTCGCCAAAACCGATCATTGCCAAACAATTGCCAGAAGATCACGACATCGATTTGATTATGATCGGTGCCACTGGTTTAAATGCCGTGGAACGAATCTTTATCGGTTCCGTTTCTGAGTATGTCATTCGCCATGCCGGCTGTGATGTGTTAGTTGTACGGACAGACCTAGAAAACAAAGTCCCAGCAAAAGACCACACGAAAGCTTAATAGTGAGACGACCTGCCGCTGCTTGGCAGGTTTTTTTTGTACAAAAAAAACCGTGACAAAAGCAAAAGAGGCAACGAGCGCTCAGGTCTCATTGGTCTTTTTGACTTTGGTCACAGCTCTTTGACAAGTCGGTTATCCAAACTTGTACAGCAAAAAATGAAAGCAAAGTAATAGGTACTCCTATCTAACCATGTTTCCGCTTGATTGTAAATAGTTTTTCTGAATTTTCTGAATAAATAGTTAATTTACCCATCCTTAAATAAAAAAAGCAAAGCGTCGCTTCCCTTAGAAAAAACGACGCCAAAATCTATGGTGATAATGGGCTATCCAAAGGACGCTGGTCAAGAGGATCACAAAGAAAATCGGACCATTCAATAACCAAAAATCAACCGAAGTCGCAGCAAAGCCGTAAAGGATGATAACAATGATGGAAAGAAACAGCGTTGCGATCGTTCCAATGGCTAACCCAAGACTCCCCGCCCCTCTCGTAAACAATTGACTGATGTTGGTCCAATCCAAAAGCAGCAGCCGATAATCACGAGCAAAATATTTCAAGCACAAAAGAAAACTGCTCCAAAGTGCCCCGATTAAAAAAGAGACAGCCAAAATCAGCGGCATTTTGAACAGAAGGACTGCTGCCAGCACGATGACTGCCGTTAAGCTCAGCTGCAAAACGACGCCAAAGCGGAATTTTTCCCGCAAGTAGCGCTTCATCGATAGCGGCAAGGAGCGGACAAACAAGAAATTCTCCTGATCCAGTGAGATCAAATTACTGATAAAAGAAGTCGGGTTGACCATCAATGCTGCCAAGGCGATCCCTGCCACAAAAACGACACCGATAAACCGCTCATCCAATTCACTTAACTGAATCGCTCCTGTAAACACAAAGGACACTAAGAAAATAATGGGCATCAGCAACGAAGAAGAAAAGACTTGCATGATCAAATTCGGATCTCGGATCAACTGCGAATTGTAATTAAACAACAGCTGGCCCAAGCCTTGATTGGGTTTATGCTTCCGACGAACACTCCCTTGGTTGGGCGCCGCGGCTGCCACTTGCTCATAAAACTTCGGCAAGATCAACCGATAGAGGGCAAAAAGCAACACGCCTGCTGTGGCGATGATCCCTAGCAAGCTAAGCAAACCAGTTGTTTGAAACGGCGCCACCATCACATAATAAAAGGGCAATAAAAAGCTGATCGCTCCTCGGTCTACCACGTCTGCCTCGTAGGTATTCACCTGATTCATCATTAAGACCCCGATCACAACAACCAGCATCGTCACGCCTAGCAACAAACTAGTGACCAATTTTTTATGCTTCAAGAAAAACTTAGTCCGCGTCAGGCTGAAGACGATCAAGCTGCAAATGCTGAAGATCAAGACTAAAAACAAGCCGAACAGCAAAAACGCCCATAAGATCGTCAGCAAGAAAAAGACGTTTGCCCGAATCCCTGTCAGGAGAAATAAGACCAACAGAGGAAAAATAAACGGCGCAACGGTGAGAAATACCACCACGATTTTTGCCAGAAAAATTTCACTCTGTCGAAAGGGCAGCGGCAAATACGCTGGCAGGTCTTGACTCTCGAAAAAGACATTGTAAATAGACGAAATCCCTTGGGAAAAGCCTAAAATCCCGAACAAAGCGACATAAGCGGTAAAAAATCCCGGCATCTGACTAAAATCCAATGTGATCATCGTCAACCCATAGACGAGCAAAAACACTACCCCAGAAAGCGCATATTGAAACAACAAATAACTGGTCAAGGTCGAACCAGCCTTGCCTTTTTTGCGGGCTTTGTCTGTTAGTTGGGGATTGGCATACCGCAAATTAACGGAGGTCAGCGTCAGAAATTGTTGTTTTCGCATCTACGCTTCCTCCGCTTCTGCAAGAATCGCTTCTTCTTGACTTCTCCCAGTCATTTGCAGATAGATCGTTTCCAAAGAAAGCGACGGATGCTGTGCCAGCAAATCTGCCACTGAGCCATTGTACAGTAGCTCGCCTTTTTTCAAAATCGCCAATTGATCACACAACTGCTGGGCGGTGTCCAAGACATGGGTGGAAAAAATCACGGTCTTGTCCTTGGCAGCGTGCTGTTTCATCATTTCTTTTAAATCATACGCCGCTTGGGGATCTAAGCCTTGCAACGGTTCGTCCAAGATCCAAATGTCCGGATCGGGGATCAATGCCCCAATCAGCAGTGTTTTTTGCCGCATTCCATGGGAAAAGCTGGCGATGGTCTCTTCTTCATGAGACAGCATATCAAACAAGCGCCCTAATTTTTGCAAACGCTCGGCCTTTTCCGCTGCTGGCACCTCATACGCTGCGGCAATCAAGTCCCAATATTCCCCTGCCGTTAGCTGTAAAAACAAATCTGGCGTGTCCGGCACATAAGCAATTTGTTTTTTTATCGCTTCGCGATGTTCCACGAGGGATTGGCCATCAAAATAGATTTCCCCACTCGTCGGTTGCAAAATACTCACTAAGCTTTTGATCGTGGTCGACTTCCCTGCTCCGTTGTGTCCCAGAAAGCCAAAGATCTCCCCTTGACGGATCGTCAGGGAAAGATCAGACAACGCTTTTTTTGGTCCATACTGTTTCGTCAGATTCTTGATCTCAATCATTTTCCTGCCTCCTTATTCCATACCTATTGTTATCTTACGCTGAAAAGCAGGAAATGAAAAATGTTTATTGCCATTTTTAACAAATCAATTGACAGGAGCTGTAAAAACAAAGATAATAAGAGCACTTTAGGGGAGTAGCACATGGATCGTTCCATGATCTTAGATCAACAGCAAGCGGGAATCCGCTGGTTTAAGATGTTTCTTGCAAGACCTAAGTGGCAAGGGGCCGCTTAGGTCTTTTTGCAGTTTAAAATGGAGGGAAAACAGTCAATGAGTTCAAGCAAAATGAAAAAAGTGACCGCCGGCGGACTTTTAGTCGCCATGGGGGTGGTCTACGGTGATATTGGTACGAGCCCACTTTACGTAATGAAAGCCTTGGTGGAGGACAATGGCGGACTACGCACCTTAACACCTGATTTTATCTTAGGCAGCGTCTCGCTCGTCTTTTGGACGCTGACCTTGTTAACGACGATCAAGTACGTCTTGATCGCATTAAACGCGGATAACCATGGAGAAGGCGGGATTTTCTCCCTTTATACCTTAGTTCGTAAAAACAGCCGCTATTTGATTATTCCAGCAATCATCGGGGGCGCAGCCCTGCTAGCAGATGGCGTGTTGACGCCGGCCGTGACGGTGACCACTGCCATCGAAGGATTACGAGGGATTCCAGTCTTTTTTGATCGCTTCGGCAATGACCAATCGATCATCGTCGGCATCACCTTAGCAATCTTATTGGTCCTCTTTGCCCTGCAGCGCTTTGGGACTGAGTTTGTCGGCAAAGCCTTCGGACCGATCATGCTAGGCTGGTTTACCTTCTTAGGCATCGTCGGGGTGATGAACTTTGCCGGTGACCTTTCGGTGATTCGCGCCCTTGATCCCCGGTATGCAATCAATCTGCTCTTTAGTCCCGATAACAGTTCCGGGCTCTTTATTCTCGGCAATATCTTTTTGGCAACGACTGGTGCAGAAGCCCTCTACTCGGACTTAGGTCACGTGGGTAAGAAAAACATTTATGCCAGCTGGCCCTATATCAAAATCTGCTTGATGCTGAATTACTTTGGTCAAGCGGCGTGGTTGCTGCAAGTCTATCAAAACCCGACTTATCAAGAAATCGAAAACTTGAATCCATTTTTCCAAGCGTTGCCGCAAGGATGGACAGTCTTTGGTGTCAGCTTTGCCACCCTCGCTGCCATCATTGCTTCGCAAGCCCTGCTGTCTGGCTCCTTTACCTTGGTTTCTGAAGCCATCAAGTTGAAACTATTGCTGCGGATGCAAATCATCTATCCGGGGGCGTCTATCGGGCAAATGTATATTCCTGCCTTGAACACCTTGCTGTGGATCGCCTGTTCTGGCGTGGTCTTATTCTTCAGGACTTCTACGCATATGGAAGCCGCTTATGGATTGGCCATTACGGTAACGATGTTGATGACCACTGTTTTGCTCTATTTCTACTTGCACCAAAACAAGAAGACCCGTTTCTTGGCACCGTTCATCACGCTCTTTTTTGCAGTGATCGAGGGCATTTTCTTTATCTCCAGTGCGACCAAATTTTTCCACGGCGGTTACGTTGCCATCTTACTAGCCTGCCTAATCATCGGCGTGATGCTGATTTGGGAATGGGGCAATCGTATTCAAGAAAATGCTGCCGAAGAAGTTGCACTTTCTACCTACATCCCTCAATTGAAACAGTTGCGGGAAGATGATTCTTTGCCATTATCTCAGACGAATGTCGTCTTCATGGTTCCTAAACTGCAAGACGATCAGATCGGTCAGCAGTTCCTCTATTCCATTTTAGACAAACGGCCGAAGCGTGCCAAAGTGTATTGGTTCGTCAATGTGGAAGTCACCGATGAACCCTATACGAAAAAATATGAAGTTTCGATGGCAGATACCGATTTTATCGTTAAACTAAAGCTTTATCTCGGCTTTCGGGTGCCGCAAGAAGTCAATCTCTACATTCGCCAAATCATTCAAGAATTGATGAAAGATGGTCGCTTGCCGCTGCAGCCGCAACGCTACTCCTTAACGCCTGGTCGCAATGTGGGTGATTTCCAATTCGTGATGATCGAAGAAGAGCTGTCGAATGCAACGGCATTAAGCAAATGGCAGAAGCAAGTCATGCAGACGAAGCTTTTTATCAAACGCCATACGATTTCGCCGGAACGCTGGTTCGGTTTAGAATATAGTGATGTGGTTCATGAGACCGTTCCATTGGTCATCGGTCAGATGAAAGAAAGCTCTCTGACAGAATTACGCATCGAGGAACGCTAAGAAACCGCCAGTCCTGGTTGAACTTTCTGATACTTTCAGGTACACTGAAAAGACAAAGACACAAAGGAGGGAAAACGACCATGATGCGCATGACTAAAATAACAAGTAATGAAAATTACCAACGATACCATATCGCATTTAGCCATGCAATTGGTTTTACAGTTGCTGTTGAAGGGACGAGTCTGTCCAAAACAGTGAAATTTACGTAAAATCAATGGCCATCTCAAGGTATTTTTCTCGAAAGAATCTGAGTTTAAATAACACTGGCCATGGATATCCATGGCCTTTTTGAGTGGTCTCAAGGAGAGAGATCATGATCATACAAGCAATTGCTATTAAAAAAACCATCGGCGGGAATCCGTTATTTGAGGAGTTATCCTGCCAAATCGAAGCTGGGGAAAAAATTGCCCTAGTCGGCATCAACGGAACGGGCAAATCAACCTTTTTACAAATCTTGACTGGCGCTGAAGGCGTCGATAGCGGCGTTATCAGCCGCCAAAAAGGCTTAAGGATCGGGACGGTCGAGCAAGAGCTGACCGTTTCTGAAGCAACCGTTATCCACTACCTGCTCCATTCTGCTGCTAACATTCAAGAACTCAAACAGCAGATGAGCCATTACGAAGCCTTGATGGCAGAACCCAATACTGATTTAGAGAAGTGTCTGATCCGTTATGGCGAGTTGCAGCAGCGCTTTGAAGAGTTGGGCGGTTATGGATTAGAAGACCGAATTTCCGCGATCTTACAAGGCTTAGGAATTCCCCATCGACAGGACGCACGGCTAACAGAGCTTAGCGGTGGTGAACGGGTCAAAGTCGCTTTAGCCAAAGTGCTAGTTGCCGATGCTGACTTGCTGTTACTGGATGAACCAACCAATCACTTGGATCTTTCAAGTATCCGCTGGTTGGAAATTTATTTACAGAATACGAAAAAAGCGGTCCTAGTCGTTTCTCACGATCGGCACTTTCTTGATCAAGTCACCACCAAGACCTGGGAACTGGAAGAAGGCGCCTTGATTGAGTATCCCGGGAACTATAGCCGATTTCGTGTCTTGAAAGAAGCTCGCTTGGCGGAGTTGACCAAAAATTACGAACTGCAGCAAAAAGAGGTCCAGCGACTGAAAGTCATGATTCGGCGATTTCGTCAGTGGGCCCATGAAGGAGACAATGAGGCCTTCTTCAAAAAAGCCAAAGAATTGGAGCGCCGCCTAGCGAAACTAACCCTGGTCAAACCGCCAGCGCCCCCGAAAAATCGGCTGCAAGGCTTGGCGAATGGCGAAAAATCGGGCAAAGAGGTGTTCATCGTTCGCGACTTGCACCAGCAATATGCCGATCAGCTCCTATTCAAAGACAGTAGTTTTGCAATCTACCGTGGACAGCGTCTAGCCATCATCGGCGACAATGGTACCGGAAAATCAACCTTACTCAAGTTACTCCTCGGTGAGGAAATTCCCAGTGGCGGCACCATCAAGCGCGGCAGCAGCTTACAAATCGGCTATTTGCCCCAGCAACTGCAGTTTGCCGCCCCCGAGAGCCGTTTGTTGGCCTACGTACAGACGTTCACAGGAAACGAAGAAACGGCTCGCCGACAGTTAGCTAAAAGCGGTTTTTATCAAAGTGATGTGGCCAAACGAATCAAAGATTTATCTGGTGGTGAAAAAATCCGTTTGGCGTTACTGAAACTCTTTTTAGAAAAAATCAACGTCCTGATTTTGGATGAACCAACCAATCACCTCGACAGCTATGCCCGAGAAGAAATTGAAGAAATGTTGCAAGAATATCAAGGGACCCTGCTGGCAGTCAGCCATGACCGCTACTTTTTACAGCAGCACTTCCAAGAAGCCTTAGTTATTGAACAGCAGCAGATCACGCGCCAATCTCTGAGTCCCTTGATTGACTAAGACATTGATTCACAACAAAAAACTTGATTTTCCGCCTATGCATTGATTGAACAACCAATGCATACGGTAGGAAAATCAAGTTTTTATTTTTTGATCAATGAATGTTGCCAATCAAGTTGCGGATCGGTTTTCTAGCTAAATACAAGATGATGCCGACAACAACGGCTACTCCGCCGACGATGCCATAATACATCCCTTCTGTTTGCGGTGTATAGAACCGAGCGATTTGCGCATTGATGGCTTGTGAAGACGCGTCTGCTAGCAGCCAAATCGCCAAGGTTTGTGCTTCAAAGGCTTTCGGCGCAAGTTTGGTCGTCACCGACAAGCCCACCGGTGAAAGACACATTTCCCCAGCAATCATAATGAAGAAGCTCAATACTAACCATAATGGGCTGACCCGTTCTTCTACTCCAAACAAAAGGCTTGGCAGCATCAATAAGAGAAAAGACAAACCGGCTAAGACTAAACCGATGGCAAACTTCACTTCTGTCCGCGGTTGACGAGAACCTAGTTTGGTCCACAACCAAACAAAGACAGGTGTCAGTAAGACAACAAAAAGTGGATTTAAGGTTTGATACAAACTTGCTGGAATATTGATGCCGAATAACGTTGATTGCGTACGGTCAGCTGCAAACAATGCCAAGATCGATGAGCCTTGTTCTTCTAAGGACCAAAAGACGATCGCTGACAAAAACAGCGGAATGTAGGCCAATACTTTTTTCTTTTCATCTGGTGTGACATCTTTCGAACGCAGCATTTTGGTAAAGTAGTAGATTGGTAAGAAAATACCTAGAACACTGATAAAGTTGATGAAGAAATCAACCGTCAGATGCCCCGTTGCAGCTGCTGCGCCAAACAATACTGCCAATGCGAGAAGAACCAGAACGACTGCTCGGAAGAAGGTTTTCTTTTCGGCTGCCGATAAAGGATTCGTTGGCGCGATCGCTACACTTTTCAACGTAGTTTTTCCTTGCACATAATACTGCACCAAACCGATAAACATCCCGATAGCAGCAATCGAAAAGCCTAAGTGGTAGTTAACTTCTTGTCCTAAGATCCCGACGATGATCGGTGCTAACAAGCCGCCGATATTGATCCCCATATAGAAAATCGAGAAACCAGCATCCCGACGGATATCGTCTTTGCTGTACAAATGCCCCACCATACCCGATACGTTGGATTTCAATAGTCCGGTTCCGATGACGATCAGCATCATGGACACAAACAACGCTGGAATCCCTAAAGGTGTTGCCAAGACGATGTGTCCTAACATGATCAAGATCCCACCATAAAAAACGGATTTATTTGATCCTAAAAGACGGTCCGAGATCCAACCGCCAACAATGCTTGACATATACACTAAGGAACCGTAAATCGACATGATCGCCACAGCCGTTCCTTTTGGCAACCCTAAGCCGCCGTTGGCAACTGCATCGTACATGAAGTACACCAAAATCGCCCGCATACCATAGTAACTGAATCGTTCCCACATTTCCGTGAAGAATAACGTCGACAGCCCACGCGGCTGACCTAAAAATGTTTTTTCTTTTTCCATATGAATGGCCCCTTATAAAAATTAGTGAAAATAAAATAGCGGAATTTTTCTGAAAATTCACAAATGCCAGTTTATTCCCATTTGGCAACTTTTACAAGGGTATTTCCCTGAGAACATCCTACAAAAAAGGAGGGAAATTTAAATTCAAATGAAAGTAAAATGAGAAGCCTTCTAAATAAGTCCAGTATGAACCACTTTTCATATGTATAATTATTAAATATTCTGTTTAAAAAATTAGAAACTGGTCTTCACCAATTTTTACCTCTGACACCATTTTTTTTGATTTTCCTACAAAAAAGCACATGCAAGTATTTTCTCTTGCATGTGCTTCCTCTTCTATTTAAGGATTGCTTTGGCTTAGCCGCGTAAACGTTCCACATCGCGAGCGATCATTAATTCTTCATCTGTTGGGATCAAAAGCACTTTGACTTTTGACTCTTCAGTTGAGATCACTAATTCTTCGCCGCGTTTTGCATTTTGATCGGCATCTAATTCGCAACCAAACCAAGTCATGCCTTTGATGACTTCGCTACGGACGTGGGCATCATTTTCACCGATACCAGCAGTAAAGACGATCGCGTCAACGCCATTCATGGTTGTGACATAGCCACCGATATATTTACGGATCCGGTCAGTAAAGACGTCATAAGCAACTTTGACTTCTTCTTTGTCGTAGTTTGCTTCTAGATCGCGCATGTCACTTGAAATACCAGTTAAGCCTAATAGACCAGATTTTTTATTCAAAACATCCACCATTTCATCGATGTTCAAATCTAATTTTTCCATTAAATATGGTAAAACAGCAGGATCGATGTCACCTGAACGTGTGCCCATCGTTACACCAGCTAATGGCGTGAAGCCCATTGAGGTATCCACTGATTTTCCGCCGTCAACCGCAGTGATCGACGCACCGTTCCCTAGATGGCAAGTGATGATTTTTAATTCTTCGATTGGTTTGCCTAACATTTCTGCTGCACGCTCAGAAACATAACGGTGGCTTGTACCGTGGAAGCCGTATTTACGTACTTTAAACTCGTTATAGTACTCTAATGGCAAGCTGTATAGGTAATTGTGTTTTGGCATCGTTGCATGGAAAGAAGTATCAAAAACAGCGACACTAATGATTTCTGGCAAGATTTTTTTGAAAGCAGTGATCCCCATCAAGTTTGCTGGGTTGTGTAATGGCGCAAATTCAGCCAATGCTTGGATGCGTTCCATCACTTCGTCTGTAATCACAACTGAATCAGGGAAATCTTCTCCGCCGTGAACGACACGATGGCCGACACCAGTGATTTCATCATAGGCACCTAAAATGTTTAATTCGATCAGTTGATCCAACAACATTTTTACCGCTACTTCGTGATCGTTGATGTCGATGATTTGTTCGAATTTTTGATCTTCCCCATATTTGATAGTAAAGATAGAATCTTTCAAACCGATTCGTTCAACGATTCCTTTAGCGACAACTGTTTCCTCTGGCATTTGATATAATTGCCATTTTAAACTTGAACTTCCAGCATTGATTGCGATTGTTTTTGACATGATGATCTCCTTATCCGAATTATATTACAGATTTGCTGCTTTCCAAGCCGCAAATTGTTCAAAAAGTTTTGTGATGTTCTTTGGTTCTTTCAGTGAGGCTAGCTTAACCAGCAAGACTTCGTCTGCTTGTTTGCTTGTCCCTCCATGGTTTTGTAAAAGCAAAATACTTTTACGTGAATGTTCATTTTTAAAGAGTTCTTCAGGAAGCTGAATCATTCCTTGCAAATAAACCTTTTCTTTCAGCCATTTTTTCAAAAATTCACTCTGTTCCGTTTCCAAGAAGTTGCTTGGTACTAAGAACAAACCGTAACCGCCAGCTTTGACATAGTTCATCGCTTGTTCCATCAACAAATGATGGGCGTAACTGTGCCCTTCTGGAGCCGCCGTAATGAAGCTGCGGGCTTTTTCATCTTGTGGGTAATAGCCCACCGGTAGATCGCTGATTGCCAGATCCATTGGTTCGATCAATAGCTCTTGTAAGCCATCTTGATGGAACAAATGCAAAGGCGCTTTGGTCCATTCCCCCGTTGCAGCTGCGATCGCCAACAAGGTTTCGTCAATATCCACACCGGTTCCTTCTACTGGCCGCTTGGCTAATTGTAGATTCAGCAAGACTGTCAATAAGAGATTCCCCATGCCTACCGATAAATCCAGAAGTTTCACTGGTTGATCGGCACTGCTTAGTTGCTCGATCAGATAAACGAATAAAAACCCAAGACTATCTGGTGTCAGTTGGTGATTGGCCTGTAAGCGCTCCGTTTGGCTGCCTTTGAGCAAAACCAACTGCGCAAGCTTGCGTTTTTCTTCTGCCGATAGTTCCATTGCTCGAATTTCTTGATAGATGGTTTCTAAACGAGCAGCAGTTGCTTCATCAGGTACCCCATCGATCACACGAACTTGGTATTGATCAACAAAATTTTCGATCGTCTCTACGTAAGCATCAAAAAAAGACGTTTCCAATGCGTTTTGAAGCAATTGGATCGCTTCAACGGTCAAATGAAAAGACGTTTCCATTTTTTCTGCGGACATCTTGCACCTCTTTTCAAAACTATAACAACATATATACCTGTTTAATTTTAGCCGATTCATCCAAAATAATCAATCGCTTTCGTTTAGAATAATTTGTGAAGCTGTAAACATTCTTTTTCTATTTCTGTATGAAAAAGGATGGTCGAAACAACCATCCTTTCCCTGTACTATTCCTCTTGATCTTCTGTGTCTATTTCAGGCTGTTCTTCGGGTAACAAAAAGGTAAATGTAAAGCGGCGGCTTTTGACATGGCACTCGATCTGTAAGACCTGTCCTTGCCGTTCATAGGTCAACTTTCCCACATTATAAAGACGTGACCCTTGATCAGCCATTTCGTTTTGCAAGAATTCCGCATGGAACAGTTCACTCATGATGCGAGCTTCATAAGTTTCAATGGTTTTTGTATAAAAAAGTGCCGTTGTCCGACTATTTTCTAACACCAGTAATAGCATCAAACTCATCAGCTGTACAAACAATAGTGCTGTCAATAAAATACCGCCCTTATGCCGCCTCTTGTGTGTGAATTTTCCATTGCCCAATTTTTTGCTCTCCATTCTCAAAGGAAACGGTAAAGCGGATCGCTGCGCCAATTTTCTCAAAAGACACATCCGCTACTTCTGTCAATAGTGGTTGATAGCCATTGTTGTCCCGTTTCCGCAGCACGCGATTGATGCGATCGATCGTTACCGAATTGTTTTGACTGCTTCGCAAATATAGCGTCGTCTCGCTGACTGATAGATAGGTACAGGTACTTAATTCCCGTTCCAGCTGAAGCAAAAACACATGCCACTCTTGATCTTTGCGAGCCATGATCTGCTGATTGACCGGTGCCAGGTGCTTGACGATCCCACTGATCATCAATAAGCAGATCGCCAATACCCATAAAGACAACAGGCACTCCCACAAAGTAAAGCCTTTACTCTTCATACAAAATCTCCCAGAGCTGTTCGCCACTTTGGATGCGTGCCTGTTGATGCTGCGCTGCTTGCCAAAAGCGAACTTGATAGACCGCCTGACGCTGCGTCGTGTAGGTGATGGCTGCAGAATCAAAGGAATGGTTCTGGACTTCTTCATACAGCACCCTCATCATCTGGGCTTTCTCCTGCAATGCCGCACTTTGAGCAAGTACAGCAGCCTGCATCACTAAAAACAATAAGATACACGTTGCTAACACCCCAAACCCCATCAGGCTTTCGGCCAAGATATACCCGCTATTCAACGATTTTTTCATAACGGCCACTCCCAAATAAAAACTTATAGCTGATGGTTTGCTTTTTCTCCTGCCAATAAAAAACGATCTTTCGCAGACTGCTGTTGTTGCCAGATTGACTACTGAACAGGATGTCGGGAAACGCCTGCACCTCTAGCTGTGAAGGAACTTCAATCTTGGTGACCGGCTCAGTGGTAGCTCCGTGAAATGAAACAGTTGGCGTTGGCGCTGCTTGATAGACGGCCCGGGTTTGTGTGTTGTCGATGATGGCCGTTTGCTGTAAAGTGTAGAGCCCTTTTTCTAAGCGAGCACAAAAGCCTAAGACTTCGGCAGATTGCTGATAGTATTCAATGGCCACAACAGGGAAAAAGAGAAACATACTACTGACAAGAAGGACCAAAAGGCTTTCTATTAAGGTAAACCCAGCAAAAGAGCGCCATTGACAGTCCTCAGTTCCCCTGCTCATAAATCGCATATTGTTCCTCAGATACATACCCTTCAGCAATCAATTCTTCTCTCGAAGGCTCCCGATTTTCATTCAGACGGAAGAGTTCGATCTGGGTTTCCACTACTTTCACGATCGCCGCATTTCCTTTCTCATCAATGATTCCTCTTTGACTGGCAAGATTTGGGACAAACAATAAAACCAAAATACTAATCACTAATAAAACGACTAGCATTTCAACCAATGTAAAGCCTTTTTTGACACGCCAAATCCCCTGCTTGCGAGGAGATGCTACTTTCTTTTCTATCATTCGATCACTCCTTGGATATTTCCATAGATTGGTAAAAACATAGCGGCATAGATCCCAACGATCATTAAAGCAACCAACAAAAAAATCAGAGGCTGAACCCAGTGAATGGCTTTTTCGATTCGTTGAAACAAGCGTTCCATCAATAATTGACTGTATAAAAAAAGCTCTTCTCCTAACTTTCCTCGTACTTCTCCTTGAAAGACGATCAAAGAAAATTCTGGTGTGAGAAACGAGAAATGACGAAGTTTTTCTGGGAGTTCTCCACCCAACGTCAAAGTTACTCGTAGCTCCCGTGCTAATTCTTGGATCAGCGTGGCTTTGCTGGTTTGTTCCATGCACTCAATAATTTGTTGGATATCTAATCCTTGCTGAAACAACTTGCCCCATTCCAATGCGAAAAAACTCGTGTGATAACTCGTGTACAATGCTCCGAACAATGGCAGGCGGCTGAAAAACACAGCTTTTTGCAAGGCAGTGCGGCGGGCAAACACCCAGCGGCTGGTCACAAAAAGCAGCACACTTAACAACAAGAAGAGGATAAGTACTGCGGGTGCCCAAGTGATGGCGCGAATGCCCCAATGACCTTCGTCGATCATGCCAGAGGCTAACAATTGGGGCAATAAAAAGCGGTGCATCCCAAAAAGCGCAGCTAGTAAAAAGACCAGCAACAAAAGCGGATAGGCAGCTACTTTGTACAGCAGCTGTTTTTGCTTGTTGACCAATTTATGGTAGTCGACCATCCGCCGCAAGGTCGCCGTGAGATCCCCATGATTTTCTGCTAAATGAAGCTGACTTTTTTCAGTAGCTGATAACGACAACGGCGCTACCGCTGCTGCAAAGCTTTGCCCTTGGGCGAGATGGACAATTAGCTGTTCGATCACAGGTTCAGAAAACTGGCGGCTGCGCAGCAGCACTTGGAGGCTTTCTTGTAGGGAAAAGCCACTCTCCAATAACACCGTGAAGGTGACTAAGAGGGCTTCAGTTGCACGGCGTGGTAGCTGGGGCTTCTTTTTCATAAACTTCATCGGTGATCCACCCACTTTCTTTCACTCGGTTTAGTACGTGTTGCCACTGTTTTTCCACTTGCCCCTCATAAAAGTGATACGCCAGCAATCCATGAGGTTCATTCGCTTCATTTGGCAGCAATCGCTGATAAATGATCCCTTGCAGCGCATGTGCCAGACGATCGTCTGTCCCGAGCAATTCCAGCAGCCGCGTCTTGGTTTCTGCTACACCTCGGGCATGGATCGTGGCAAATACTCGGTGACCTGTCAGAGCGGCTCGAACAGCGGCTTGCGCCGTTTCTTTGTTACGGATCTCGCCGATCAAAAGCAGGTCCGGACGATGCCGCAAGGACAAGCGAATCAATTCATCATAATCTTGCCCGATCTTCAAATTAGTTTGTAGCTGCAAAAAGCGCGGCTCTTCGATCTCGACGGGATCTTCAATGGTAATGATTTGCCCCTTGGTTGCCCGAGCTAATTGATACATGAGGGTCGATTTTCCTGAGCCAGTGGGGCCAGAAAACAAATACAGCCCTCTTTGTTTGGTCCCCTGCTGGATCTGCTGGACGTCTTCTGCAAAGAAATAGCGCAGATGCTCCTGAGTCAAGGGATAAAGAAACCGCATCACGAGACTTTCACGCCCTTGGTAGTCACCGACTGTTGAGATGCGCAGCCGCTGCAGCTGATCGCCTAACGGATAACTGACTGCGCCTAACTGAGCTTTACGCCGCTCTCCCACCTCCATTCCTCCTAAAAATTTGAAGCGAGTGATCAGCTGCTGGGCTTCTTCATTCGTCAACACTTGATAGGTCTTTCTGAGATAGCTTTTACTGAAAGTCACCTCCATCTGTGAACAGCTAGGCAAAATGGCCAGATCCTGCATGCGTTCTTGTCTTCCATAAAGAATCAACTCGTCTGAGAATGCTTGAATATCCACGACTTATCCCTCCTAAAAAGAAATACGCAAACGCTTTGAGAATAGAAAAAAAGATGAAGCAAATTTGCTTCATCTTTCATCATTCGTTTATTTCTGTGGTTCTTTTGCCACAAATTGGGCTTCCACCCGATAGATTCGCTGACCGCGACTTGAGAATTTTTCTTCATATTCCGTCATGATATTGTTCTCAAAGGTACTGTTATGCAGGTCCAACCAAACTTGTTTGATGATCATGCCATATTGAGAAAAGCTCGCTAAGGAATACTCAAACAATCCTTGGTTGTCCGTTTTGAAATGGATCTCGCCATTAGGTCGTAAAATTTGCTCGTCCACCGCTAAAAAGGCTTTGGAAGTCAAACGGCGCTTCTCATGCTTCTTCTTAGGCCATGGATCAGAAAAATTCAAGTAGATCTGGTCTACTTCATTGTCCGCAAAATAGTTGGTCAAAGCCGAACCATCCACATGCAGCAGTTGCAAGTTTGGGATCTCCTGCTCGATCATTTTATCCAATGCGATCGAAACGACACTGATCTGCATCTCTACCCCAATATAATTGATCTCGGGATGAGCTTTCGCCATTTCCGTAATAAATTGGCCTTTGCCCATGCCGATTTCGATGTGTAGCGGATGATTATTGCCAAAGCGTTCATGCCAACGCCCTTTCCATTCGGTAGGCTCTGCAACGACGTATTGTGGATGAGCTTCAATCAGCTCTTTTGCACCTGCACGTTTTCTTACTCTCATGTTTCTTCCTTTCCGAAAAAACAAGATGGAACCAAATTGCCTCGCTCCATCTTCTCTTCATTCACTATAAATTCGTTTTAATTGTAAAATCTCTGCATTCATGGCTTTGTAATCGCCCCGCAGATAATATTTTTTGACCTCTTGCAGCATACTCAACAATGCATACCAATAAATCTTTTCGATCACTTCGCTGCTGCTATGGATACCATAGCGCACCAGCCAATGGGACCAGCTGGATAGCGGCACATAGTGACCTAAAATAGTCCCGATATCGATTGCTGGATCTGCAAACATCACGGAATCCCAATCGACTAAATATAAATAATTTTGACAAACTAGCCAATTTCGATAATTGACATCGCCATGGACGACCGCGGCTTTTTGCTCGTCAAAAGCTGGAATATTAGCTTTTAAATACTCGGTGACCAAATGAATAAAACCGTTTTGGGCGACCGCAGAAGGCAGCTGATCCTGATAATCCATCAGCATCTGTTCAGGCGATCTGACTTGTCCCCCTATTTTACTTAGCATCTGTGCCAGTGTTTTTGAATGATGCAAGTGATACAACACATCAATGACGTCATTTCTTTGGCCGATTTCATCGGGATCTAAGACCCGTCCATCCAGCCATTCTTGTGCGGAGAGCGTATCGCCATTTCCCGTCCGTTTCGTCCAGACGAGTTTGGGTGCAATGCCCTCTTTAGAGAGTGCCGCAAGCATCGGGGTCGTATTTCGTTTGATAAAGACTTTGTCGTTGTCCTTGAGCCCGATATAGGCTTTCCCGGTGTCGCCTTTGATCGGCCGCATACGCCAATCTTGATCCAAGCGAATATCCATCCTAGCTTCTCTCCTTATTTCGCAGTACCTCTTATTCTAGCTTCCCAAAGGGTCGCCGTCAAGCGCATATGCGTTCGCTTTTTGTAAGAGAAGCCACTTGTGGATCAAGCATGCATTTTCTTTAATCGCCCTGGTAAATAGATGCCTAAAAAGAGACCCGCAAACCCTAAGAAGCCAAGAAACGCGATACCGCCTTGCCAAACAAAAGGCAAGCGCAAGCAACAGATCACGCCGAAAAGAACTGCGGTCACCAGTAAGAGTGCCCCAAGAATTTTTTTGATCGCTGCGGCTTTTTGTTTTTCTGGCACGGGATACAGATGGGTCAAAACCATGTATTGAAATTCATTGATCAAGGGAATCAGTTGGAAACCGATCAGATAAAGAAACAAGCAGCCGATCAGCAGACTGATCCAAAGCTCATCGACAAAGAACAAGACGAACCCACCAATCAAGGATAAGCGGACATAAAGGCCGCCGTATTGCCCACCACGAATCACTCGGCGCAAGTAAAGATAGAGATACGTGTTGCTGTGCACTGGCTTGATCTTTGCCAGCAACCAATCGAGGTATTTGCGCCGTTTGGCTTCCGTCGTGATTTGGGGAACATCTGTAAATAAGTTGATAAACCGATAGATCCGCATTAAGCGCGACTGTTCGGCTTGGATCATATAGTCCCAATCTAAAAGCTGACGATTAGATTTCACGCCAAAGAGGAACCAGATTGCTTGGAGGATGCTGATCACCAACCCTAGCCAAGGTACTACATAAATACTAGCAAATGCAGCAACTAGCGCACTGACCAACCAGATGCCTCGCTGCTGTTTGACTTGCTGCTTAGTTTCTTGATACAAACGGATCCGTTGTAGTGAAAGATCCCCCAGTTTTAAGAGCCACATCATCCCTAAAAAGTATGGGAATGAGGCAAAGGTGCTGTTTGCTGTGACCACGACCAAAGGCATTGTTGCCCCTACGGTTAAAAATAAAACCCCAAAGGGCAGCCAGAGGGAATAACGTAACGCTTGGCTGAGGTAACTTGTCATGTGTCCTTCCTTGGCTAAAAGAAAAATCAAGTCTGCCGGTTTTGTCAATGTCGCTAAGCGTCCTAACGGTAAAACAAATAACCAAACAGCCACCACGATGACGCCGCCTAAGGGAAACGGCCGCGGCAATGTTTTTAATAACTCCGAATAGTAAAGACCGAGGCCTCCGACTAAAAAGGTGCTGATCAAAGCAAAATGATCATTGAAGACATAGCGCAAATAGCGTGTCATCTGTTTTTGATGCCGCTGTAAGCGTTGCGAGAAAAACTGCTTCATGCTTGACTCTCCTTTGTCAGTGCGAGGTACAGATCATCAAGGGAGGCTTCCGGTGCTTGAAATTGGCTTCTTAGTTGCGCCAAAGTCCCTTGTGCGCGGATTTCACCGTTATGCAGTAGAATGAATTTATCACAATACTTCTCTGCGGTTGCTAAAATGTGGGTGGACATCAAGATCGATGCTCCAGTTTGTTTCATCTCATTCATCAGTTCCAATAATGCATTGATCGCTAAAGGGTCCAATCCTAAAAAGGGTTCGTCGATGATGTAAACGCTTGGTTCAATCAAAAAGGCACAGAGCACCATGACTTTTTGTTTCATTCCTTTTGAAAAATTTGCTGGGAACCAATCGAGTTTGTTTTCTAAACGAAACGTTTTTAACAAGCGTTCTGCTCGCTTCATGGCTTCTCCTTGCGGAAGATCGTAGGCCATCGCCGTCACTTCGATGTGCTCTCTTAAGGTCAATTCTTCATATAAAGAAGGGGTTTCAGGGATATACCCGATTTGTTTGCGGTATTGCTCTGGGTTTTCTTTCAGGGTCAGGCCATCGATCGTGATGGTGCCGCTGTGAGGTTGCAGTAACCCGATGATCTCTTTGATCGTCGTACTCTTTCCTGCCCCGTTCAAGCCGATCAAGCCGACGAGCTCCCCATCGCCGATCGTAAAATCAATATTTTTTAAGACTGGCAGCTGATTATAGCCGCCTGTCACGTTTGCTACTTGTAAAGTCATTTTTTCCTCCGATTCACCTAATTACGACACTTTTTCAACGTAGGCTCTTTTTGTTCAATTCAGTCAGCTGGCAAAACAGTTATTTATTTTTCTTTATTCGTAACTTGCAAGATAAATTCGTTTTCTCCCACTGTAATGGGTTCTTGCGGCAGTTCTTGGCTGCCAAAGCGCTCTTGCCACGTTTGTGCTTCGCTGGCTGGAAAGACGACCATTTGGATCGCACCAGCAGCAAGACGGGTGGTAAAGGCTTGGACAGCGGCTGGTTCGGCATAAGAAACCAGACTGATCCTCAGCTCTTCTTTTTGATACCCTTGGTCGATCGCCCATGCTTCAACGGTTTCTTCCAATTCACTTTGCACTGCAGGGTCCATTGCTGTTTCAGTGACAATGGCGACATTGACTACTTCTTCTTGCGGACGTGTCAGAGAATAAGTGATTGAACCAGCAAACACCACAAACAGCGTGATCGCGATCAACCACTCTTTATAGGCATAGGCTAAGTAGCGAAGCTTCGCTGAAGTCGTTGTTTTTTTCTGTAAGGTTTCTCTAATGATCGGTTTCATAGGTTCCTTCTTTCCAAATGATTTCTGATATTAAGTCTAGGGTTGTTGGAATCTAAATGCAAGCGTTTCTCGCTCGCTTTTCGCATTTCTTTAAAAAAGCGCCTTTGTTGAAGGAACAGTTGCCTTGTTCCGACTTTTTCAAAGAGGAAACCAGACGAAAAAAAGCAAAATATGGTAAAGTAGAGGTACTAGATCAAGGAGGTTTTTTTACAATGGAAAATTGTATTTTTTGTAAAATCAACAATCGTGAGATTCCTAGCTACAAAGTCTACGAGGATGAGCAAGTCTATGCCTTTTTAGATATTTCCCAAGTCACCCCGGGTCATACATTGGTGATCCCCAAAACTCATGTGACGGATATTTTTGAGTACGATGAAACGTTGGCAGCAGCGGTTTTTGCCCGCATTCCTAAGATTGCTCGAGCGATCGAAAAAGCATTCCCTGAGATCGAAGGCTTAAATATCATCAACAACAATAAAGAATTGGCGTACCAATCGGTCTTTCATTCCCATGTCCATTTGATTCCTCGTTACAGCAAAGACGATGATTTCAAGATCCATTTTGGCAATCACGCAGACAACTACACGGGGGAAGAACTAGCGGCAATCGCCGAAAAAATTGGAAAGCAGGTGGATTAAATGATCGGCAATTTTCTTAAAGGACTATTATTCGGTTCCATCGCCGGCGGCTTAGGTGGTTTGCTTTTTGCACCGAAAAGCGGCAATGAAACTCGTGAAGAATTGATTCGCTATTTAGATGACACGACAGAAGCGACCTTAGAATTCAATGACAGCGTTAAACAGCTAAAGGATGCTGTGATGGTGACCCGCAAAACGATCGACGAAACCATCCCCGTTGTGACCGAATCTTTTACGAAAGATCTGGAAGCCTTCAAATTCCAAGCGCAACCGCGCCTTGCTCGGATCAAAACCCAAATGGAGCAGTTGAATCAGCACATCACGACGATTCAAGCCCAAAGCGCAGAGGATACCAAACAAATTGAAAATTTGTAGTTTTTATGAATTTTGTTTGAAACATCCACTGTTTTCTTCCCAACCATTTCTAGAAGTGGTATAGTAGGTGCAGTGATTATTATGAATCTTTTTTAGAATTAGGAGTGCTTAAACGAATGAAGAAAAAATTAATTTTAGTAGCAGTCAGTGCAATGAGTCTTTTTGCATTAGCGGCTTGTGGTAATTCAAGTGAGGAAATCGCAACAATGAAGGGCGGTAAAATCACTGTTCAAGATTTTTATGACCAAGCAAAAACAAGTTCAGAAAACCAAAATGCGTTGCGTCAAATGATCGTCTTAAAAGTCTTTACTGAAAAATATGGTGATGATGTTACCGAAGACATGATCGATGAGCAATTCAACAATATGGCTGAACAATACGGTGGGAATGATTCCTTTGAATCAACCTTGACTGCCTCTGGTTATACGGTGAAGTCTTACCGGGCAGAATTGAAGCAACAACTTGCTTTACGTGAAGGCTTAAAAGCCAACATGGATATTACTGACGAAGACATGAAAACAGCATGGGATTCTTTCCACCCAGAGGTAGAGGCACAAATCATCAAAGTAGCAAGTGAAGATGATGCCAAAGATGTCTTAGAAGAAGTGAAAAAAGATGATGCTGATTTTGGTGAAATTGCCAAAGAAAAATCAACCGATGCAGCCACAAAAGAAGATGGCGGAACGATCAAATTCGATTCTACTTCATCAGCTGTACCGAATGAAGTAAAAACAGCCGCTTTTGACTTAAAAGATGGTGAAATCTCTGAAGTGATCTCTGCCACCAACACATCAACTTACACGACAGAATACTACATCGTGAAAATGGTGAAAAACCAAGACAAAGGCAACGATATGGATAAATACAAAGATGATTTGACTGAGATCGCTCAAAACACCTTATTGAATGATCAAACATTCGTGGCAGCAACGATCGGTCAAGAATTGCAAGCAGCTAATGTGAAAATGAAAGACTCTGATTTAGCAGACCTGCTTTCTGATTACATCACAGCGGCCGAAACAGAAGATTCAACTGCTGACTCTTCTGCAACCGATGCAACGGACAGTTCTGCAGCAGATTCTTCTGCTACTGATGCAACCGATGACTCTACTGCAACAAGTGAAAGTGCTACAGATTCTTCTGCTGAATAATGAAAAAAGAAGTGCCGTCATAGCGGCGCTTCTTTTTTTGTACCGATTAGATTTCTATCTACGATTCAAATTTTTCCAGCAGCTAACAAAAACCACGCTAAGCAAGCCTAGCGTGGTTTTTGTTCTTTCCGTCATTCACTTTGGTTGATCGTGCTGCAACGTCGCTGCTACACTTCTTTCGGTACATAAAAACTCCGATTGTCCATGCCAAAAATACGATCCGTGTATTGACCAGGTTCCGTTAAACGGATTGACGTCAGCATCATTTGCATGGAAGCATCCAAGTTATCGATCTGATGGAGGATTTCTGCTTCCATTATGCGGGGCCGAACAGGTGACCCATATTCTAGCAACCCGTGATGAGCTAAGACCATATGCCGCAAAACAACGATATCTTCTTCTTTATCATCAAATTTCAAAGCAATACAGGCTTGTGTGATTTCTTCATCCACTAAGACGAGATGCCCTACTAGATTCCCTGCTAAGGTATACTCTGTCGTCATGGGACCTGTCAACTCGATTACTTTTCCTAAATCATGCAAAATAATGCCCGCATACAGCAGTGACGCATTTAATTCAGGGTATTCTTTGACGATCGCTTTTCCTAACCGCAGCATAGTTGTCGTATGATACGCCAATCCACTGGCGAAGGCATGGTGATTGCGCTTCGCAGCTGGAAAGTCAAAGAATTCCTTTTTATACTTGTTCAACAAGAAACGGACGATGCGATTCCAGTGAGGATTTGTGATCTCAAACAAGGTTTGACTGATTTCTTCTTCCATCTCTTCTTTTCGCAAGGGCGCTTTTTCCATGTATTGGCTTGGTTCATGAGGTTCTTCCGGCTTCGCTAAGCGCAAATGCATGATTTTGACTTGGGGATTGCCTTGGTAGACTTCCCGTTTCCCATCTAGCAGTACTACTTTCCCGGGTTCAAAACGGGCGATTTCTTCATCTGATGCATCCCAGAACTTTCCGTCGATCGTACCAGATGTATCTTGAAAGGTGAAGGCAATAAATTTTTTACCGTTTTTCGCGATTCGTACATCGGCATTCTTAATCAGTAAGAAAAGTTGAAACGTTTCATCAACAGTTAATTCACGAATTTTTTTCATGGGCTTATTTGGCCGATCAGCCAAATCTTTCACTTCCTTTACTCAGATCCTGGATAGGCTGCTGGTACTTCTGATAATAGCTTACCATTTCTTGGTCAGAAGACAAACAAATTACTTGATAACTTTGACCAAACTCTTTTAACAGCGCAGCGAAGCGTTCCTTACGAACACTGTCATAATGCAACCAACCATCATCAATAATGATCGGGCACAACGGATGATTTTTTTGCAGCGCTAGATAACCGAAACGTAACGCCATGATCAACTGATCCTTCGTGCCTGTGGACAAGTCGATGATCGAAAAGGTCTCGCTGGCATTTGCCGCTACTAACAGACCATTTTCCAGAAGAATCTTTTGATAACGTCCGTTTGAAAGCTGTTCAAAATAAGTCGAAGCGGCTGACAATAGCTGCGGCAATTGCTGTTCTGACAATTCGGTCGTGACATCCGTCAAAATTGAAGCCGCCAACTGACGACTGCCCCATGCCACAGCGAGTTCTTCAATGACCGCCTTCAGCTCACTTTCTTCTTGATAAAGCTGATTCAAGGTCCCGTTTTTTTGACTGGCTGCTGCTTCTAATTCCAAGCGCTGTTTTTGCTCTGTCAACTGCTGTATTTGTGCTTGAAGCTGTGTTTGCTGCTGCTTGATCTGGTCTTTTTGCTGCAGCAATTCTGCTTGTGTCACTGGTTTGGGATAGATCGGTGTTAACATCTCCGCCAATTCTTCTGCTCGCTGCTGCGTGCGTTGCGCCGCTTCCCATTGCTTCAACCAGAGGCTGATTTCTGCGGGGTGATCTAAGCCTTGCTGCTGCAAGAGATCACTGGCCTGGGAAAGTAGTTGGTCGCGTTCATTGCGGGTGCGGTTCAATTGTTGAGCCAGCAGTGTGCTAGGTTGTTGCAGCCGTGAAAGCTTGATCGTTTGCATCTCTTCATGAAATTTCTGTAAGATCGCTGCTTTTTCTAACACTGTTTTGTTTTGCAGCGGCAGCCACTCCGCATACGGACGGTACTGCTCGTCAAAGGGGGCCAGTTCTTCTGCGACGGCTTGCCGTTCTTGATAGGCTTGTTTGCGTTGTTGCGAGTAGTCTTGATAGCTAGCAACATCTTCATCATAGGCCAATAGATACGCCTGCCAGCTTTCCACCGGCAAATCACCAAAAAAGGGTGTCAACGCTTGGTAGGCACGATCGATCTGCTGCTGCTTTTGCTGCTGTTCATTTTCCAGTTGTGCCAACTCTTCTCCCAGTAGATCCAGCTGCATGAGGATCGTCTGCCATTCTTGCTTTATGCCTTGCTGCTTGTTTGGCGCTGCTTTCATCAGCGGTAAAACACTGCCGATGATCGCTGCGATCCCCGCACCTAATGCAAGCCAGCGCCAGGGACTCGGCAAAAAGATAGCGATCACTGCTAGCAGCCCACCGACGATTCCTAGCGGCCATAGCGGGCGAGAAACCGGCTTGCGGCCAATCAATTGAGGATGCTGCTGCTCTAAGCGAGCTGCGGTGGCTTGCAAAGGCTGCGCTTTTTCTTCTAAACGCATCATGCGCTTTTCGAGCTCTTCTAACTGCACACGTTCTTGTAGTAAACGTGTGGTTTGTTCATGGATCGAAGCCGTTACTAGCGGCGGCGATTCTCTGCTCCATTGGCGCTTTTCAATCAAGCGATTCAGCTCCGTGATAGCGACGGCTTCTTGTTGATTGGCCGCTGCTTCACGATCTGCCAAACGCGCCATCGTCACTTGCTGCTGCAGCAAGTGATGGATTTGGTGCTCATGATCAAGATAAAAGAAATACTTATCTGATTCTTTTCCTTGCTCCAACTGATCTAATTCAGCTTCTTTTTTGCGAATTTCTTCCGTCAGCTGCTGATACTGCTGATAAAACTGTTTGATGGCTTGGACTTGCTGAGGATCGGCTAACGTATCTGCTGGTGCCATTTGCTGCCACTCTTCATAAAGACCCCAATGACTCAGCTGCTGCTGATTTTCCTGATAGGCGTCATTCAATGCTTGATACTGGTGTCGCAAGTCTTGGATCTGTTCTTGCAGCTGGGCGATCTGCTGATACTGCTGTTGGATACGGCTTTCTTCGCTTTCTTTTTCCGCAATCGTTTTTTGCAGTTTTTCTAATTGTTTTAACGCCTGGTTCAAAAGCAGCTTTTGCCCCCGCGGCTTGTATTGCTGCTGATTGGTGGTTTCATATTGCGCCACTTGCTGCAGCATTTTTTGACTGCCGCTGATCCCTAGAGAAATCAACGCTTGGTGCAGCTCATTTTCTTCTAGCTTATCGATCTGGGTCAATTGCTCTTGCTGAAAAGTAAAGACATCGAAGAACAACGCTCGATTGAGGGGCTGCAAGTGTTGTGCCAGCCATTGCTCATCAACCGTCTGACCAGCGACATGGACTTTGGCACGACCACGGTCCACTTGCCGATAGCGTTCGACGATCACTTCGCCGAAGGGTTCCAGCGCCAACCATAACTTGCCACCGTAAGCAGCACCGTTTTTGGGGGTATAGTCTTTTTTCTTGGCTGTCTTTTTCGGAAAGCCAAACAAGATGGCGGCAATAAATTGATACAACGTCGATTTTCCGATCTCATTGTGCCCAAAGAGCAGCTGATTTTGCGGATGAAAGGCAAAGCTTTGTTCATGGTATTTCCCAAAACCGGTAATCTCTGCTTTTAAAATTTTCATGACTGCTCCTCCCATTGAAAGTCGTCTTTCAACAATTGTTTAGCTTGCTGCAAGACTTCTTCTTGAAATGATTCATGGGTGATCCCTCGCTGGATCAGCGGATGCTGCAATAGGTCCGACAGTCGGTCCGCAAACATCTCTGGTGACTCATACATCGCTAAAAACTGCAGCATATAATCTTCTGATACCGCCAATGCGATCTTGTCTTCATTGGCTTGCTCGACTTCAAGGGCATAGATCACTTGCAGTGGCTCTGTTTGCGCCAACCGTTCATTGAGGTAGGTTAGCCATTCATTTTTTTCCGCAGCTGGGAACCAATCTGGCGGCAGCTGCTGCACATCGGTCAACACCAGATGCAGCAAGCGCGAACGAGGACTTTTTAAACGCTCGATGATCGCTGGCAATACGGCATTCGAGGCAGTCACATCCGCTAAGGAGACCACTTGCTTTTGCCAAGCGATCTCTGCGATCTCCAAGCGCTCGATCGTTGGTCCCTGCGGTGATAAGTCTGCCAAAATCACCCCAGTCGCCTGTTCTTTCTTGGTCTTTCCTTGAGGTGTACCGGGATAGAGAATCGGTGGCTGCTCTGAGAGCGTCTTAGGTACATGGATGTGCCCCAAGCCCCAATAATCATAGCCTTTTTGCTTCATTTCACTGATTGAAAAGGGGGCATACCGTTCACCAGCTTGGTCCCCGTGGTAAAGCCCGATATGGTAATCCACCGCTGCTCTTGCAGGAAATTCTGTTACTTTATTTTCAGTGATCCAAGGATGTTGGTAGCTAAATCCACTGATTGCATAGGTTTCACCGTTTTTCGTTGTTCCTTGAACCGTTTGAACTTCTTCTGATGAAAAGAGAATGACATTTTCTGGAAAAGCAAACCAATACCGTTGCGGATCATAATAATCATGGTTGCCGAAAATCATATAGACTGGGATCTGTGCTTCCCCTAGTCGTTGCAGTTGGGCAAAAAAGTCATGCTGCACTTTTAGACTCGGCCGTGCTTGATGGAATGTATCCCCAGCCAGCAAAACAAAATCGACCGCTTTTTCTAAGGCAACATCCACCAAATTACGGATGATTTTTTGATTGATGGCAGGGAGTTGGGTCTTCACTTTTTCAGATAACAAATGAACCCCTTCAAATGACCGGTCGATATGCAGGTCTGCACTATGTAAAAATCGCATTTCTTTCTCCCTCCTTAATGCTTCTATCATAACATTTCTCAGGCATTCCGTCAGCAAAATACGAAAATTTGTTCGCCTTTTTCATAAAAAAAACCAAAGAAGCGCTTTTGAAACTTCTTTAGAAACGGCTCTTGCAGTTGCAGCCGATTGCTCTGAAGATTCACTTGCTTCTTTGGTCTTTGTTTGTTGGCGATTACGCTTCGTATAGATCTCTTACAGGGCCCATGATGATGCGGTTCAAGTCATTGGCTACTAAGCTGAAGGCTTGCTCTTTTTGCATCAAGTCAGAAACGATGCCGTCTTGTTGAATTTTTTGCGATAATTCTTGGGCTTTTTGCGCTTCTTCTTCTGTCATTTCTTCGCCAGCCATCATTTTTTGTTGCAGGCTTTGTTGCAACTCTTGAAACTCTTTGAATAACGCATACGCTTCTTCATTTGCTTTCAAGCGGTCGAAAGAACCTTTTAAATCTTGAAACTGTTCTGACTCCCGTAATTCACGTTCTAATTGGTTTGCTGTATCATAAATATTTGCCATTTTGACGCCTCCTCTTTTTTTCTAGTATACCATTCTTCTCAGGTTCTAGACTAGCAGTTGCGTAATTCCTTTAATTTCCGCTGATGGAATTCCACAAGCCACCAAACAGTTCTTTCGTTCCTTCTTTGATCTTGCTGCCGAATTCCTTCATGCCTTCTTTGGCGCTTTCGGCAAAGTCATCGATGGTTTGCTGCCAATCATTGCTATTTTGTGACGTACTGCTCTCAGGATCTGGTACTTCATCGGCTGCCATCAATTTTCCGCCTGTCCAATAAGCGTCTGCAACTTGGAATTGGGTGCCTTGACTATAAGGCAGTAAGCTTTCGGCCTCTGCTTTGAATATTTTCCCAACGACTTGTCCGCTAGTTCCCGTTAAGTAATGATCTTCACTCACATGTTCAAATCCTAGCCAGGTTGAAAGAACCATATCAGGGGTATAGCCGACGATCCATTGGTCATTGACCTTAGAAGCATCAAAGTTGGTCTCTGTCGTACCCGTCTTACCGGCGATCGTAAAGCCGTACGGACTAGCACTAACACCCGTCCCGTTAGAAAAGGTGCCCAGCATCATGCTCGTCATTTTATCAGCGGTCTCTTTAGAAATCACCCGTTTGCCTTGCACAGACGTATTGTCAACGATCACGGCACCAGTTGAATCAACGATTTTGGTGATCAAATGCGGTTTGTAGTAATACCCACCATTTGCGAAAACGCCATACGCTGCTGCCATCGTCATGGGTGATTCCCCTTTTTCCAAACCACCTAATGCTAAGCCATAATATTTGTCGGATTCAGTCAAGGAAAGTCCAAACTCTTGTGCTTTGCTGTACCCGCGATCTAAGCCGATCTCATGCAGCAGCCAAACTGCTGGCAGATTCAAGCTTTGGGCGAGGGCTTGATACATGACTGCTTCGCCAGCATAGGTCCCATCAAAGTTTTGAGCATCATAAAAATCCAGGGGCTCGTCTTTCAGGATACTATCGGGTTCAAACCCAGCTTCTAGGGCAGGGGCGAAGACGCTGATTGGTTTGATCGTGGAGCCTGGTGAACGTTTCATTTGCGTGGCAAAATTAAAGCCTCTAAAGACGTGCTCGCCACGACGACCCACCACCGCTTGCACCCCACCGGTATTCGGATCAAGTGCGACAGAGCCAGATTGCACCATCGTGCCATCAGCGGCATTCTCAGGGAACAAGGCATCGTTTTTATAGGCAGCTTCCATTTGTGCTTGGTAGTTTTGATCCAGGGCTGTATAGATCTTGTAGCCGCGATTCATGACATCATCTGCGTCCAACCCATAGGATTCGGCTTCATCGATGACCGCATCGAAATAATAAGGATACTTATAGCCAGATTCTGAATTGCCAAATCCATCATACAGTAAATTGGCTAAGGCAACTTGTGATTCTTGGTCAGCAACGGACTGGTCCAACTTGCCGTTATCCACCATCAAACTCAAGACGGTGTCGCGACGGTTCGTGGCGTTTTCCAGATTGTCGATCGGGTTATAGATCGAAGGACCTTTGAGCATCCCCACCAAAGTCGCAGCTTCTCCCACGCTTAGTTCAGAAGCATTGACACCGAAATATTTTAGCGAGGCATCTTGAATGCCCCAAACCCCGTTACCGAAATAAGAACTGTTCAAATACATTTCCAAAATCTCATCTTTAGAATATTTCTTCTCGATCTCGATCGCTAAGAAAAGCTCCTTGGCTTTTCGACTAAAGGTTTGATCCAAGGACAAATAGGCATTTTTGGCAAGCTGTTGGGTGATGGTACTTCCCCCACCGCCTTCGGCACTGCGGTTGACCAGCATGCGAAGGGCTGCCCGAGCGATCCCCTTGATATCAAACCCGTGGTGATTATAGAAGTTGCGGTCTTCGGTTGAGATCAAGGCGTTGACCACATCACTGGAGATGGCATCAAGAGAAACGTACGTGCCTTTTTGCGAGTACAATTGCCCTGCTTCATCGCCATTGGCATCAAAAATCACCGTCGATTCTTTCAGACCTGACTCTAATTCACTAACTTTCGTATTTTTGGCGATATAAAACAAATACCCGCTCATGATTAAAATAGCAACTAAACTAAGTAAAATAAAAATTTTATTTACGTGGTATTTTTTCCAAACCCGTTTGCGCCATTGATGAAATTGCTGCAAATATGGTTTTAACCAGCGCCAAAAGGTCAGCCAACCGGTTTTTATTTTGTGAAGGATGTGCTTCCAATCCATTACTTCACGCTCCTTTGGTTAAGTGTAGCATAAATGACTTTCTTTGTTATACGGCTCTAGACGTAATTTCATTCGAAAAGAATGCTTTATTATTCTAGCATTGAATACTCTGTTTTTTATTGTTTTTTTTATAAGAAAAGCTTAAAGATGCTATAATAGTCGGTAGCTAACAGCAAAGAAAGGACGTTTTTATGGAATACACCATGACTTTACCCGAACATCACCCGCCCATGCCGCTTCGCGAGTTGTTGGAACAGGAGTGGCTCGTCCCACGAAAAGTGCGCCATTTTCTGCGCACACGGAAAAATGTGACCGTCAATCAGCAGCCTGCGATGTTTCATCAAGAAGTTCGTGGCGGCGATCAAATCACTTTGATCATTGAAGACAGTAATTATAGCTACCAGCCGATCCAGTTAGGTCAAGCAGACAAAGTCGACGTACTTTTTGAAGATGAGCACTTATTGGTACTGAACAAGCCGGCCGGGGTCAAGACGCACCCCAATCAGCCATTAGAAGCAGATACCCTGTTGAATGATGCCGCTGCTTACCTTGCGCCGAAACAGCAGCAGCCTTATGTGGTCCATCGTCTAGACAAAGAAACCAGCGGTGTCGTTTTATTCGCAAAAAATCCCTTGGTGTTGCCGATCTTGGGCCGAATGTTGGAAAACAAACAGATTTTCCGCCGCTATCAAGCCACGGTTTGGGGCAAACTTACGCAAGATCAAACGATCGCCAAAAAAATCGGTCGTGACCGTCACGATCGGCGCAAGCGGATCATTGACCCCCGCAACGGTCAGTCCGCCGTCACCCATGTAACCATCGCCCACGCCCAACAAAAGACGACCGATGTATATTGTGTGTTAGATACGGGGAGGACGCACCAGATTCGCGTCCACCTTGCCAGCATCGGTCATCCAGTCGTTGGTGACCCGCTTTACCAAAACAAACCAGCGCCGCGTTTGCTGCTGCATGGCTACGAATTGCATCTAGAGCATCCCTTTACCAAAGAACAGTTAGTGATCATCGCTCAACCGGGCTTGTGGTAAACAAAAAAAAGCATGATGACTTGAGGAACCCCTCTTGTCAGTCATGCTTTTTGGTTTCAGATGATTGTTTTCAATGTTTCTACTCGGAGCTTTGGCTTATAGCGGCAAGTAAGCTGCTGGATCAACGAACTCTGACCACAACGTCTTACTCAATCCAAAGTGCAGATGGACACCAGTCGAGTTTCCAGTCGTCCCCATCGTACCGACTTGGTCGCCGACTGCAACGGTCGCCCCCTTCGAGACACTGACAGCTGTTAAATGAAAATAATACGAGTAAAAGCCGTTATCGTGAGCCAAAATCACGTAGTTTCCAGTGCTTGGGCCATAGCCAGCATCTTCTACCTGTCCATCACGAGCGGCGACGATCTTCTCCCCCGCTTGACCTGTGAAGTCGATCCCGTCATGCTGCGTCCCTGAAAAACCAGTTGGGTCAGCTCGAGTACCAAAACCGCTGGAGATCGACACGGAGCCCGTGATTGGCAGTGAAAATTCACTGGCTGCCGCTTTCTCTGCTGCTTCTTTGGCTTTTTGTTTTGCTTCTTCAGCGGCTTTTGCTTCTTTGTCCACTTTTTCTTGCAAGTCTTGTACTTGCGCTTGCGTTTGCTGCAGCTGTTCTTGTTGGTTCTGCAATTCATTTTTGGCTGTTGCTAGTTGTTCTTTACTATGTACTAATTGGGCTTGCGTCAAGGTTTGGTACGAAGTGATACGTTGTTGTTGGGCTTCTTTTTCCGCCAACTGTTGGTTCACTTCCCGTAAAGCTGCTTGTGTTTCACTAAACTTGCGTAGTTGCTGGATCGTGGCTTGCGGTCCATCGACTACCAGGCTGCTTTGCGCTTGGCTTCCTTGGTGCTGGGCTTTTTGGTCATTCAGAGCAGCGATCTGCGTTTGAACTTCCTTGCTTTCTTCTGCCAATTGGTTTAATTCTTCCTGATAATCTGCTAATTGACTTTCCAGCGCTGTGACTTTCTGTTGGCTAGTCGTGACTTCTTCTTCATAAGAGGCTAGTTCTGTGGTCAAAACCGTCAGTTCCTCGCTGCTCTTGGTTTCAGCAGCATAACTGACAGCTGGCTGGAAAAGGGGCAACGTAAGGGCGAGCAATAAAAAAATCTTTTTCTTCAATGAGGTAACTCCTTCTTTTTTTAGTAGCTTGGCTACTGTAACATGCTTATTCATGAAAAAAAAGAGGGTTTTTCCAACAGTTTAAAGTCTATTGTTGCAAATTTTCATGTAAATCACCTATAAAACGGGCTTTTTTTACAAATATTGCAGCCGAATAACAACTTTTATAAGAATTTCTTTAGCTCGCCGATCGTCTTATTCTCGCTCTTGCAGCTTCGCCAATTCCTCAGGAGTTAATTCCCGATACTCGCCTAATGCCAAATCATCTGGCAGGGACAGGCCTCCCATGCGAATCCGTTTCAAATAAACGACTTCTTTTCCTACTGCCTGGACCATCCGTTTGACTTGATGAAACTTGCCTTCATGGAGAATCAGTTTGATTTCGCTGCGCGTTTCTTCTTCATCGACGTTGAGGATCTGCAGTTCAGCCGGCAAGGTCCACTCGCCGTCTAAGTTGATGCCTTTGGCAAAGTTTTTTTGATCCTCCGCTGTCATGATTCCCTCGACTTGGGCATAATATTCTTTTTCCACATGCTTCTTAGGCGACAATAATTGATGCGCCAATCCGCCATCGTTCGTAATCAGCAAAAAGCCTTCGGTGTCTTTATCCAACCGTCCTACTGGAAACAAATCTTCGCGAAACGCTTCTTCAGAAAACAAATCTAAGACCGTCTCTTCATAGGAATCGACGGTTGCCGAAATCACTCCAGCGGGTTTATTTAGTAAATAATAAAACTGGCTTTGATAGACGATGGGTTCCCCCTCAAAACAAACGGTATCTTGTGTTTCTAGTACTTGCGCTTTGTCACTCTTGATGACTTGTCCATTGACGGTCACGAGACCTTTTTTGATCAACTGTTTCACTTCTTTGCGGGAGCCATAACCCATATCCGCTAAAAACTTGTCTAAACGCATTGCTTTCTTCCTTTCATGGAAAACAGCCGCCAAGGTCTCGCAATGGAGGCTCAGCGACTGCTTCTGGTTTTATTTGATGTGTAATTTCTGGCGCAAACGAACCATTGATGAGCCGAGCAGTTTTTCAGCTAAACGCAATTTCAGCGCAATGTAGATGTACACACTGCCACCGACTCCTGCTACTAGCAAGCTCAAGATAAAGGCTTGAACTTTTCTTTCAGAACTGAGGACAAGCCCAAAGAGTTGGCGGGCAATCAACGCTGCGATTACCATAATGATCGTCATCGCGCCAATCAATAACGTCCGTCGCAACGTCAAGTTTACATTGAAATGGCCTTTGCGAATCATCTTGCGAATATTTAGCCAGCAGACGATCCCTAGAGCAATCGTGGTGGAAACCAATGGGCCGTAAACTTGGAACAACCGAATCGCTGGGTATTGCAAGATCACTTTCACCAGCAACCCTACAAAGAAGAAAATAACGGCTTCTTTGTTGTGGTACATTCCTTGAAGCATACTGGAACTAAGCATAAACAAGCCTAAGACCAGTCCAGACAGACAGGCAGCGACTAGGACGCTCGCCCCTAACGCATCTGGGCGATAAAACAAGGTGTATAAGGGATAAGATAGTACGATCATCCCAAAGGTCGCTGGGAACATTACAAAGGAATACAATTGCAAGTTGTTGCTGATCAATTTAGCTAAGTTCTTTTTGTCTTTTTTGGCGACTGCTTCACTGATCAAAGGCAAGCCTGTTGAAGCCATGGAAGTAGCTAATCCGATAACGACCATCGTCAACTTATCAGGATTGCTACCGAAAATCGCCATTAATTCTAAGAGCTGGTCATTTGAAAATTCAGTAAAACTACTCATGATCCGTACAAAGGTGTACTGATCCACCAATTTTAAAATCGTGATCCCAGAACCAACGATAATAAAAGGGATCGCTTCTTTGATGGTCGCTAAAACCAATTCTTTGGTTTGCAGCACGGTTTCTTCTTTGCTCATATCGACTAAGACATCCATCCGCACCCGTTGCTTTTGGAAGTAATAGCCTAAAACCAAAATACTTGCTAAGACACCAATAAAGGCGGCAAAAGTCGATTGCGTCACTGCTGCCGTGTATTCGCCTTCGATGACCCGCATAATGATGAAGGTCGCCAAAAGCATATAGCAGACGCGGGCGATTTGTTCCACCACTTGCGAGATCGCAAAAGGTTTCATGTCTTGATTCCCTTGGAAGTATCCTCGCATGACACTCATACAAGGAAAGACCAATAGTGCAATGCTCAATGAGCGCATTGCAGGAATCAATTCTTCCCCGCCACCTGAAGCCGTTGCCAACCATGGGGCTGCCAAATACATGATGCCGGCGGTCACCACGCCAAAGCCTGCCATCAATTGGAAGGCTCTTAAAAAGAGTTTCTGGCTCGTGCGGTATTCTTGGCGAGAATTATAAAAAGAAATCTGTTTGGCAATTGCCGATGGGATCCCCGCAGTGGAGATCATTAAAAATAAGGCGTAAACATTATAGCCCATTCCAAATAACGCATTTGCTTTATCAGCATTTGCCCCCATCCAATAATACCAGGGTAAAATGTAAATGGCGCCAAGCAAACGTGAGCCGATATTTCCCATCGTCATCCAAGCAGATCCTTGAGCCATTTTTTCTTGTGTAGTTAATTCTTTTGACACTGAACGCATGTGATTATCCATCGCCATTATCTCCAACTTTCTACAAACATATCCCTTCCATTTTAATTCGAAAAAGGGTTGGTCGCAATCTATTTTTGCAACATCTTAAAGTTTCTTCAAAATAAGGAGAAAAAAAAGAAAACTTTTCTCTCCCAAACGGCGGTTTTTAGGAGTTATGCTATAATAAGAGAAATCTTTAGAGGAATGAAGGAGAACAACGATGCAAAAGGAACTCATTACCGTGCCCCAGATCCGCAAGCTCTTATTGCAGGAAAACCTATTGAAAGAAATCATCACCCCCACTGATTGGGTTTATACCGTGCCGCAAGAAATGACTGATCTTGCCTTTACCTCATTAAGCTACGACTCGCGAACAGCCGATGCGGCGACGCTTTTTTTCTGTAAAGGGGCTTCTTTTAAAGAAAGCTACCTGGCTGCCGCCATTGACCAAGGCATTCAATGCTACATTTCAGAAACACCTTATGACAGCTTCGCAACCTACGGGATCATTGTTACGGACATTCGAGAAACGATGGCAGTGATCGCCCAAGCGTTTTATGGCAACCCGCAAGAACAGCTGGTGACCATCGGCATCACTGGCACAAAAGGCAAAACCAGCTGCGCCTATTTTGCTCGGGCGATTTTAGCAGAATCGACGGGTCAAAAAGTAGCATTCTTTTCATCTGAGGAAAACTCAGTCGATGGAAAAACCTTTAATGAAGCAGTGTTAACGACCCCCGAAACACTGGATCTCTATAAAATGATGGCTGAGGCTGTCGCAAACGGCCTGACCCATCTTGTGATGGAGGTTTCTTCCCAAGCCTATAAAACCAAACGGGTCGCCGGTATTACCTTTGATATTGGCGCGTTCTTGAATATTTCGCCTGACCACATTGGACCGGTGGAACACCCGACTTATGATGATTACCTTTACTGCAAACGGGAACTGATCCGCAACAGCAAACAAATGATTTTAAATCGGCAAAGTGATCACTACCACTTGCTGCGAGAAACTTGTGAAGTCCATCAAGTTCCTTATATCACCTACGGACGTTCAGACGCCGATTATGTCGTTCAAGAAGGAATGGACCTAAAGAGTTTTGCCCTGACAGCTACTTCTGGTGTCTTGCAAGTCTCTGGTGAATATCAACTGGGGCTCTTAGGTTCTTTCAACCATGAGAACGCCGCAGCGGCGATTTTGGCTGCCTGCTTAGCGGGTGCCTCTCGTGAGGACGCCCAGAAAGTCCTGCCGACAGTGATCATCCCTGGACGAATGATCGTTTTAGAAAAAGAAAATGGGGCAGTCATGATTGTTGATTATGCCCACAATTACCTTAGCTTCCAATCACTAAGTGAACTTGCCCGTCAATTGCGCCCAGATGGCCGCCTGCTTTTTGTCACTGGTAGTGCGGGTGGCAAAGCCCAATCTCGCCGAGCAGATATGGGACGAGCGCTAGGAGAATATGCGGACAAAGTCTATCTGACTAGCGATGATCCTGATTTTGAAGAAGCATCGGCGATTGCCCAAGAGATCGCCGACGCTATCATCAATCCTGAAGTTGCCGTCATTCTTGAGATGGATCGGGAACAAGCCGTCAAATCGGCGATCGCTGAAGCAGACAGTCGTGATATCGTGATTATTGCGGGCAAAGGTGCCGAACAATACTTGAAAGTTGCCGGAAAAAAAGTCCCTTACATTGGTGACTTGACCTTAGCGCAGCAGCAAGCCAAGCATTAATAGCAATGCCTCAACCAAAAAAGCTTTCAGATGATCGGTTAAATCATCTGAAAGCTTTTTTCTGCGTGATTAAGGTTGTTCGTCTTCGTAAGTCTCATAGACATAGGGTGCGCCATCATAACGGAATTCTGTTGAAATGGCAGCGTCAAGGTCTTCGGTAAACATTCGCTTGCTGAAAGGAAACAAAAAGACTTGCCCTTCTTTGGCATCTTCGGCTGCTAAACGGTAAAACAGCTCTTCTTCTGTTAATTGTTGATTCAACTGTTCCAAGACATCGGCAGTGACTGCCTCTTCCTCATAGCCAGGTTTGGCAATCCGTGCATAATCTTCAAAAAAAGCCGTTTGGCCTTCAAATGATTGATACTCCATGTAAGTCCCCTCTTTCTTTTCTCTTTCTTTATTATACGAGAGTCCGTGAGGATCAGCGAATAATATGATCGCTAACAAGTGGAATTTTGGCTTTTTTGGCGCTTAAATATGTCAGAAACATTTCAAGTGTATTACGAATCAATTATTTGACAAAATCAGATTGAACACGTATCCAAATTTTGTATAATGATACATAGAGACTATAAAAGGGGCAAATGTAATGAACAACGCAAAGAAAAAATTATTCGTCGGTACTGGTGCTGCAATTGGTTTTGTCGCAATCGTTGCTATGATGGCTCAGTTCATGATTTCCAATCATCTATTTGGCGGAAGTGATGCTTCATCAGAAATTTTCACTCGCGCTACGTATCCAAACGGCTTTCTACTAGTGATCTTGATTCCATTGGTCGCAACAGCCGCTTTGTTCTATGGGATCATTCGCAAAAAATAACAAAAAAGTGTTGCTGAGAACCACTCAGTAACACTTTTTTTCTTTGTCGCTACCAAAAAGCTGCCTAACAGACTGTCGATCTGTTAGGCAGCTACTTTTTTAGCGTTTAGTTTGCAACAATATTGACCAATTTATTCGGTACGACGATCACTTTGCGGATCGTTTTTCCTTGGAGCTGTTCTTGGACAAGTTCGTTTTCTTGCGCCAATTGTTCAAGCACTACTTTTTCGGCATCCGCTGGCACCATTGCTTTGGCACGAACTTTGCCATTGACTTGAAAGACGACTTCGATCTCATCTTCCACTAGGGCACTTTCGTCATAGGTTGGCCATGGCACATATGAGATCCCGTTGTCATTTCCGAGGATCGACCAGAGCTCTTCCCCGATATGCGGTGCGATCGGAGCCAATAGCTGCACAAATCCTTCGACATATTCGTAAGGCAAGGCATCGGCTTTGTACGCTTCATTGACGAAGACCATCAATTGGGAAATCGCCGTATTGAAGTGCAGCTGCTCAAAATCTTCCGTCACTTTCTTAACTGTTTGATGGTACACTTTCGACAATTTGCCATCGTTGAATGTCGTGATGCGGTCGCGCATTTTGCCATTTTCATCGACGATCAAGCGCCACACGCGATCCAAGAATTTGCGACTGCCTTCGAGGCCGTTCTCATTCCAAGCGATCGATGCATCCAGTGGGCCCATAAACATTTCATATAAACGCAAGGTGTCCGCCCCGTATTGGTTGACGACATCATCAGGATTAACGACATTGCCGCGGGATTTCGACATTTTTTCATTGTTTTCCCCAAGGATCATCCCTTGGTTAAACAATTTTTCAAATGGTTCTTTCGTTGGTACAACACCGATATCGTACAAGAATTTATGCCAGAAGCGAGCATAAAGCAAATGCAAGACAGCGTGCTCTGCGCCACCGATATAAATATCGACTGGCATCCAGCGTTTCAATTTATCGTAGTCAGCCAAAACAGACTTATTATGAGGATCGATAAAACGTAAGAAATACCAGGAACTTCCAGCCCATTGCGGCATCGTATTGGTTTCCCGACGTCCTTTTTTCCCAGTTTCAGGGTCGGTGACATTGACCCAATCCGTGACATTGGCTAATGGCGATTCACCAGTACCGCTTGGTTTGATATTGTCGGTTTTTGGCAAACGCAACGGCAGCTGATCTTCAGGAAGCGTCGTAGTCGTCCCATCTTCCCAATGGATGATTGGGATTGGTTCCCCCCAATACCGTTGACGAGAGAACAACCAATCGCGAAGACGATAGCTGACTTCTTTTTTCCCAACATGGTTTTCTTCCAACCATGCGACCATTTTTTCGATGGCAGTCTCTTTGTCTAGCCCATCCAAAAAGTCTGAATTGATATGCAGTCCATCTTCGGTATAGGCAGATTCTTCCACGTTGCCCCCTGCCAATACAGGAATGATCTCTAAGCCGAATGTTTTGGCAAATTCGTGGTCACGTTCGTCATGGGCAGGAACCGCCATGATCGCACCTGTTCCATAAGAAGCCAAAACGTAATCGGCGATCCAGATCGGGATCTCTTTGCCATTCACGGGATTGATGGCATAGGCACCAGTGAAGACACCGGTTTTTTCTTTGGCCAAATCTGTTCGGTTCAAATCAGATTTTTTCGACGCTTCTTCTACATAGGCATCAATGGCTGCTTTTTGTTCAGGGGTAGTGATTTGTGCCACTAGCTCATGTTCTGGCGCCAATACGGCGTAGGTCGCACCAAACAAGGTATCTGGGCGAGTCGTAAAGACGGTAAAGTCTTTTTCCATCTCTGCCACTTTAAACGTTACGTTGGCTCCGACAGAACGTCCGATCCAATTGCGTTGCATTTCTTTGATGCTTTCTGGCCAATCAACTTCTTCAAGATCGTCCAACAAACGATCAGCATATGCCGTGATTTTCAGCATCCATTGGCGCATCGGTTTGCGGATCACATCATAGCCGCCCCGTTCACTCTTGCCGTCAATGACTTCTTCATTGGCAATCACAGTTCCAAGCTCTGGTACCCAGTTTACTGGAACTTCAGCTTCATAAGCTAACCCTTTTTCATAAAGCTTGGTAAAGATCCATTGGGTCCACTTGTAGTATTCAGGGTCTGTCGTGTTGATTTCACGATTCCAGTCATAGCTGAAGCCTAACGAATTGATCTGACGACGGAAGGTCTCAATGTTTTTCTTTGTGAATTCCGCTGGATCATTTCCTGTGTCTAGTGCATATTGTTCGGCAGGCAGACCAAAGGCATCCCAGCCCATTGGGTGCAGTACATTGTAGCCTTGGCTGCGTTTGAAGCGGCTCAAGATATCCGTAGCCGTATAGCCTTCTGGATGTCCGACATGTAATCCTTGTCCAGATGGATATGGGAACATATCTAGCGCATAAAATTTTGGTTTGTCCGGCTCATCATGGGTGTTGAATTCATTTTTCTTCGCCCAATATTTTTGCCATTTTTTTTCGATTTCTTTGTGATTGTAATTCACGATGGACTCCTCCTAAAAATTGGTGTTTTGCTCGTCAAATCAACCAGCAAAACTTAAAAAAAGTCCTATAAAAATCGCTATGATTTTTATAGGACGTTATCAACGTGGTACCACCTAAGTTTATCTGCTCCTCAAAAAAGCAGACCTCGATGTTTTAACGGCCATCGCCGTATCTGCCTAGCCAAATCAGGTTCAGTCAGATATCACTCGAAGACGAGTTCGAAAGGTGTGCTGTGCATTTCCACCAACCATGCACTCTCTGAAAGTCCCACCGTACTTCTACTATTCCTTCTCAAACGTGAAAGTTTCTTTGCACTTATCCTAACAAAAATCATTAGGAATAGCAATCTATTTTACCCTAACTGTTTGTCCTGGGTAAATAAAGTTATTTTGAATATTGTTCCATTGGATAAATTGATCCGTCGTGATGCCGAACTTATCTGCGATTCCCCAAACAGAATCCCCCGATGCGACTTTGTAAGAACCATTTGTCGTGGAAGTACTGGTGGTAGCTGCCGTGCCGCCTTGCTTGACGACCACCTTTTGTCCTGGATAGATAAAATCATTTTTGATGTTGTTCCAGCTGCGGAATTGATCCATCGTAATCCCATGTTTATTGGCAACTGACCAGACTGAATCACCCGCTGCCACCGTATAGGTATTGCCTGCAACACTACTGCTGGTTTGGCTGCTGACGGTCGTGCTTGTTGTAGTGCTCGTTGCGGAACTACCGCTGACAATCACCTTTTGTCCTGGATAGACATAGTCGTTTTTAATATTGTTCAAACTGCGGAATTGATCCATGGAAATCCCATGTTTGTTAGCAATCGACCAGACCGAATCGCCAGCTGCCACCGTGTAGGTGCCGCCACTGCTTTGGCTAGCCGTTGATGCAGTGCTGACGGTCGTAGTACTGCTGGTATTCGTAGACGAACCACCGCTGACGACAACTTTTTGCCCTGGATAGACAAAATCATTTTTGATGTTGTTCCAGCTGCGGAATTGATCCATCGAAATGCCATGCTTATTGGCAATCGACCAGACCGAATCGCCAGAAACTACGGTATAGGTGTTGCCTGATGTAGTTGCTGAAGTATTACGATTAACGATCGATACTGTTGAAGTTGTCGAAGTACTTTGGGTGCTGCCGTTGACATTCAACGTTTGCCCTGGATAAACAAAATCGTTTTTGATGTTGTTCAAACTGCGCAACTGATCCATGGAGATGCCATGTTTGTTAGCAATCGACCAGACCGAATCGCCTGAAGCGACTGTATAGGTTTGACTGCCGCTCGTGCTAACAGCTGCCGTTGTAGTCGTGGTATTGGTTGATGCGCTAGCTGTGGCACCACCACCGGCATTGCCAGAAGCTGGTGTGTCATATTGCGTCAAACCAAATTGTTGGATCACGGCATTCAGGGAAGAAGCATAGTTTGGTGCAGTCGCATAGCGACCTGCTAGCCATGCGGTTGCATCAAGATATGAAGTCGTATTGCTCTTCCAAGCGCCAGAATAATACGCGACACCGCTTTGTAAAGAGGTTGAGCGTAAAGTACGTGCATTATCTTCGAATGATTGCGTGTAAGATGGGTAGCGCTTAAAAGGTTCATTCATAGTCAACCATTGATTGTTCAAGTACTCCAAGGTACTCATATAAACGGTTTGACCGTTGTAGCTGCCTTTGATCCCGAATAAATTATAATTTGGTGCTTTTGATAAACTGCTTCGGCCCCAACCACTTTCTAAAATGGCTTGTGCGATCATCACAGAAGCATATAAATCGTTGGCTTGTGCCACAGGCTGAGCGTACGTAGCGATTTCGGCAATAAATGCGGAAGTATTCGGCGCGGCAAAATTGCTAGTAGAAACTTGGGCGATCGAGGTCTCTACGGCTTCTGCTTGAACCGATGACACCAATGGAGCTACAACAGAGCAAGCAGTCAGTGTCGTTCCTAAAACAACTGCACTTTTTTTGATCACTCGATACTTATCGCCCGATTGGTCTGCTTGACGATGTACTTTTCTTGATTGACTCGTGTTCATGTCCGTTATTCCTCCGTTTTTTCCTTATAGTGAACGTAGATTTAGTATACAATTTCTTAAGAATTTATAAAAGGTATTTGAGCCGATTTCAGAAACTGTAAACTCTTTGTAATCAAACAAACATTTATTGAAATGAAGAGTTTGTATTTAACCAAACGAAAGCTATTCCTTGAAAGTGGGAGAATCCTTGATTGGTCCCCTGCTTTTTCCGTCGTGCGATAAATGCTATAATACCTTCTAGATGTCTCTTTGCTTGTAGGGACAGAAATTCTCTAGAAACGAGGCTTTTCCATGCATAAAAAACTATATTTTCAATTTGCCGGCAGCTGCTTTTTACTGCTGTTCGTTTTTCTCGGCTATCTCGTGAAATTTTATCCTACTTGGTTGGTCTCCTTTGACGAAACCTTGACTCGCATCATCCGCAGCGGCTACCCGTTTTGGACACCGTTTTTTCTATGGGTCACAAAATTTGCGAACCCTACCACGATCATCTTGCTCTTTCTCGCCGTTTTAGCTGTCTTAGTGATCAACAAATATTATGCAGAAGCACTATGGCTCAGTATCGGCACCATCGGGATTGCTGGGCTCTTTAATCCATTGATCAAACTCGTCTTTTTACGGGAGCGACCAACCCTTGAACACTTAGTCACGGAATCAAGTTTCAGTTTCCCCAGCGGACACTCGACGGGCAGTATGGTTTTTTATGGGACATTGCTCTTCTTGGTCCCGGTCTTCTTCAAGCAGCCGTTTTGGCAATGGGGACTCCGCATTCTGTTAGGCCTATTGATCGGTTGCATCGGCATTAGCCGCATCTATGTTGGCGTGCATTTTCCCAGCGATGTGTTAGGCGGATTTTGTGTCGGCCTGTCTTGGCTGCTGTTGACCTATCCTTACTACTTGCAAAAACGCTTTGTCTGGCGCTTCACCCGTAAACAATTATAAAAGAAGGTAAAAAAATGAATCCATTTCCTTATGCAGAAGATAAAAACAAACGATACCATTCGTGGAACTTTGCTTTGCGGCAAGAATTTGGCGAAAAAATCTTTAAAGTCCCCATTGATGCCGGCTTCGATTGCCCCAATCGTGACGGCACCGTTGCCAAAGGCGGCTGTACATTTTGCAGTGTGTCCGGCTCTGGCGATATGATCGTAGCACCCGAAGCCCCGCTGCCAGAGCAGTTTGAAAAAGAGATCGCCATGATGCACAAAAAGTGGCCGCAAGTGGACAAATACATTGTCTATTTTCAAAACTTTACGAACACTCACGCACCGGTGGCAGTGATCCGCGAGCGCTTCGAGCAAGTACTGACACTACCTGGTGTTGTCGGGATCTCCATTGGGACCCGACCAGACTGCTTACCAGCAGACGTCGTTGACTATCTGGCAGAACTCAATCAACGCTTTTATTTATGGGTCGAATTAGGACTGCAAACGACGTTTGAAACCACGAGCAACGCCATTAACCGCGCCCATGAGTATCAAACTTACTTAGACGGCGTCGCCAGCCTGCGCAAACACAATATTCGTGTCTGTACCCATTTGATCAATGGCCTGCCAGGCGAGACGATCGAGATGATGCAAGAAAACGTCCGCCGCACCATTCAAGATTCTGATATTCAAGGCATCAAACTGCACTTGCTGCATTTGATGCGCAATACTCGGATGCTGCGGGATTATCATGAAGGACGTTTGCAATTGATGCGGCGCGATACCTATGTGTCATTGATTTGTGATCAGTTGGAGATGATCCCCCCAGAGATCATCATTCATCGCTTGACAGGCGATGCACCATGGGATTCTCTGGTAGGTCCAATGTGGAGTTTGAAAAAATGGGAAGTCTTGAATGAGATCGATCAAGAAATGCTACGCCGCAACTCCTATCAAGGAAAATTCAATGTGCGAAAGGAGCCAGTCGATGCTGCCGACCGCCATGCGCTATAGCCACACCCTTTTAAAAGAAGTTCTGCAACCGGGACAAACCGCCGTGGATGCCACGATGGGCAACGGCTTCGACACGGAATTACTGGCTTCCTTAGTTGGACCAACTGGTCAGGTGTTTGCTTTTGACATTCAAGAACAAGCCCTGCAAGCTACCAAAAAGCGGTTGGCTGAAAAAGAGCTGTTGGCGCAAGTCCAGCTGATCCATCAAGGCCATGAGACGTTGGCAGATGTTGTGAGTGGTCCGGTTCACGCCGCCATTTTCAATTTAGGCTACTTGCCTAAAGGGGACAAAGCGATCATCACGCTGCCGGATACAACGAAAACGGCTTTAGAAGCTTTACTGACACGTTTAGTCCCGAAAGGTAGAATCATCCTCGTCTGCTATTATGGACACGCTGGCGGCGAAGCAGAGCTGAAAGAAGTCCACTCCTTTTGTCAGCAACTGCCGCAAGAGGCATTCAATGTCCTTTCCTATCAATTTATCAATCAGCGGAACCAGCCGCCGATCTTATTTTGTATCGAACGAAAAAACCATCAGTCCTCGGCACGTTAATGTGTCGATCGACTGATGGTTTTTTTTATTCGCTAAAAAGCCATTGCAAGACTCGTTGGATCCATTGATCCCAGAAATTCCAATCATGATCCCCAGTTCCCGATTCAAACGTTACGGCTATTTTGCGTTTTTGCAGCTTATCCGCCGCATACTCACTTGCCGGGTACAGTTGATCTTCGGTTCCGCAGCTAATAAAAAAACGCGGCGCGGTGCTTGGATCGATGGTCTCAATCAGATGGATCAAATCATTTTCAGATCCTTTGAATTGCTCTAAAGGGCCAAAGATTCCTGCCCAATAAGCTTGGCTTCGCAGCTGCAGCAAGGAATCCATGCTTTCAGCCAGCGCTAATGCCCCAGACAAAGAGGCTACCGCCGCAAACTGGTCAGGCTTGCGCAGCCCAAGTTTTACAGCCCCATAGCCCCCCATCGAGAGACCTGCTGCAAAAGTTTTTTCTCGTTTTTGCGTCAGCTGAGGAAACAGCTCATGGCAAATCTGTGGTAATTCTTCGGCGATAAATGTCCAATACTTCATTTCATAGGTCGTATCAGTATACCAGCCTAGATCAGTAGAAGGCATGATGACCGCTAGTTGATACTCTGCGGCATACCGCTCGATCGACGTCCGTCGCTGCCAGACACTATGATTTCCGTTCATCCCATGCAATAAATAAAGCACTGGGAGATCTGTGCCCGTCGATTGGCTTTGGGTGCCGATTTTTTTCTTGGTACTTTGAGGCAAGATCACATCGATCATTACCTCCATTTCAAGAACATTTGAATAGATATTTGCTTGTAAAAAAGCCATACAATCACCTGCGATCCTTTTTTTATATTGTACCAGATTCTCGCGAAATCGTGCGGGTCAAACCAATCGCTAGCACAATGAGTAAAACACCGATCCCAAAAACCCAGTGTAGACCGCTATAAAGAATCTCCCGTAATTGTCCTAATAATGCGGTTGGCAGCTGACGCGCGGCGGCTGGATCAACCAGCTGATTCATGACACTGCTGTCAGTGACTTGCGCCTGTGCTAAACCTACGCTATTACTGGTATTTAAAACGATACCGAAGACCGCCACCATGATGGTTTGCCCGATAGTGCGCAGCAGGGTATTGAAAGAAGTTGCCACGCCGACTTGGGTGGGGGCAACGCTGGTTTGGGCAGTAACGGTACAAACCACCATCGTTGCCCCTAAACCGACGCCCGTAATAGAAGAAATCACCAAGAACAACCAGAATGACGTCTGTGCCGGTGTCAAAAAGAGCCACAAAGCACCGGTAGCCGTGATCACTAAGCTAACCGTCAAGACCCAACTGACACTGTGTTGTGTCAACCAACGGCTGGCTAAGAAGGAACCAATCATCCATAAAATCGACAACGGTGCCAACACAAGCCCGCCAATCCCCGCACTCATGCCTAAGACCCCTTGCATCCACATTGGGATATAGACATCGATCCCCATCAAGAAGCCGCTCGCCAAAGCTGCTACGATATTGACCACCACAAACAATTTTGAGTGGAACAGCTTCAGATCAATAATCGGATCTGTTGCTTTTTTCTCCACTCGAATGAAGCCGATAAACGTAAGGACAGAAAAAACGAATAGCCCGATGACAGGCAGACTCATACCATAATCTCCCAGCAACTGGAAGCCTAGCAGGAGCCCTACTAGCGTCAACATCAACAAGAGACTGCCAGCATAATCAATGTTGACTGCAGCAAAGGCCTTTTTTTCTTCATGAAAATAAAACCAAATCAAGGCGATCAACCCTAATCCGATGGGTACGTTGATAAAAAAGATCCAATGCCAGCCGATCGTATCTACGATCAAGCCACCGGCTAAGGGTCCGACGACACTGGCGATCCCCCAAGCCGTACTATTGAGCCCTAAGACTTTCGCCCGCTTTTCAACAGGATACAGGTCCGCAATGATCGTTAGGGCAACGGGCATCATGGCCCCTGCGCCTAATCCTTGCAACGCTCTGGCAATGATCAACGTCAACATCGTATTGGCCATCCCACAAAACGCCGACCCGATAATAAACAGCAGCGTACCAAATAAAAAGACTGGTTTGCGGCCGATATTATCAGCAAACTTGCCGTAAATCGGGGTCAACATCGCACTGGTCAAAAGATAGATCGAGAAGACCCAGTTCATGATCTCGATTCCTTTCAATGAACTAACGATGGTAGGCATCGCTGTCGTAATGATCGTTCCTTCGATCGCGGTCATAAACGTTGCGACAAAGACCGCAATGGTGACTAATTTTACATTGGTTCGCATGTAATTCCTCCTTTTACTCCAAAAAAAAGAACCTCTATTGATAGTCATCAATAGAGGTCGCCTCTTTTAATCCTTCACACTTGCCAAAAGTGCCGCCACCTTGTCAGTGCGTTCCCATGGCAAATCGATATCTGTACGACCGAAATGTCCGTAAGCGGCAGTCTGACGATAAATCGGACGGCGCAAATCTAACATTTCAATAATTCCTGCTGGTCGCAAATCAAAGTTTTCCCGTACCGCTTGGATCAAGCGCTCGTTGCTGACGGTTCCGGTACCAAAAGTGTTGATGCTGATCGAAACGGGCTGTGCCACACCGATCGCATAGGCTAATTGTACTTCCACTTTTTTGGCTAGCTTTGCTGCTACGATGTTTTTGGCAATGTAGCGAGCCGCATAGCTGGCTGAACGGTCAACTTTGGTTGCATCTTTTCCAGAAAACGCACCGCCGCCATGACGTGCATAGCCACCATAAGTATCAACGATGATTTTTCTGCCAGTCAAACCGGCATCCCCTTGAGGACCGCCGATCACAAAACGACCAGTAGGATTGATATAATATTTTGTCTGCTCGTCTAAAAGATCGGCAGGGATCACTTCTTTGATCACTTTTTCGATGACATCACGGTGGATCGTTTCATTATCAGCCGCATCATCATGCTGGGTACTAATAACGACGGTGTCCACTCTTTGTGGTTGATCGTTATCATCGTATTCAACGGTTACTTGTGATTTTGCATCTGGACGCAAGTAGCTTAGTTCGTTGTTTTTACGCAACTCTGCTAAGCGACGTACCAGCCGATGGCTCAATGCGATCGGTAAAGGCATCAATTCAGGTGTTTCATCAACGGCAAAACCAAACATCAAGCCTTGGTCGCCGGCACCGATATCTTCTTTATCCGTTTCTCCACGACTTTCTAAAGCATCGTCAACGCCTTGAGCGATATCTGGTGATTGCTCATCGATCGCTACCAAAACAGCAACCGTGTCGCCGTCAAAGCCGAATTTTGCTCGTGTATAGCCGATTTCTTTGATGGTTTCTCGGACGACTTTTTGGATATCTACATAAGCAGAAGTAGAAATTTCTCCAAAGACTAAAACCAGTCCGGTAGTAACTGACGTTTCGCAAGCGACCCGTGCCATTGGATCTTCGGCAAGTAACGCATCTAAGATGGCATCACTGATTTGGTCGGCTACTTTGTCTGGGTGTCCTTCTGAAACGGACTCTGATGTAAATAAGTGTTTCTCTGTCATTTTTGTATTCCCCCTAATATATGTTTCGGTTACAAGGCATCTTCGCAGCTGCGAATCCTTTCGGGAACTTGCAACGGACTGATTATAACAAATTTTGACTGCTCATGCTTGAGAAAATGATAAAAAGATCATTTTTGGGTAATAAAAAAACACTCTCAAGAGTGTTTGCATGATCCGTACGGGATTCGAACCCGTGTTACCGCCGTGAAAGGGCGGTGTC
>NZ_JACVUH010000013.1:0-120446 GCF_016516865.1 Enterococcus sp. S53
CAAGAAGTCGTGTACGTATATGAACGCAGCGATGCAGGACCAGTCACAGTGAAGTATCAAGATTCCGAAGGGAATCAGTTGGCAGACCCAACGGTATTAAGCGGAAAAGTAGGGTTACCATATACAAGCGAAGCCAAAGAGATCCCAGGGTGGTATGTAGTAGAAACCCCAGATAATGCTTCCGGCACCTTCAGTGATACAGGGCAAGAAGTCGTGTACGTATATGAACGCAGCGATGCAGCACCAGTCACAGTGAAATATCAAGATTCCGAAGGGAATCAGTTGGCAGACCCAACGGTATTAAGCGGAAAAGTAGGGTTACCATATACAAGCGAAGCCAAAGAGATCCCAGGGTGGTATGTAGTAGAAACCCCAGATAATGCTTCAGGTACTTTCAGTGACGCAGCTGAAGAAGTCGTGTACGTATATAACACTAAAGCGCATAATCCTAAGAACAATGGTAATTCAAATAATCATTTACCAAAAACTGGACAACAGATTAAAGGACAACTGATTTTAAGTAGTGTCGGAGCTTTGTTAGTCACACTCGTATTTGTAGCAATTAAAAAACGTAAAAGAAGTAATCGATAAGAGGAAGAAAGAGTGTTCAGAAAATGATCGTTTCTGGACACTCTTTTTGAATCAAATTTCTAATAATACTATTCGATATTGTGTATAGAAACCTACAATGAAATCTATGTCTAGATAAAATAGGAGTCGCTAAATATAAGAATAATTCATTTAAGGAATTGCAAACTTTAAAGTTCTTGATTCATTAATGTTTCACCTGTTTTTCATTTTTGATTAAGCTCATTTTATTATGTTCATTTAAGCTAACGGTATAATTTTTTGGGAGGCTGATTTCGCATTGATAATTAAAATTTATTTATTGTGAATGATTATAAAAAGTTCTGAAAATACTAAAATAATAAAGGGCGGTTGTCAAATAATATAAAGAAGATAGCTCATTAATCAATCTGAAAAACACCTCTAGGCTAGAGATATAGCTTAGAGGTATTTTCATGACTAATTATGGTAAGATTATTAAATAAAAGTTGTCTTCATTTCAAATCGCATCGAATCCTCAAGTGCGGGAGATTAGTAAATGAAAAGGTCCATTTGGGGTGAGCTAATCTTTACAAGAAAAGAAGGTTGATTTAGATAATGAAAGAACGGGGAGAAGAAATGAAAAAGAAACATAAAGTGATACAAATGTTGGGTGGGGCTACACTCTTATACATCTTAGCGGTCCTGTTTATAGGCGGCGCAACACTATTGCTGTTCAAAAATCTTACCTTTTTGATTGAGCCAGTAGTTAAAGTATTTCAGGTGGTTCTTCCTCCGTTGACTATGACGCTCGTTTTATATTTTGTACTTAAACCAGTTGTAAAGTTTTTGGTAGGGCTAGGACTTTCAAAAGTACTGAGTATTATTATTACATTATGCACACTTACTGCTGCCTTTATCTTGTCAACTGCCCTCGCACTTCCGTTACTTATCCAACAATTTGAACGATTGATCGAAAATTTCCCAAATTATCTGATCGAAGCTGAACGAGTAATAGAAACTTTTATACAAAATACTAGATATGAACAAGCATATCATGAGGGACTCGAAGTTCTGGCGAATTGGATAAATCAAGTTTCTAATAATGTGGGCGTGTATCTGGGTAATATTATTTTCGGTGCTTCACAAGTATTTTCAACGATTACCCATGTCCTATTGTTGTTAATGACAGTGCCGATCATCACGTTCTTTTTATTGAAAAATGACCGTCAATTTGTAGAGTATTCTTTAGGTATCTTCCCACCTAGATTACGTCATGAAGTCAAAGAAATCATTCGGACGATGGAAAATCAGGTGGGCGCCTATCTAAAGGGCCAACTAGTCGTTTGTGTGATCATAGGAACATTGACTTTTATTGGCTTCATAATTATCGACATGCCTTTTTCTGGAAGCTTAGCATTTCTTGTTGGCGCAACAGCTATCGTTCCTTATATCGGACCGGTTGTCGCCTTTTTCCCTTGTGCAATCATTGCAATCATGACGTCTCCTACGATGTTCATTCAGTTGTGCATTGTCTGGATCGTTGTTCAATTATTAAATGGGGAGCTGATCGAACCTCAGGTCATGGGAAAACATATGGTGATCCATCCAGTAACAATTATTTTTGTGCTATGGATAATGGGTGAACTTTTCGGCATGTTTGGGTTGATTTTCGGTATACCACTTTATGCAATCGGGAAAGTGTTAGTGGTTTTTGGGTTTCGAAAATTTAAGCAGCGATACAATCGCATACATGCGGAAGATGTTCCTTATGAAGAAACTGAATTTAGTTTAGAATCATACACTAAGAAAAGCAGCCATGGTTAACGAGGGAAACCTGTTGAACAAATGAATTTAAGTACGCATGTCCTGCTCAAATTGATTGTCATAAAAGGTGCGATCTAAATTGATCGTTTGAGTTAAATCATTTGCTTCGATAGTGAAAGAAAGATTTTTAATACATAGAGTGCTTGGAAATATCTATTTTCTGAGTACTCTATTTTTAGTTTGGGCTGATGACTTTCCGATAATTAAGTTTTCCAGTGTCAGAAATTCATTCGATCATGACTCCTTTTTATCCATCCCAATAACTTGTCGTTTTTCTACGAAAGAGGCTGCTTGACTAAGCAGGAATCAACGCACAACAATGATAAACGTCAGATGGATAGACTACCTATTTGACATCTGATTTCCCAAATGATATATTTTCCAAGTAGAAATCAATTTGAGGGGAAGTTTTCCATGAATAATTTAGAAGAGGTATTAGTAAACTTACAATGTGAATTGGTGGCGGAAAGAACCAGACTAAATCCTAAAACAATTAGTTGGCTTCAATATGATATTTTAAATATTCTAAATTCTGAAACTGAGATGCGCCCATCAAAAATGAGTGTTTTGCTAGGAATTAGTAGGACAAAACTTTCAAAGGCGTTAAAAGAGTTAAAATTAATGAATTATATTCAACAGAAACCCAATGATGCAGATGGTCGAGAACTACTCACTTTTTTGACAAAAGAGGGAAGTCATTTATTAACAACTATTGATAATGGACATACACACTTATCTGAAATCGCAAATGCAGTTTTTAATCGGAAGGAAAAAGAGCAGTTCGCTGAACTAGCAAAGAAATATTTAGAAGCGCTTAAAACGGAAAGGCTGAGGTATGATGAATGATCTCATTTCTATCGAAGGAGCTAAAACAAACAATTTAAAAAATCTTTCTCTGAAACTTTCTAAGTATCAAGTAACTGTCGTAACAGGTGTTTCAGGCTCGGGAAAATCTTCTTTGGTATTCGATACCTTAGCAGCTGAATCCCAACGATTACTAAACGAGACTTATTCGAGTTATATCCAACAGCTACTACCTCACTATTCTCAACCAATCGTTGATAAAATAGAAAATCTACCAGTATCTATTGTGATTAATCAGAAGAAACTAGGAGGAAATGCACGTTCCACAGTTGGAACTGTAACAGATATATATTCAAGTTTAAGGCTGCTATTCTCGCGGGTTGCAATCCCTTTTATTGGATATTCTATGAATTATTCGTTTAATAATCCCAAGGGCATGTGTGAAGTTTGTAAGGGATTAGGTGAGATCAAAGAGATTGATGTCGATAAGTTAATCGATTTTGACAAATCCTTATCAGAGGGAGCCATTCAATTTCCTACTTTTCAACCGGGAGGATGGCGCCTGTCTAGGTATACAGAATCTGGTAATTTCGATAACAATAAAAAAATTAAAGATTATCTAGCAGAAGAATTGGACCTTTTACTAAATGATCTCGGCAGCACTCCAAGTAATCCTACGAATAATTGGCCAAAAACTGCACGTTATGAGGGGATCATTCCCAGAATTACCAAAAATTTTATCGAAAAAGAGAGCACGCAATATAGTGCACCATTAAATCACATTCTGCAAGTGAAAGAATGTCCCAATTGTCAAGGAACTAGAGTAAGTAAACTTGTTCGCTCTGCAAAGATAAATGGAAAATCTATCGCAGACTGTGTAAGGATGCCTATTCCTGAACTAAGCAAATTTATTAAAGGGATTCATTCTTCTGCTGTTCAGGTGATTTTGAAAGATTTAAGTAAGAAACTACAGAGTTTGGAGGAAGTTGGCTTAGGTTATTTATTTCTTAACCGTCCAACATTAACATTATCTGGTGGAGAATCCCAAAGAATAAAAATGGTTAAGCATCTTAACAGTGCTCTTAGTGATATTCTATATATTTTTGATGAGCCTAGTATTGGACTCCATCCAGAAGATATTCAAAAAATAGCAAAGATAATTAGGGGGTTAAAAGATAAAGGAAATACTGTTGTTCTTGTTGACCACGATCCGGATATTATACAAATTGCAGACCATATTATTGAGATCGGTCCTGGATCCGGGGATAGCGGTGGAAATATCACCTTTGAAGGAACCTATGATGAACTACTGAAGTCGAACACCATCACTGGAAGAGCGTTGGCAGATAAGTTGAACGTTAATACCCAAAGACAACAATTTTCTTCCTATTACGAATTAAATGAGGTTAGTTTGCACAATGTTGTAAACGCTTCTGTGGTATTGCCAAAGCAAGCATTAACGGTTGTAACCGGAGTAGCTGGTTCTGGGAAGAGCACACTCATTCGCTATCTTTTCAAAAAAAAATATCCTGAAGCAAGTATATTAGACCAGAGTCAGATAAATGGCAACATTCGCTCAAATGTTCTCACGTATCTAAATGTCTTTGATAAGATTCGGAGCATCTACGCGCAATGTTCTGGTAAAAGTGCCTCTCTTTTCAGCTATAACGGTACAGGAGCATGTCCTCTGTGCAAAGGCAAAGGAGTGATAAAAATGGATTTAGCTTTTATGGGGGATGTAGAGCAAGTTTGTGAGAAATGCCGAGGAAAAAGATATAACGATGAAGCCTTATCTATTTTATGGCATGGTTTCACTATTTACGATATCTTACAATTATCAGTTCGAAAAGCAGTAGATTTGTTTGATGATCGCTTATTGATCAGAACGATGCAAATTCTCATGGATGTTCGTTTAGAGTATATGAAGTTGGGGCAGTCGCTAGATACATTTTCTGGTGGAGAACTTCAGCGTTTAAAGATAGCAAAAATAATTGCTCAAGATACTTCTAATTGTCTAATATTAGATGAACCATCTACCGGCCTTCATGAGGCGGATATTGACAAGCTGTTATTATTGTTGAATAAACTTTTGCAAAAAGGAAATACATTGATTGTTCTAGAGCACAATCTCAAAATAATTAGTCAGGCTCAATGGCTTATCGAAATGGGACCTGGCGGGGGGAACTTTGGAGGCAAAGTATTGTTTCAAGGGTATCCAATAGACTTATTAACGTTAGAAGATTCATACACAGCAAAGCATCTGAAAAGATATATAAAAAACAATAATTAAAAAAGTGTTTATAAGAATTTCAGTTCATGATTTTTTTAACAGCTATATGATGGACAGAAATTTAATAGCTTTTGACCTTCTTAATTTTTCGACAAAGAGTGTTCAGAGAATGACTGTTTTCTGGACATTCTTTTCTTTGAACAAATTTCTATGAAAAGTATTCTATATAGTGCACAGAAACTCGTAACAAAATCTATGTTCAGCTGAAAATAGGAGACGATGAATTTTAGAACAGTTCGTTACCGGAAGAATATCCACGAAGTTTCAGAGAAAAACGATAAAAACATAAAAAAAATCCTCTAGACTCATTCAAATCTATCGAGTATTCTGTTAGCAATTGTGAGTAAGGAGGTGTTTAATAGTTGTTGAAGAAAAACAAGTTGGAAAAAGGCACTATTTTTATAGGAGTACGTGCATGAAGTTTAAGTTTAAACGATTCGTCATTACAATAGGTGAAACCGATAATATTAGTCTAGCATTTATCAAGTCCGATAACGGAATCTTATATAGAATCAGTACATAGGTGAGGTGGAAGAAATGATTCAAGAGTTGAATCGGTTGATGACGTATATCGAAGAGCGATTAACAAAAGAGATTTCACTGGCAGAGGCTGCTAAAACGATGGGGTTATCTGAATACCATTTAAAGCGTACGTTTTCATTTATTGCTGGGATTTCATTAGTAGAATATGTCAGAAATCGACGGTTGGCATTGGCTAATAGTGATTTAATCAAAGGTGAATCCGTAACAGAAGTAGCTTTTAAATACGGCTACCAGTCCGTAGAGGGATTTTCAAGAGCATTCCGAGAATGGTCAGGCTTCTTGCCTTCCGAGATTATCAAAAATCAGTTTCAAAAGTCTTTTCCTCCACTATCCTTTTATATTAATGTTAAAGGAGGAGTTTCAATGGATTTTAAAATTGAAGAAAAACCCACATTCAATTTAGTGGGTGTCTCAAAGCGTGTTCCCATACAATTTGAAGGAACAAACAAGGTGGTTCAAGAGCTGGCACAATCAATGACGGAAAAGCAACGAACAGAAATGCGTAAATTAGGGAATATGTATCCTAATCAGGTGTTGAACGCTTCCTACGGGTTCGATGAAGGAAGGATGGAAGAAACAGGAGAACTAACACATTTCATCGGTTTTGCGACAACACAAGAAAATATTTTTGATGATTTGGAGCAACTGCCTATTGCGAAACACAAATGGGCGATTTTCCCAAATAAGGGACCATTTCCTCAGACTTTACAAGATACTTGGGGAAAGATCTACTCTGAATGGCTGCCCTCTTCAAACTACGAATTGGTCCAAGCCCCAGAGATTTCTTTTACAAACTATGATGAAGGTTTAGAAAGTTGTTACAGTGAGATTTGGGTTGCAGTGAAAGAGAAATAAACAATTCTTTCAACGAAAAAATAAAGTAAAGATCATCATTAACCAGAATAAGTCGGCTTTCAGATGACTTATTCTGGTTTTTTGAGGGTCAATATATAGATGTGATGGAAGTACTCGGTACATAGGCAATAACTGTAGCTACTATGTGTTTGAAATCTAAAATTATTTAATTGATTTTAATTTTAATGAATCGATTTATTTAAATTAAAAATGTTAGAAAATATAGACAATTTTGTTTTCCTACTATATATTAAATTAAAAGGAAGGGCTTTACTAGGAGGATAAGATAAAAAAAGTTGTTAATGTCGGTTTTTTAGTTATAACTATTGCCTCATTGTTTTTCGCTGCGGGAGCTAGCATTGCAAGTGCTGCGACTATGATGTAACTGTAAAAAGTAGTCGAGTACAAGTGTTAGATATATTGGGACGTATTACTTCTACAACCAATTATTGGAGAACAATTCGCTATACAAGATATTGTCACCCTGTCGATGAGAAAAAGACTAAGTACTATTCTGGACTTCATGCGATTGTTACTACAAACTATATCTACGATTATAGATAAATAAACGTTTAAAAGACACCCCTTCCTTTCTTAATAGCCAGTTTTAGGAGTGATACAACAATGATTGAGATTAGAGACATGAGTAAACAATTTGGTAGTACCACGATTTTTCATAATTGCAATTTAACATTTGAAAAGCATTCGCTTATCGGTTGTATTGGCCCAAATGGGGTAGGAAAAACTACATTTCTCTCGTTGCTTTCTGGTATTTTCAAAGCGACTACGGGAGAAATCAGAGTGTTTGATCAGACTATCAATAGTACAGCAGATGCAGTAGGCAAAGTTTCCTTTTTCTTAGATGAAAAAATTTTGAGTCAAGAATTGACGGGGAAACAGCATTTAGAAGCTCTTCCCAATCTTAATCCAGAATTAGTAAAAGAGTATGTCGCCTATTTTTCTTTTTCAGATGCTTTAAAGAAAAAAGTAAAGAAGTATTCTTTAGGGATGAGACAATTGCTTTTATTGATAATGACACTAAGTCTCGACACAGATATTTTGTTACTGGATGAAGTTCTTAATGGATTAGATCCAAAAAATCGGAAATTAACCATTCGGTTATTGAATAAACTAAAAGGAAATAAACTTATCTTTTTCTCGTCTCACCAATTAATAGATGTCACTGAGCTCTCTGACAAAATTTTGATTTTTACTCATCAAAAAATCGTCGAGTATAGTAAAGAAGAGATTTCTATAGAGTATCTAGAACAACATGTTTTTAATATTGGTGAAGCTATATGAAAAAAATTATTTACTTGGAATTTTTAAAACTCATAAATAATAAAAAAAATCAAGCAATGCTCGTATTTGCAGTATTACTAATTGGAGTACAGTTATACTCAACCAATCAATTAAGCAATCGCTTTATTGATACTACACTACCTGAGTTAGAGGATCGTATTTCTATGATTTCTTCTGAACAAGATAATGCAAAGCTTGAGATGGAAGACTCAGGCATTGACGAAGAAGACAAAAAGTTTCTTAGCGAGTATATTGAGAAAACTGATAAAATATTAAATATTATCTATCAGCAAAGAACAGCATTAGAGCAATCAAATATGAATCAATATTGGTCCTTAGAAAAAACAATTTTAGAGTTTACAGATGAAATGGATGATGGCTATCAGCATCCCGACGTAGACCCTATGAACGTTTCGTCCAAGCCTAGAATAATGAAATTGCAATATATTTTCGATAATCAGATAGAAGTAGATACTGATCTGGATATTCCAGTGAAAGCTTGGAGTTCTTTAGGAGAAATAACTAGTAGCTTTTTGTCTTCGGTTATTTTCATTTTATTACTTTTAGTGTTTTTTGGGGATTTAACTAGCGGAGATTATGAAAACAAAAGTCGGTTTCTTTATTCATTAACGGTCAAAAAGAAAGCAAATATTCTTTTATCGAAATTTGTTGTTTCATTGATGGGTATGTTTAGTATAGTTATAGGTTTATCATTGATGAACTTTATTATCCAAGGGTTGATGAATGGATTTGGCTCACCACTTTCGCCAATAGTTATTGGAAATGATCCTAATAATCTATCCATTACTCCTGTTTCTTTATTTTTGCTTTCTTACATCACCTATAGTCTAGTTGTATTTGCTTTTATATCAATGTTGCTAATAGCATTGGGAATATTGATAAAAAAGAACATTATTGTAATAGGTAGTAGTGTACTTGTTTACTACGGATTTTCATTGATTCAAGATCATCCTTTGGTAAAAGAGTATATTCAATATATTCCACTAAGCTATTTAGATTCATTTTCAGTAATATCACAATCGAAAGGTTTTATGAATGATACTACTTGGATTGTGGGATCGCTTTATTTAGTTATCTTGTCTATAGCTCTTTTCTTACTTTCGAAGTATCTTATTAAAGAAAAGAACTTATACTAAATACTATGTAGAATAGGAAGAGGAAAAGAGAAAACACTCTTTTTCTCTTTTTTATTAATAACATGTTTTTATTTTTTATGACTCGTTGTGTTCATTTGTCAAAGTTTTTAGAAAAAGTCAGTGGCAACATTGCGACAGGGGTGAAAAATCCCTACTTACCGATGACAGAATGGGGCTGGCAAATTGAACCAGTCGGACGCCGAATCTCCTTGCTTTCCCTGTTGGTCTAAGCAATCATCTTCATGAATTTGGTTTTGAAATTAGGAGAAATTCGAATAGTATTTCTACTTGGAATGATTGTAAAAGGAGAGTACAGAGAAGTTTTTCTCGGTATTATCCTGTTTTTTTGAGACAAGCTTATGCAATACACCCATTTTCTAAGAGTGAGTAAAAAAGTAAATCAAGCCCATTATTGTTGCGTATGCAACAATAATGGGCTATTATAGTGCTAGATAGGGAGGGGATAGTTCGTGGAGGATATACTTCGTGAGATAGGTTCGATCAGTAGAATGTTGGAATCCATTGCCAATATTGAATTTAAAGAAGTTCAACTCAGTAAAGGACAATACATTTACTTAGTTCGTATATTTGAAAATGAAGGAATTATTCCTGAACGACTAGCCGAACGGATCAAAGTTGATCGCACGACTTTGTCCCGGGCGGTAAAAAAATTAGAGGAAAATGGCTTCATTCTAAAAGAGTCAGACAAAGAAAATAAAAAAATCAAACACTTATACACAACCATCAAAGGAAAACAGGCGGTTCAATTAATCATAAGAGAAAATAACTATTCAAATGAAGTAGCGATTCAACAGTTATCTGCTTTAGAAAGAAAAAATCTTGCGGAAATGCTGGCAAAAATAAAATCTTCGGTAGAAGTTGATTGGGTCAACGTCAAGAATGGGATCAAAAGAGACTATTGAACGAATAACGCAACTGGGGAGATTGGATCTGATTGAATGTACATTCATGCTCCCTAGGAAAAGAAGCACAGGCAGCTGATATTTTGTTAAAAAGGATATAGCTCGGGTGGCTCCTGAAAAAACAGAGAGCCTGAAAAATAAAGGACATGAATTTGTTCAAATAAACTAAATAGGAGTGTAGAGAAAGTGAAGAAAATAATGATCGATCAAGAATTTTGGGCACTATTTCCAGAAGCACAAATCAACTGCCTTGTTGTAAAAAATATAAACAATGTTGCCGATGCTGCACACGAAACGTTTTTTACTGACTTGCTAAAAAGTAGTAAAGAACAAGCAAAGCGCTACTTAACGACCGACACCTTCAGTGAAAACCAGGTGATCCAAGAATGGCGAAGCGCTTTTCAGCAATTTAAAACGAAAAAAGGGGTACGCTCTTCCATCGAAGCACTGTTGAAACGGGTGAATCAAGACAGAGAATTTTCTCCCATCAATCCCCTAGTAGATATTTATAATAGTATTTCCTTGAAATATGGTGTCCCTTTAGGCGGAGAAGACCTCGATACAATCGTTGGCGACCTTCACTTAGGCGTTGCAAAAGGCGGCGAATCCTTTTTCCCTTTAGGTGCAGATATTGACTCCCCAGCTTTGGAAAAGGAAATCATTTACTATGATGAGAAAGGTGCAATTTGCCGATGTTTGAATTGGCGGGAAGCCCAACGTACGATGTTAACAGAAGAGACCACCAATGCTGTTTTATTCATTGAATCGATCAATGAAACGCAACGGGATCGTGCGAATGAAGCAATCAAAGAGTTAAGTCAGTTGATTCAAGAGTATTTTAAAGTAGCAGGTAATGATTATGTGCTAAGTAAAGAAAGTCCTGAAATCATTTTGTAAGGGCGAACTTCTTGTCTATAGGATCAGGATGTACACGTACTTTTTCTCGATTTTGCATACCATTCACTCATTTTGATTGGCCAACGTGAAAATCTTGACCCAAATATTCGGATGTGCAATAATTAGGTGGAATTTAAATAATGACATTAGATTTGTTCGCCGGAATAAATCTTATTGAAGTCAGAAAAACTAACCTTAGGCTTTTATGGTTAGTTTGTCTGACTTCTTTTTTGTTTTAGGAGGTATAGGCAGATGTTAAAAGAACAATTGAAAGAAAAAGGAAAGAGCCCTAACCAGTCGGGACTTTCCAGTAAAGAAGCAGAAATGAAGCTAGAAAAATATGGGTTTAATTCCATAGAAAGCAAAGAGGAGAAGCACTTTTATGACTATTTGAAAGAGTCGATGAAGGATATTACCATCTTGATTTTAATCGTTGCAACACTCTTATCTAGTTATGTTGCATTTCAAAATCATCCTGATGATTTTACGGAACCAATAGTCATCTTTTCAATTGTCATTCTTAATCTATATTTGTCGATTCGACAGCAAAAACATGCGGAAAAATCAATAAGTGAATTAAATAAGATGAGTGTTCCCGTAAGTAAAGTATTCAGAGATGGGGCGTTAAAAGAGATTGAAAGTTTGAACATTGTTCCTGGTGATATTGTTCAGTTGGCATTAGGGGACCGTATTCCAGCAGATGCTAAACTTTTAACTAGTAGTAATTTCTTTGTTGATGAATCGTTTCTAACTGGTGAAAGTGAACCAAGTGAAAAAGACCCCACCTATATTTCTTCTAGTGAAGATTCTTTAGGGGACAGAAAAGACTTGGTTTTTTCTGGCTCATTAGTAGTCACAGGAAAAGCAAACGTTCGAGTTGAAAAGACAGGAATGAATACGGAAATTGGTAAAATATCGAGCTTATTAAGCAAGGAAGAAACAACCGTAGCACCTCTACAAATAAAAATGCAAAAACTTGGGAAAGTTCTAGGACTAATCGCTATTCTCTCTGGCTTTCTAGCGATTGCTATAGGAATCAGCAAAGGACTATCTTTAGAGACCAGTATCATGACCGCAATATCCATGGCTGTTGCTGCTATTCCAGAGGTTTTGCCAGTCGTAGTAACAATCTCTCTAGCAGTTGGTATGAGGAATATGGCACTGAAGAAAACCATCGTTAGGACTCCTTCAACAGTAGAAACCGTTGGAGGTGTTTCAATTATCTGCTCAGATAAAACTGGAACGATTACCGAAAATAAGATGATCGTAAAAGAAGTTATTATGATGAAGGATAGACTGACTTCCTGCTTAGAAATAACAGAAGAGAAGGAAAAAAATCTCTTATTTCTTTTCTATCTTGCTAGCTCGATGGAAGAAAATGCAACAGTAACCAGTAATCCAACAGAGTTGGCGATCAGAAAAAAACTGGCATCGCTCTTCACTAAAGAGGAACTAGGTAAAGTCGCTTCAACCTTTGAACAGATTCATGAAGTTCCCTTTGATTCAAAACGAAAAAGAATGACTGTCTTATATAAAGTAAACGACCAATATGTTTCTGTCACAAAAGGGGCTTTTGATCGCTTGGATCTCATTGATGCGAACAACCCTACCTACTTGAATAAGCATGATGAGTTGGCCAATCAAGCCTATCGTGTTTTGGGCGTTGCTTATAAAAGATACGATGAAAAACCTACACGTCTTACTGAAGAAATTCTTGAAAGTCAGTTAGAATTTGCAGGATTTGTTGGGATTATCGACCCAGCTCGGCCCGAAAGCTATACGGCTGTTTCTATTGCAAAACAAGCAGGGATTCAAACCGTAATGATCACAGGGGACCACTTACTGACAGCAAAGAAAATCGCAGAGGATGTAGGAATTCTCACCGATGGGAAAAAAGCAATGACCGGAGCGGATTTACATGAAATGAGCGATGAAAAATTAGCTCGTGTGATTGATGACTATCGAGTCTTTGCTCGTACTTCCCCAGAAGATAAAATTCGAATCGTAAAAGCATTCCAAAAAAACGATGAGATTGTCGCTATGACTGGCGATGGTGTCAATGATGCACCTGCATTAAAAGCAGCTGATGTAGGGATCGCAATGGGAGGTGGCACAGAAGTAGCAAAGGAAGCTTCTGATATGGTTTTAGTAGACGATAATTTTGCGACGATTGTGCAGGCGGTTGAAGAAGGACGACGGGTATACAGCAATATCAGAAAATCATTATATGCGATGCTTGGTTGCAATATTTCTGCACTGACGATCGTTTTAATTTCCTTGCTCGTTGGGTGGGGAGCACCTGTTACAGCGGTTCAATTGTTAATCATAAAAGTAGTTGCAGATGGAATCCCAGGAATGAGTCTTAGTATTGAACCAGTCGATAAAAAAGCAATGGAGGAAGCCCCTATCACTAAATACACGAGCATTTTTGCGCAAGGATTATTGGTAAAAATTGTAGAAATTTCAATTGTTTTTACAGGCGTCACATTAGGCGCGATTCTAATTGGACGTCTAGAATCGATAGAGGTTTCGCAGACAATGACATTTATTGTATTGGGATTATCAACTATTGTGCATATGTTTAATTGTAGAAGTAAAGAATCTATCCTGAAGCTGCGTTTTTTGAGCAATCCGTTGTTAGTAATGACAACCTTCATAGGTGCATTGATTATTATCTTGTTAGTAACGATTCCATTCACGCAAACCATTTTTGGCTTTGTCTCTCTTCGTGCAGTTGACTGGCTATGGGTAATCGGCTTATCCATTTTTCCTTTAGTGTATATTGAAGTGAAAAAATACTTTGGCTTGTTTTAATGTGAATGATAGGAAGAGAATCTTCTATTAACATATTTTCTTGAGAAATGAGGGAGGGCAAAAACTGGGAAGTTTTTGCGTCTCCTTTAATTATTTACAGATGCTTATGATTTCTGGTTTGATATTATTTAGAAGATATCAGAATGCACAACAACTATTGTTGTAAGGAAGGATTCGGTAGTATATTTCAGGTAAATCACCAGAAGTAGCTAAAAATCCCCTCTATTCTACTCTCTTTTTCAAGAATTCCTGTTAAATGGTAGGTTTTATGTCAAAATGAAAGGTAGAAATCGATGAGGAGTGGTCAATATGAAAGACACGATATTAGCAATGAAGCTGAAAGAATATAGAGAAAAAAACAAGCTAACGCAAAGTATGCTAGCAGAATTATTAGAAGTAAGTGACAAGACAATCTCAAAATGGGAGTTAGGTGCTACCTACCCTAGCAAAAAAAATATGATCAAAATAGCCGAAGAATTGGATATCTCATTAGAAACATTACTTTTGGAAGAAACTAAGAAAGACAATGAGAATTTAAAAGTAAGTATCAAGTATGGGGTGATTAGTTTTTGCTTGCTCTTTTTTGTCACGATGATCGTTACTTCGTTCAATCAAGACTTCAGCACGATTATGAATCTTTCTATTCAAGAAAAATTTGGTGTGCTTTTAAACACTGCTTTAAAATTATTGAGCATCTCGGTGCCGCCAGCGATCATCATTGGCTCCGTGTTTTATTTTTATATCTTCCCTAAAAATAAAAAAGAGAACTAACCATTTCCTCGGTTTCGACAGAAATGGTAGATTAGAGTATAGGAATCAAGTAATGGACAGAAAAACGCATTTTAGATAAAAAAGAATGCTCAGTCTGGCTAGTGTGAAAAGCGCATAAATTTTATAAGAAGGGGAGAACAGGATGGGATTCTTTGGTAAAAAGAAAGAAGTCAGAAATTTAACGAAGGAAGAAGAAGCAGAGATCAAAGAAGAAATGGCACGACAAATGCTTTCAAAAAACGAAAATGATATTGGCATGGTCAAGAAAATTAAAGTCCTGACAAACATGAGTACAGGACAAGCGAAAGACCTATTCCTGAAATTTAGGGATGAGTGAACCGAGAATTAATCGGATAGGGAATCAGATAGCGATTGCCCTTCAAGAAGGCGATATTTTGCTTATTATGTTTCTTTCAAAATTGAGATGAATAAAAAGGGAGAATAGATATGAAGAAAAAAAACTCTGAAAAATGGTATTTTTGGGTACTTGTTGTCATAATGGTTGTTGTCTTTTTCTATCTTACTAAGTAAAGAGAATGAATTTTCTTGAAAATAAACACTTACTAAGAATGACTATTTTTTAAGTTATGAATGGATGATGATTTTATGAAAAACGAATATGGATTTACCTTGATTTCAGTTTTAACTATGTTATCCATTAGATTATTATATTGATGAATGAAGCATCCAGAGACCCATTGTTTTCTGAATGCTTTTTTCATCTACAAATCATTCTTTGAGAATCCGGCTGTTACGAAAAATCAGTGATAGTGTATTAGAATATATGATGAATTCTGTTGAAGGGAGCATTCATTAAATGGCTCGGGCGATTAATTCCCTGTAGGGTTTCCATTAAAAGGACCACTTACGACGACTTTTCCCAACATATGGCCACTTTCGACATCTCTCGTTGCGCGCTTCAAATTTGCCGCGTTGATTCCATCCGAATAGACTTTGCTTAAGGTTGTTTTTAGTGTCCCTTCATTTGCTAAATCAGCAATCATTTTTAGCGCTTGTCCTTGTGTCTCGATTTGATAGTCGTGGTCTGTTTTAGCGAACATATACTCCCAATCAAAGCTAACAGAAAGGTTTTTCCATACACTTAAATCAAGGGGCTCGTGAATGCCAACGATCGTGCCCACATGACCATAAGGTTTTACCAAATGGCTGATTTGATCAAAGTATTGGGTGATGTCAAACAAGACAGCGATATAACCGACATTCGGAACGCCTAATTCTCGAAAGCTGTCTCTTAGGTCATGATGGTAGTCTAAAGGGTGGTCAACCCCGGTTTTTTGAAGCCAGTCAAAATTTTTTGAACTAGCGGTAGCATACACTTCTAGACCTGCCCAATGAGCCAACTGATTCAGTATCGATCCGACACCACCCGCACCATTGATAACGAGAATACTTTTCCCTTGATTGGCGTTTTCTTTAGGAGTCAAGCCGAATTTTTCAAACAGCAATTCATAAGCGGTTAATGCAGTCAATGGGAATGCAGCCGCCTCTTCATCTGTTAAATTTTTAGGGGCTAGAGCAACGATCCGTTCATCGACTGCTTGATATTCTTGATTGCTTCCTGATCGAGTGGTGGTTCCTGCATAAAAGACCCGATCACCAACAGTAAATTTCATGACATCTTTTCCGACAGCGACCACTTCTCCGACCGCATCAAAACCTAAGATACGCAGGGCATTTCGCTTGCGAGTCGTTTGCCGTAATTTGGTGTCGACTGGATTGACCGAAACGGCTTTGATTTTTACTAATAAATCACGAGGACCTGGAACAGGGATTCCTTCTTTTTGGTCAATAAAACTATGCGTAGATTCAATTGGCAGGCCTTCGAAAAAGCCTATTACATTCATCGTTTTCTGTTCTGACATCTTAATTCCTCCTTTTCTGGATAGAAAATCGTATTATTTCTTTTACGTATTGCCCTCCATTTGGATCAAGACCGGTTAGTTTGCTTTCGCAGGACCTTTCCCGATAAAAATGCGGAACAGACTGTAAGGCTTCTCTCTCAGGTCTTCTCCTTTGTGAAAACTAGCCTGCCGTTGCAGCTGGTTGGCGTTAAAATATAAGTATTGATCTGGTCCAATAGATAAAGTATCTGGCCATAAAATACGCGGATCGTGAGCCAAAGTTTCCATAGTACCATCCGTGTGAATCACACGAATGCTGTTGTTTTCATAGTCGCCAGCATAGATCGTTCCATCTTCTGCCGTAATCATGCCATCGGAGGCGCCTTTTTCGCCCCAATCTTTAACATGTGCTTCTAACGCATGATCGTCAATTTCTTTGTTGAAAATTTTATCAGTTTCAATTGAGTATAAATGTCGACTGGATAAAGGACTAAAAAACAAGGTTTTTCCATCGGGAGAAATCGCTAGGCCGTCAGCTGCCACTTGCCAAGGCGAAGTTGTTCCATCAGCCGAGCGATTTAACAAAATCTCGCCTTCAACTTTAGGAATAAAGGCTGGATCAACCGCGGTGGAGGGTGCGCCATCTAAAATACGAAACGCATCGCCAGTACCTAAATCGAGTACGATCAACGCACCAGGACCGGTAATAGAAGAATCGGTTATATAGGCTACCCCTTCAGAACCGCGGCGTAAATCAATTTGAACATCATTCAAATACGTAGAGTCTAGGACGACATCCGGTGAAAAAGTATAGACTTTGCGAATTTGATTAGTACTTAAATCCACAGCAACCAGTTTTGCACCACCCTTAACAGGAACGGTGAATTTGGGTGCAGCGGTATCCAATACCCACAAAGTACCAGCACCATCAGCAACAATACTTTGTACACTTAGAAATCCGTTTTCCGGATTTTGAGGATCAAATGCATTCGCTTCTTGGCTAGGATAAGGAATTAATTTGCCGTCTACTCGTTCAACGACTGTCGCGGTTACTTGGTCTCCCCATTCAGGAAAATTAATAAAGATTCTCCCGGTTTCCGATAAGCTAACACCGGTAGGCATCGCACCATAAAATTCATGGACTTGTTCTAGTTTGCCAAAATAGTTTTCTTTTGCAGCATTCATTACGTATCTTCCTCTCTGAGCTTTCCCTATTTCACTTCGACTTCAAAGTTCACAACACCACGAGCTAGGACATGTCCAAAGGTATTAAAAATGAAAAAGGCTGGGGTAGAATCCTCAGGAATTTCAACTTTCTCAATAGCCAATGCCCAAACCGTTAAGAAGTAGTGATGAACACCATGACCTTTGGGCGGCGCAGCACCAATATATTTTTTCATGCGGGCATCATTTGGTAATTGAACGGCTCCTTGTGGCAGCTTTGCGTTATCGCTACTGCCGGCTCCTTGTGATAATTCCTCTACAGAAGCGGGGATATTCATGACTGCCCAATGCCAGAATCCGGATCCAGTTGGTGCATCAGGGTCGTATAAGGTAACCGCATAGCTTTTCGTATTGCTTGGTGCACCGGTCCAATGAAGCTCTGGTGAAATGTCTTGTCCATCCTCAATCCCAAAATCGCCAGACATAAATTTCTTATCCATAAGTTTCCCGTCAACAATGTCCTTACTGGTCACGTGAAACGCTGGCACGTCTTGTAATCCTAAAAATGGATCGTTCATACTATCTCCTCCTTGAAACGTGTTTTTGTAACAAGGACAGCGTAATCCTCGGTCAATGAAATGTAAATTAGGGAATTTTTTTATACCACAATTAGAGGTGAACGAGTGTAAACTGACTTAAGAAGCCTGCTTGCCAGTCTTTATCCGATCTCAAATGGACTTGACCGTAATCAACTAGCCAACCATGAAAATTTTGTGCTTGTTCATTGGTAAATGTATCCGGTAATTCGATCATATTTTGAAGAGTGAGGTAAGTAAGCGGCTCATTTAGGCCTAAGCGACTAAAAATTCGTTGTGCGTATTTATCAGCGATAAACACGACCTTATTAAACACAAAAACCATTAGTACATCTGCCGTTTCATAGCCAACACCATAGATAGCTAGCAACTCTTTTCGTAACTCAGCCTGTTCTTTTTTCTGTATAATACCGATATCATAGTTGTAGCGCTGAAACCAAGAAAAGATTTCTTTTATCGCGCGGGATTTATTTTTGTAGAAACCACTGGGCCGAATCAGATCCTGAAGAAGGAACTGATCAATTTCTGCCAATCTTTTCGGAGAAAATCCAATCTCTCTTCTGATGTTTGCTAAGGAATAGGCCACATTTTTCCAATTGGTATTTTGAACCAAAATTGATCCGACAACGATTTCCCATGGATTTTCTGTATCCCACCACGTTGAATGTTCCATTGATGTGCTTAATGCTTCATATAATTCTTCAATATTTTCAATCTTTTTCACGTTAAAAACCTCATTTTTACTAGCAGTCGCGATCAATTGCAAGTTAAACATTCTTCTTCAAGTAATCCCGCGTTTTTGTGATTAAAATCTTCGCCCCAGCGATACAATAATTCAATGGTCTCTTTTAAAGAGTAGCCATAATCGGTCATTCCATACACAACCTGTAATGGTTTTTCCTGAACGACCTTACGATAGATCAATCCATCCTTTTCTAAATCTTTCAACTGCAAAGAGACCATTCTTCTAGTGATGCCAGGAATCAGCTTTTGTAGTTCGTTATAGCGAAGCGACCCATCAAACATCAAATGATATAAGATAACGCTTTTCCAACGACCTGAAATCATTTGTAAAGTCGATTCGACCGCGCAGCCATTTTCGCAATTGTATATTTTTCTTGTCATCTTCCGTTGTCTCCTTTTCCGTATGTCTGAGAGTATCATAAGGATTTACTTACTATTTGTAAAATAATTCATCTCCTAATCGTAAGAAGCAATAAGAAATAGACGTATAAAAAAATTCCCTAATGTACAATTCTTTCTTTTGAATCTATAGTACACGAGTAAGCAAATTTATTACCTTTACAGCTATCTCAAGTAATCCTAATAAACAACTTGCAAAAAACATTTAGGAGAGATTTATTATGAATAAGAACGGTGCAGACTTGATTGTAGATACATTGATTAAAAATGGCGTGGAATATGTCTTTCAATTGCCAGGCGGCAAGTTGGGTCCGCTATTAATGGCTTTGAAGAAACGTGAAGAGATTAAAGTTGTTACGGTAAGACATGAACAAAATGCGGGTTTCATGGCACAAGGAATTGGGCGCATGACTGGTAAACCTGGTGTAGTGATGACTACGTCAGGACCGGGGGCTTTGAATTTGGTCACACCTTTAGCTACGGCGACTTCTGATGGTGACCCGGTATTGGCTATTGCCGGACAAGTTCCACAAGCGAAGTTAGTAACACCGTATCCTCAAAATCCTAATATTTTGGCGTAATGAATGATTCAACGATTACTAAATATGCCAAGGAAATTCAGCATACCGATGCTCTTGCAGATGAAGTAGCGAATGCGTATGTCTCAAGTATCAATGGCAATCCCGGGGCCGTTTTTATGGATATTCCAGGTAATATTCTGTTAGCTGAGACCACTAAATCTGGTTTGGCTTTTTCGACCTTAGTGAATCAATTGGACAATACGATCAGTGACGAAGCTGCCATTTTTAGTGCAGTTGAGAAAATCAAAGCGGCAAAACGCCCAGTTATTATCGTTGGTGCTCGGGCAGCCGACGATAATGCGGCGACTGCCATTCAAGCGTTCGTTAAAAAAACGGGAATTCCGGTCGTGGAGACGTTCGAAGCTACAGGTCTATTGACGGACGAGTTTTCTAAAAACTATGTGGGTCGAGTGGGGCTGTTTAATAACCTGCCTGGGGATGAACTAGTTTTTAACAGTGATTTAGTGATTACATTGGGATTAAATTTGGTTGAATACTGGGCTTCTGTTTGGAATACCGATAACAAGCGCATTATTGATATTGATACTGTAGTGGATCATTTAGATGAAACTTATCTCCCTGACACCATACTCTTAGGCAATATCGCAAAAAATCTAAAAAATATTACCAATAGCATAACGGATCAAGCCATTACGGATGAGTGGAAAATGGTTGTCCATGACTTGCAAGAAAAATTGACAGCGAAGAAAAAAGTACCCAGCCAAACAACTGAGGATGAACTACATCCATTGGAAATTGTTGATTCTTTGCAAAAAATAATCGATGCTCATCCAAATACGACCGTTGTTATGGATGGAGGAAGTCATGAAGTGTGGCTAGGTTCATACCTAAAGGTGTATCGGCCAAAACATTTCTTAATGTCTGATGGGGAACAAACCTTAGGCGTCGGTCTTCCTTGGGCGATTTCAGCAGCATTGTTGCGTCCTGAGGAAAAGATTTTGTCTTCAGGTGGGGATGGCAGCTTTATGTTTTCCTCACAAGAATTAGCTACAGTAGCCCATTACAATTTGAATATTGTGCAAGTAATCTGGGTGGATAAAGAATACAACATGGTTGAATTCCAACAAGAACTAGACTATAACGGACAAAAAGAAGGGGTCGATATCGATTATATTGGGTATAAAGAAATGGCTGAAAGCTACGGTATTAAAGCAGTCCGTGTACGCTCCAAAGAAGCTTTAGATGCTGCGTTGAAGGAAGCGTACGCTACGAGTGAACCAAGAGTGATTGAAATGATCGAAGACAATCATGAGAATCTTCATTTACGAGACAAAGAACCGTTTAAAAAGTACTGAATCTTTTTACTACGGACCACAAAACATGTCCTAGAAAAGAATGGCAATCCACCTTTGCTAAGCTAAAGAAAAGAAAATTTTTTTACAATAAAAACAGTGCCTGACTAAAAATATGAAGTGGAATTTTTAGAGAAGCTAGGACAGAACCTTTCATAAAATGCCGTTGGTAAGGACGATGATTCGTTTACTGCTAGCGGTTTTTTTTAGCATCCCCTCTGATTTTTTCGGAGAAAAGGTCTGCCATTTCGGCACTGTCTTAAAAAAGCACATCGATACTCTAAATACGGTGGATAGCGGTGATTTGGATACGTGTTTCTAGTCTTCATAGAGGCAGATTTCAAGTAAGTCGAATGAAGGAAATTAAACACTTCCTATGTTGTTTGATGGAAGGATTATTAGTGAGGAGACTCCTTTATCCAGCTAAGGAATGACTTCTATAGGATGATTTCCTTGTTAATTGTTGCAAGTGTGATGTGTAAAAATATTTTAAGCTTCTTTTTTTAATGAATGGTATGTATAATAAGATCATAAAGCAATAAAGTGTATGCTGAAAAGAGGTCTCTTATGAAAAAATTTGCACTCGGCGTTTTTTGTTTCAGTCTTTTTATCACGGTCGTTGGCTTTTTTTTACAAACGATTTTGATCCCTATTCAAGATTTTGACACAATCAGTCAAGAAGAACTTAAGAATATCCAACTTGACCTTGCTATTAATTATCCGTTAGGAATTGGTATGCTCTATGTCGGACTTCCTTTGTTAGTATGCTCCAGTGGTTATTTGGTTTATTGTTATTTTAGAGATAGGAAGAACTGAAATAAGAGTAAAACTATCTGGAGTATAAAGCTTTCGTTCAATAGGAGGGATAAGTTGAAAAGAGGGTTATTTTTATTGTTTTATGTCCTATGGAAGGGGCTAGCAATACGTGGCATTCCTTCTTCTTATGCAAGATATTTGATGAGTTATAATTATATTGGAATAAAATTACTATTCATTTTATTCGGTACTATACTCTTTCGTAATTATTTAGTAGAGAGTTATCAAAAGCTAAATAAAGTTAAATTAATAAAAATCGTTCTAATCGTTCCTGCGAGTATTATCCTTACCATCGGTTTAATTAATATTCTTTTATTTCGTGATCTCAATGCGTTGATTTTTGTTTATCCCTCAGATCAAAGAACCCTTGCCTTTGTATTTGATGCTCTTTTGCTAGCACCTGTTTTTGAGGAAATGCTTTATCGCTACATACTGATTTATGTTGGAGAAAAACGATGGTTGAGAATCATCACTGCTGTCGGAAGCCTCTTGCTTTTTACTCAGAGTCATATTGTAAATGCGAACGGGAATCTTTTTGCTCTTTTTCCCTACTTTGTCATAGGGTTTTATTTGACGATCACCTATTTACGTAGGGAAAATATTTGGGAATCCATTTTTGCACATAGCTTCTATAATTTCGTTGTGATGGCAGCAGCTATCTTGATTTAAAGATTTCTTTTATTGTTTCCCCTTAAGAGTAGAAGAATTGGGGGCAATTTATCTATAGGTACGTATAGAATCTCTAAAACATATTTGATGAAAGGAAATTTGAGAGGCCAGATAAGCGTCTTAGGCTTGTTGCTTTGCACAGTTCTACGAATGTACGTCCTTCGTCACTTTGTAGGTCATCATTTAGGACCCACGATTAAGTATGAAAGGCAGTTATTTGATCCGTGCAGATTCACTAGCCGGAGTTTCAAAACATTTTCATTTTTACAAAGAAAAGTGACGACCTACCATTCAGTAAGAAACACTATAAGTCCGCCTCCTTTTGCAAGGGGAGCGGACTTATAGTGTTTTCCTTATTAGCTTTCAGTATCTAACATCCGATTCATAAACCATTCCACTTGTTGGGGAGCATCGTGGTCAAAGAATGCGGACTCTTTTTTATCTAAAGCGGCTATTTTTTCAATGTCTTCCTGGGAAAGCTCAAAGTCAAAAATAGCAATGTTTTCAGCCATCCGTTCTGGACGAACTGTTTTTGCTAAAGCGACAATCCCTCTTTGCATCAACCAGCGAAGAACAACTTGGCCAACCGTTTTGCCATATTGCTTGCCAATTTCTGCTAATGTCGGATTGGTAAATAGGTCATGGCGTCCTTCTGCAAAAGGTGCCCAAGCTTCAACTTGGACGTCATATTTATCATGCCATTCCTGATCTTCCACTCGTTGATTCCAAGGGTTCACTTCGATTTGATTGATTTGAGGTTTCACCTCATTCAAGCCGACAAACTCGATCATCTTAGCTGATTTGAAATTTGAAACGCCAATTGCACGTAATTTCCCTGTTTTTTGAGCAGCAACCATGGAGCGCCAAGCACCATAAATATCTCCATATGGTTGGTGAATAAGGTAAAGATCGAGGTAAGTTAATCCCATTGTTTCAAGCGAAAGTTCAATCGTTTCTTTCGCTTTATCTTCGGAAGTTTGGAGAATAAATAATTTAGAGGTAACAAAAAGTTCTTCTCGAGTGACTAGACCTTCAGTGATGGCGCGCTTGATTCCCTCGCCTGTTTCTGTTTCATTTCCATAAATAGAAGCGGTGTCGATCAGTCGATACCCAGCTTTGATTGCTTGGTAAACAGCTTCTGCTGTTTCTTCCAAAGGAATTTGATAAACGCCAAATCCTAGTTGCGGCATGGTGACACCATTATTGAGTGTGATTGTTTGCATAATGTTTCCTCCTCTAATTTTCATTGCATGTTCTATCCTAAACCTTGGAGTTAAGTCCATAGCAAGTAAAAGATGTTACTTTTTTCGTTCCCATAATTTTTCCACTTTATCAGGGGTCATATTTCCTGCTTTGAATTTTGCGATATGCTCATCATACGTTTCTATCTTATAAATAAGCAGGTCTCGCACTTCCTGCATTTCTGCTAACTTTTTCTCTAATTCTTCGAGTTGATCGGCTAAAATCTGTTTCTGAGCTTTTTCGACATTTTGACTTTCACGCACTTGTGCCAATTGAGCAAATTCAATTAGCGATTCGATGGACAGTCCTGCATTTCGTAAATGTTTTGCTAAATAGATCCAGTTTAGATCATTTGTTGTGTACACCCGATAGCCACTCTCATTGCGTTGGACAGGTGGAATCACACCGACTCGTTCATAATAGCGCAATGTGTCTACGCTCAAATCAAACATTTCCGCTGCTTTTTTTATATTCATCGTTGGTTCTCCTTATCTTTTTCTATAAGTAATCATAAACCCTAAAGTGGACTCTAGGGCAAGTGGTTTAAAATCGTTTGTTTAAAAGAATATATTTTGTTCGTTATGGCGACTATTCGGGAAGAAAAAGCTACAAGTATTTTTATTTCAACAGAATGATTTGAGAAATTATCAATATTGAAAGCTCCTTTTTTAGTGTGTTTCAAAGCAAGTCATACTCTCTTAGAATTGATTGTTTCGTTATCTATTTGAGCGAGGCATTTTTTATCCATAGATTTTAAATAAATCCATCTCATGGTATGATGATGAAAATTCTTAACTTGGATCAAGGAAATAATCGGTTCTTGTTATGAAAAACGAAAAAAAGCTGATGAGAGTGTGACTATCCATGAATATAAAAGAAGTAAATAATATGAATCAAAAGTTAGAGCAACAATTAATTGAAGTTTGGGAGAGTTCTGTTAAGGCGACGCACACCTTTTTGTCAGAGTCTGAAATCCAAGCCATTAAGCAATACATTCCAGAGGCATTGCATCATGTGCCGCATTTGATTGTCGTAGAAAGTGAGCATGGAGAGCCAGCTGGTTTCATGGGGATCTCGGATCGAAATCTTGAAATGCTGTTTATAGCAAATGAACAAAGAGACAAGGGCCTAGGAAAGAAACTCTTGGCATACGGGATGGAAAACTATGCTGTAAATGAACTGGGAGTAAATGAACAGAATCCTCAGGCGAAAGGATTTTATGAGCATATGGGATTTGAGGTATACAGAAGAAGCGAGTTAGACGAACAAGGAAACCCTTATCCAATTCTGTATATGAAGAAAGTTGATAACAAATAGCTGTTAAAAAAATTATTTGCGTTTGCGGGAAATATGTAAGAAGGGGTCGAGACATATATAGCTAGTCACGACCCCTTCTTTGATTGCTATTATCCTTATTAATAAGTAAAGTAAGGATCAAATGATTTTCTCTTAACTAGCTTTCTCTTCTTTTTTTATCTCTTCTTTTTTCTGATTTGAAAATGGTGTATCAGTCTCTTCAGGTAAGATGATTGGTGGATGATGGGAATGCTGATTACTTCCACACATGGTGATGATTTGTTCTTTTGAAGCTTCAGAGATTACTTTCATTGTATACCTCTCCTTTCTTTTATATTTCCAGATGACATAAGGTAGGCCTATATCATCTAAATTCATGATCTATTTAACTGAATTAGCTCATCAAATGAACCTAGAAATTCCTGATTTGTTGAGTGAGTAACGACAATGACTATTTTATCTGTAAGTGAGCAGATTAAGTCACTGATAATCATCTCGTTTATACTGTCTAGACCAGATGTTGGTTCGTCAAAAAGAATAACATCGGAATCTTTAAAGATTGCCCGAGCAATCTCAAGCCGTCTAAGCTCGCCGCCAGAAAGAAAGTTTATCCATGTATTATCTTGCGTATCGGTTAAATCATTGTTATCAAAACGATCATCTAATCCACTTCGTTTTAAAACATCAACGATTTTTTCAAGTTCGTATTCACTAAAAATAGAAACGTTGTAAGCAATACTCGTCTGGAAGATAGCAGTTTTTTGTTGGACAAGTGCGACTTTCTCATAAAGGGAGTCTCTAGATAGCTGATTCATCTCTTGCTGGTCAACCAATACTTGACGATCGTCGATAGGGTAAATTCCCGCTAAAATATTCAATAGTGTCGACTTCCCACTACCGCTTGCGCCAGTGATAGCATATTTTTTTCCACGCTCAAATGTTTGAGTAAAACCATTAAAAATCAAGCGATTTCCATGATGGAAATGCAGATTTTCAATCGATAAAGTAGTTATTGGTTCTGCAAGTTCAAGTGAGCGATTGGGCTCATCATCATCGGTGCCATCAATGAAAGCTATAAGATCGTCCGCGACCTTCTTGCTCGCTAAAATATCTGTAACTGAAGTACTGAAATACTCTAACGGACCGGCAATCGTACTCATTAGTGTAGTCATCGCAATAAGATCGGGAATGGTGATTATTTTGGCAGCAACAAAGAAGCCACCAACGATCCATGTCCCTGAATAAGCAAGATCCCCAAGTCCAAAAGAAATTGCATAAGTCAGTCCTTGTAATGTTTCAAAAGTGATACTTTCCTTTTTTAATCGTTCACTACTGTTAGTAAAAATTTTCGTATATGTTGGAAAACCTTTGCCGACACGTAAGGTCATGTATCCTGAGAGAAGTTGGTCAAATAAACTAAGAGTACGATCTTGCTCCAGAACAACGGACTTGCGACGATCACTAAGGATTCGCTTAGCGAAATAAGGGGCTAGCAAAGGACTAAAAGCTAAGAGCAGCATAATCAATGAAAAAGAAGTGTTTAATTTTAGTGTGAATAAAAGAGAGAATAGAAAGGTAAAAATGCTTAAAATCAGTCCAAATCCGGGCTTTAAAAATTCTAATTCAACGACTTTCATTTCATTTGCCAACTTTGAGAGATACTCGTTTTTCTCATTTTTAAGAAATAGTACCGGATTCATTCGAACGATTTTCTGCGAGAGACTCTCTCTCAGTTGATTCATTATTGATTGAACTAAGACGGATTTACTTCTTCTTGGAATAAAATCGCTCATCGTGTTCAATAAGATGTAAAAGAAGGCGAATATACCAATAAATAAAAGTCTTTTTACATCTCCTGACATAGCAACCTCAGTGATTTGTCTATACACCAAAGCAACCCCAACTTGAATGAGCGCTGCAATTGCGCATAAAATCACATGCAAAAAGAAAAGTGGTTGGTTTCTTTTTAATATTTTTTTCATTCTCTCCCTCCTATGTAAAAACTATATCACAAATTAAAAAAATGTATAATTAATAATTTGTGGATGGTGCGGCTACTAAAAATGAGAGAAAGATACAATTTTAAAGGTATTTAAGCTCTTTTTTGCAATGTATTGACGCATGTAATAGTCACTATTGAACCTTATAAAACAAAAAGCAAAATTTAGATTTTGAGGGAAACGAATGAAGGAGCATGAGAATATTTAGTTGAAATGGATTTATATAGGTAATTTGATAGATCATTAATAGAGTTCAATGATATTCAAAGAGAGACTTAGCTGCTGTACTAAAAATTATAAGGAGTCAAACAAGGTGTAAACCCAAAGCAGCCCCCCGAAAAACTGTTTTTCGGGGGCTGCTTGGGGTTTGGGGGCTTAGCTAGCTAAGTAATGATCGATCACTAAAAAATGATCAAAACAGAATAGGCAATTTTTTCTTTTCAATCAAAAAATTTTGATCATTTTATCAAGCAGAGGATGGCACAAGTAAATGGAAAGTAGGTAGTGGCTATTTTTTGTGTTCAGGATGGGGAAGTAGATTTGTCTAGGATACACGTGAGGATAAACGTTTTGAGGATCATTTGTTTTTGACTTACCTATGTGCCATCACTGCGGAAACCCTGTGGATGAAGGCGTCATGTACGACACCAGATACTCGGATGAGAGCTAAAGACGTTTGATTGCCTGTGCCTGACATGCTTTTTCTAACCGCAAAGTCGTAGGGGCTAAAGAGCTACAGCGCTGAGAAAGATGACTGCCCCGTGCGGTTTTGGGTGTTTTTTGAACCCTACAAGCTGCTATTGCTCCTCGCCTATTCGTCGCAAGCTTGGAAGGTCTTCTCAGAAAATGCCCGTCAGCTGTAAGCAAGCTGTCTTTTGCATCAGGAAGCATCAGCGTTCCGACGAATCTTTGTGACCTAGTAGGCGCCCACTCATTTTGGGCAACTTCTATCCGAGAAAACATTGCGTTAGAAGTCTGTCCGTCCTTTCCAGATAAAAGTCAGCTGAAAGAGGGCTGATACTTAACAAAACGGCAGTTAGGACGACCACAAGCGCTCTCAAAAAAACTCAGTCCTTTCTTTTCAATGGTCATTGTTCTTATCTGCACTTCATGATAGCACCGAAACGCGAATTATTTTTCGTGTTTTTTTGTTTTTAAAATAAAAAATTAGGTATTCGCTTTTTTGGGTTAAATGGTATACCTGAGATGGAATAAAAATAATAAAAGAAAGGACAGGATTTACAATGAAGAAAACATCATTAGTTGCAGGTTTCGTTTTAGGTGTAGGCGTTTTGTTTACTCTAGGTGCATGCTCAACAGTGGAAGAATCAGGGGAAGTGGTCTCTGGGTCTGGAACGGAAACGTTGATCAGCGATTCGTCAGATGAAGTAGTTGTGGGAAGTGAAAAATTGAGTGATGACGGGTATTTTGAAGAAATCGTAACTAAGGGAATCGATCCGAAAATCAAAGACGTCGTTTGGTATGAAACGAATTATGAAAATGCTGGTTGGGATCACATTCGCTTTTTAGTGAATCATGTAAAAATCGTGAATGTAGAAGAATTCAAAGACAAAGACAAAGAATACAAAACATTGCTCTCACTGAAATATCAATTGTTTAATGAAGATTCGAAAGACAAAAAAATCAAACCTGACAAAGCCTATTTGGTGTTGAATGATGGCAAAAAAGTAGAAGCGGAAGTGTTTGTGGACTACTTAGATGATGAGATTTTGACCCATGACAAACATAAAGATGGCTTTATTCATTTTAAAGTGGCGCAAGAACAAAGTTTGCCAGCGATCAAAGCGGTCGAAATCGAATTTAAAGCAGATGGAGATTTGACACATACGTACCATATTGATCTATCTTCCGCTGCTGAAAAATAGTATCTAACGATAGGAGGTAAAAAAAATGGATACTAGTAAGAAAAAACTATCATTGTTGAGTTTTTTTGCAATAACTGCTTCAATGGTGATGACGGTATATGAGTATCCAACCTTTGCGACATCGAAGATGAATTTAGTTTTTTATTTACTCGTCGGCGGTTTCCTCTGGTTTATCCCTGTAGCCCTTTGCTCTGCGGAGATGGCTACTGTAAAGGGATGGGAAAAAGGGGGACTCTATACCTGGGTCTCAAAAACATTAGGGAGAAAATGGGGCTTTGCTGCCATTTTCTTCCAATGGTTCCAAATCACGGTAGGCTTTATTACGATGATTTACTTTATTGTCGGGGCGCTTTCCTATGCCCTAAATTGGCCGGCTCTTAATACGAATGTTTGGCTGAAGCTGATTGCCACTTTAGTGATCTTTTGGCTGATTACGATCTCACAATTTGGCGGAACAAAAAATACTGCGAAGATTGCCAAAGTAGGGTTCTTTGTGGGGATCGTCGCAACAGGGATCATTCTTTTTATCTTAGGAATTGTCTACATTGCTCAAGGGAATCCCGTCAAAGTTTCTTTTGGCTCAGGTGCATGGATTCCTGATTTCACGAAAATCAATACGCTGGTCGTTTTTGTTTCCTTTATTTTGGCCTATGCAGGGGTTGAATCTTCTGCCAGTCACGTAAAAGATATGGACAATCCTGGAAAGAATTACCCGAAAGCTATTTTGATTTTAGTTGTAGCAACGATTCTTTTGGATACGTTAGGTGGGGCAACGGTGGCTGCCACGATTCCCCAAAATCAATTGTCTCTTGATACTGGCGTGATTCAAGCCTATTCTTATTTGATCCATCATTTTGGCGGCGGAGAATGGCTGGTTCGTTTGATTGCCGTGGTCATCTGTTTAGGTGTCATTGCAGAAATTGCTGCTTGGGTAGTCGGCCCATCGACGGCGATGCTTGAAGCAGCTGAAAATGGCTTGCTGCCAAAACAAATGGCCAAAGTCAATCAACACAATGTCCCAATCAATATCGTTTTGGTACAAGGCATCATTGTTTCCATTTGGGCGGTTGTCTTGACATTAGGCGGTGGAGGCGCCAATCTATCCTTCTTCGTTGCGATGGCTTTGACGGTCTGCATCTATCTGGTGGCTTATGTCCTCTTGTTTCTTTCCTATATTAAATTAGTCAAAGAAAAAGACGACTTAACAAGAACGTATCATATTCCTGGTGGGAAAAATGTGAAAATTGGTGTTGCGATGGTTGGTTTGCTTGTTTCTATTTTTTCTTTCTTTATTTCCTTCTTTCCACCGAGCGATATCGGCTCCGGAAAGGGCGGAACCTATTTAGCCATCTTGATCATCAGTTGGCTGATTATTGTCGTGATACCGTTTGTCATCTATAAATATGTAGGTGAAAAAGCAAGCGATAAAAAATAAAAAGCACAACCTATGAGGAGGAGAGCTGCATGTTATTTAGTAAAAAAAATCGAAAAGAAGCCCAATATTTGGAGCCTATCTATGGGAATGAGGCAATGGATCAAGCGATCCCTATGTACAAATTACCAAAAGAGTCCTTGGTACCGCGGGATGCCTATGAATTAGTCAAGGATCAATTGATCGATGAAGGGGTCTCAAGACAAAATTTGGCGACGTTTTGTCAAACCTACATGGAACCAGAAGCAGTCAAAATCATGAGTGAAACCCTTGATAAAAACGCCATCGATAAAACCGAGTACCCACGGACAGCAGAAATTGAGAACCGCTGTGTCAACATGATCGCTGATTTATGGCATGCCCCAGAAGCATCCGATTTTATCGGTACATCAACGGTAGGCTCAAGTGAAGCGTGTATGCTAGGTGGATTGGCCTTAAAATTTGCTTGGCGCAATCGGGCAAAAAAACTTGGCTTAGATATCAATAAACAAAAACCAAACTTAGTGATTTCTTCTGCCTATCAAGTCGTTTGGGAAAAATTCTGTGTCTACTGGGACATTGAAATGCGGACGATCCCTATCGATGAAGAACATGGCAGCATCAATGTCGAAAAGGTCACGGACTATTTAGATGAATATACGATCGGAGTCGTCGGTATTTTAGGGATCACTTACACTGGACGATACGATGATATCAAAGCACTAGATAAGAAATTAGAGGAATACAACAAACACACCGACTACAAAGTCTACATCCACGTGGATGCGGCTAGTGGTGGATTGTACACACCATTTATGGAACCAGAACTTGAATGGGATTTCCGTTTGAAAAACGTTCGTTCCATCAGTACGTCTGGACACAAATATGGGTTAGTCTATCCTGGTATCGGTTGGGTGCTTTGGAAAGAAAAAGATTTCTTACCAGAAGAGCTGGTCTTTAAAGTAAGTTATCTTGGCGGTGAAATGCCAACGATGGCCATCAACTTTTCAAGAAGTGCCAGCCAAATCATCGGACAATATTACACCTTTATCCGTAATGGGTTTGAAGGCTACCGCTTGATCCACAAAAAGACCAGTGATGTTGCCCAATATTTAGCAAAAGAGATTGAAAACATGGGTTACTTCGATATTTATAATGATGGTTCACGGTTGCCGATCGTCTGCTACAAATTAAAAGAAGATGCCGATATTTCTTGGAATCTGTATGATTTGACGGATGAATTTGCGATGAAAGGCTGGCAAGTCCCTACCTATCCATTACCTGATAATCTATCACATATCAATATCCAACGCTTTGTCTGTCGGGCAGATTTAAGTATGCAAATGGCAATGGATCTGGTGCAAGACATGAAAGAAGGAATCGAGCGCTTGAACAAGCGACCAAGCCGTCATGTTTCATCCGATCAAACCTATGGCTTTTCACATTAAGAAACGGTATCGCTAGAAACCCTTTCATTGCTTTTTTCAATGAATAAAAGGTCCCTTTATGAAACGTTTTTTGCAAGACTGAATGAACAATGGTTTATAGAAAAATCAAAGGCGGTTGCATCGACTGCCTTTGATTTTTTTGTTTGTAAGAACGGGTAAGCACTTGATAGTGTCGTTTTTTAAGAGAAAGTAAAAAAAACAGTGCTTGATAATTTCATTTATTGACATTTCTGGCTTGTGATAGTATTAATTATTATGGTCTAAATATATTTTTTTAGAGAAGAACGTTTTACATAAACAAAAAGGAAATCTTAGAACGTTGTCGTGAGGGAATTCTTAGGGAAATTCGTCTTGCATCGAGGGTTTTTGTTTGTCAGTCATGGTTTGTTGGGGAGTAAGTGAAGGAAAAGTATGTGTAGAAAGGGCCTGTTTTTACTGCGCTTGTTTGTTTCATAAGTAACGTACTGCTATCTTTTTCTGTAAATTGGTTGTAACTATTCTGAATGAATATAGATTTACACTGGAGGAAAAACAGTCATGTATAAAGAAGACTTACTGGATAAGGACTTGAAATTAGAGTATATCTTGCTCAAATTTTTGTATTTATCGACCGGTCATATCAAAAAAAGTGATGCGTGTCGGGAATTAGATATTACGATGCCGACCTTGACGAAATTATCAGAGAGCCTTCAACGGCAACTAAAAAATGAGAAGGTCTCTTTTATCATCAACCGTTATACGTTGGAACTGCAAGTAACCGATAGTGTCTCACTGGATGATTTGACCGACACGCTATTGAAAAAATCTGCTAAATATCAAATCATCCATTATTTGTTTCAACATGCAGGCTATGATGCCTTCGTCTTGGCTGATGAATTAAACATAAGTGTGGGGACCCTCAATCGATTGATTGCTGAGTGCAATCAGTTGTTGCAGCATTTTGAATTAAAGATCAGAAACAAAAAACTAGTTGGAACGATGACACAACGCATTTATTTTTACTATAATTTTGTCAAAATGGGTGCAACAACGATCGATTCTGTTTTGATCGATGACCTGGTTGCGGAGTTAGCGAAAAAAATAACATTATCGATTGCCCAACAAAAGCAGCTGAAGATCTGGTTGTATGTGATTATGAAAAAAGTCACGTCTCACACGACCTTGGGAAGTTTAAGTCCGGAAGAACAAACCAAAATCGAGCGTTGCCAAGAGATGCCCCTCTGTCACTTTATTCGACAGATCTATGCTTCTAAAAAATGTATCTGCTCAGTAGATGAAGCGAAGATCGTGCCATTCTTTATCTGTCTCTTCCTCATTACGGTGGGCGGGATTCCTTACGAGGAACTTCGCTTAGGACTGTACACTAATAAAAATCCCGTCTTTGAGATCACCGATGAAGTCATGGCAGCAATCCAGTCCATTTATCGTCTTGATGCCTCGCATACGACGATCGATATCAAAGCCAATGTCTTTTCCTTAATCGCACAAGTTTATTACTTTCATGGAGTGAATTATTCCATCGATCGAGTCACGCTAAATTATTACCACAAAATGTTTCACAATTCCTTGCGGGATCAAGTGATCTCAGACATTCTGGAACACATTATTGCACCGACCAACTTGTTTACGTCCACGAAACTCAACTATCTCAAGAAACGCCTAGTCTTTTTAATTTATATGTTATCGCCTAAAGAAGAATATCGGGTACGGATCGGGGTCTTAAATATGTGCTCCAGTCTTTTGGCGGATGCTTCGATTTACTTGTTAAAAAATGAACTAAAAGGCAAGCAAAATGTTGTTGTTTTACCCTATACTCCGGACGAGACATTTGACTTGTTGATTTCCAATGCCAATCTCCCCCAATTAGGGAACAATTATGACCAATTTTATCAAGTGACCGCCATTGGTGCCGATTTAGATGTCAATCAGGTTTCTGCGATCGTCGATCAAATTGCTTATTCTAAATATCATTCTTTTGTGGTGTGAGCCATCACTTGTTAGTTAAAAAGCAGCGAGTCAACGGATAGGTGATTCGCTGCTTTTTCAATTATCTGCGAAGTAGGGAAAGGAAAAGGCGCTTGAATTGCTCTTGTCATTGATGCCGAGATGAAAACAGAGTCAGTCAAGCAGCTTTCTGCTAGATAAATGTGTCCAGTATCCTTGTATAACGTATCGCAACAGAGCAGAAGTCATCAAACGTGAAAATAACAGAAGGGATTCAAAATGTGGGTTTTGGAAGGATGTAAAAAAAGACCCACATAAAGATGTGAGTCTGCAGTCGTTAGTTGGCTCTATCAATATCAACAAACCGACTAGCTATATTTTTCCAAAAACGGAAGTGTGATAAAATAGAATTCAACTAATAGTTTAGTTCTGATTTTCTCTATTCCGCACTCCGTTCATCAAAAAGTTAATCTCAAGGAAGTTATATTAATGTTCGAGAGAAGAAAAAATCAAACAATTAAGGCAATCTAAAATGATGACTCAAAAAAGCTTAACAGAAATTCTGAACGATAATTTTTTATTAAGGAACTAATGAAAGCGTTCTAATAAGCGCTGAGATAGAACTCAACCAATAGTTTAGTCCTCATTCCCTCTATTCAACGATCCGTTCATTGAAAAGATAATCTGAAGGGAATTATATTAATGTTAGATTTAGGAAAAAATATCAAAGAATTAAGACAATCGAAAAAAATGACCCAAAAAAGTTTAGCAAGAATTTTGAACGTTACGCCACAAGCTGTATCAAAGTGGGAAAGAAATGAGAGCAATCCAGACATTCAGACGCTTATATCTTTGAGTAACTACTTCAATGTTTCTGTTGACGAGATTTTAGGAAGGAAAAGACCTACTTTTTTTGAGACTCTTTTTTCTAAAATGAAAGGATACCAGAACATGGGAAAAACAGGAGATTTAATTAAAACAAAAGATTCAGAAGAAGAAAAGAAGTGGAAAAAAGTTGTTATTTTTGATATCGTCTTTAGCTTCATTGCGGACCAAGGGCTTTTACAAACGCAGGCTTTAAGTAGGAAACTGGAGATGCTTATGCAGAAAAGAGGACATAAAGTTTTAATTGAGACCTATAATTCGAATCAGGTAAATCAATATGGCGGTGAAGCCGATCTTATTTTGCTGACTCCATCTTTCGGGTATGCGAAAAACGAAATTGAACAGAATTTTCCTACAACACCAGTCATAGCTATTTCAAAAAAAGATTACGGGATGCTTAATGTTGAAAAATTGTACAAAGAGATAGAAAATGCATTCGATCGATAGCGGATCTCAAAAGATTTGCTATTTTTGTTTTACGTTTCACTTTGGGACTTTGGTTGGTTCAGCAACCTTATCCGCTATTTCGTTTAATTGAGTTTCTGTTCGTAGACTCAAAGTTGTGCGACACCACTTCCTGCACCTTGTCATTACTGTACTCGGCTTGTGGTTCGCTGCACTTGCCAGTAACTATCTGCGAGTGGTTTTGTACCAGCTAGATAAGTGCCATCCATGTCCAGTAGACTCAAAAAAAGATGAAAGTCATTAGCAAAAAAATCTGAGCCAGAATGTGATTTTTTCTGACCCAGATTTGATATTGTGCAACTCATTAGTCCTTATTAACAAAAGCTCATTAGTTCTGATTTTCTAATTTTTCTAGAATCTTTTTGGGAATTGCGTCTTTTTCAACGCCATTCGGGCCTTTTATTGTCCGCTTTTCACTGATCACCGCTTTTACATATGAATTTGGTGTTAGTGGTTTTGCGTTATCTTCTGATAATGAAACCTCGAGTGTTTGTGTGCTACCATCTTCTTTTACAAAGTTTAACGTGTAATCGTAAGAATACCAAGGCGACTGGTCGCCGATGCCGCTTTTACTTTCATGTTCTACCTTAGGCGGAATCTCAGATGGGACATACGCGTAAGCTGTTTGTCCTGAATAGGTGGATTGATAATATTCATAGCCTTTGTATCCGGCAAACCCTAAAAGTACGACTAAGACGAATCCGATTATTTTTTTCATATAAACCATCCTTATCCTCAAATATGGAGCTATTATAACAGAATGGTTCTATAGATGACCTTTCATCAGACGAACAGTTTTGCAAGGAGAAACATTGCTAGCCAGTCGTGAAAAAGCAGGGAACGCCGCTAGTAAAGGGTTCAATCTATAAATTGTCAGGGGATTGGTGCTTAGAGCGACTAGAAATAAGAGGGAAAGTAGACAACAAGACCTTAATTAAAAAACACAGCATGGAAAATGCTTCTTTTTTGTATGCTCACCAGCAGACTATTTGATGAGACGTGCCGTTTGTTTTTTCACTATTGAAAGGCGAAAAATGGCGCACCAGTTTAATAAAAAACCAGCAAAGACGAGCTCTTACGGAGCGTCTTTGCTGGTTTTTTTCTACCGATAATGTTTGAAAGCAGGCCATGACAGCTGCTCACGGCTCGATTTTACTATACAAATCGAGGGCTCTTTTCCTGGCTTCGTTATGGTCGACTATAGGCAACGGATAGTCGGTGCCTAAAACTACCTTTAGGTCGGCTTGTTCTTCGTCAGTCATCAGGTAAGGTTCGTGGATGAATTTTAGCGGCAACTGGGCGAGTTCGGGAACAAATTGTTTGATAAACGTCCCCTCTTTGTCGAATTTTTTCCCCTGAGTGATGGGGTTGAAAATTCGAAAGTAAGGAACGGCATCGGTGCCGGTCGAAGCTGCCCATTGCCAGCCGCCGATATTGCTGGCAGCGTCGTAGTCGATCAATTGTCGAGCAAAATAGGCTTCTCCTTGCCGCCAATCGATCAGTAGATCTTTGGTTAGAAAGGAAGCGACGATCATCCGTAGACGGTTATGCATCCAACCGGTTTGATTCAGCTGCCGCATCGCGGCATCAATGATCGGATAGCCGGTTTGCCCTGCTTGCCATTTGTTAAACGCCTCTTCATCCTTTTGCCAATCCATGTTTCGATATTTCTCAATGAGTTCATAGTTTTTTTGCTCCGGATGAGTGAAGTAGATCATATGATAAAAATCTCGCCAAGCCAGTTCTTTTAAAAAGGTCGCTTTGCCAGTGCTGGGTGGCATTCCTTGGCAAGCGGCCCAAACCTTCCGAATAGAGAGTTGTCCAAAAGACAAGAAAGGGGATAGGCGGCTGGTTCCTTTGATCGAAGGGAGATCACGGTCTTTTTCATAGGCGGCCAAACGCTTTTGCACAAAGGCCTGCAATTGTTTATGCGCATAGTCTTCCCCAACGATCGTTGAAAAATCGGTCTTTCTATTTTTTAGCAGCTCAGCAAGCAACGCTGTCCCTGCTTTAAAGTGACGGGCATCATTAAAATGAGCGGCTTTTTCAAAATCAAGGGCCTGCTTTTGATAGACCGGTTTGGGCAGCTGGATCCATTTCTTATAATAGGGCGTAAATTTTTTGTAGTATGTCCCATCCTCTTTGGTGACTTCCGTTGGTTGGTGTAGATGATGTTCTTCAAAGGAATGGACAGTGACGCCTTTTTTCTCGACCAATTCTTTTATGTAGAGGTCGCGTTTACGACCATATCCACGGTTATCAAAGTTGAAGTAAAGCTGGCTCCATTCTGGATAGTGAGCGAACAACTGATCAAAGGCTTCTGTCAAAGTCCCCGTTAAGAGGTGGATCGTCAGATTTTGCTTTTTGGCAGCCTCGATAAAGTGAGCAACTGCGCTAAAAAAGTAATCATGGCTTGGTGCATCGGGGAGAAACTGCTTTTCATTGAGATGAAACATACACAACAATTGGTCGTTTGCTTGAAGAGACAAAAGCGCCTCAGTAAGTGCCGTGTTGTCCTCTAAGCGCAGATCCTTTCTAAACCACATCACATGAATTGCCATACAAACCTCCTTGATAGTATAACCGTGCAAAAACGATCGGATTTCGTTTATAGTAATGGAAAGATGGGATTTATTCAAATTTGGCGATTGCGCAAAGAAAACTGCTGTTGCAACAAGTCGAGGGACTTACAGGGTTTTCTTTAGTTTGCGCGCCGATTTGAATAGGCGCTTGTCATTTACTGTATCGTTTCTGCAAATCGTCTCTTCTTAATAAATAATAGGTAAAAAATGAGTAGTTGGGGATGAAATGAGTTACATTTGCGTAACGAGAACGTATATAATCATATTATATAGTGAGGCTTTTTGCTTTAGCATTTATTAATAAGCGCATATTTGGATGGAGTGAAGGATGATCAAAAACAAATTACAGCAATATAAAATTTTAACGATTTTACTGATACTTGTGACGGTTGGATTAATTCTCTTTTTAAATCAAATGATTTATGCTTGGCAGGCCATTGAAATTTTGGCGATTCTTCTTTGTGGCTACTTAGTGGTTTTTGATCAAAGGGATGGAACTTCGAAGATTGCTTGGATCTTAGCTTTATTGTTTTTACCGATTGTAGGAGTCATGTTGTATTATTTAATTGGCCGCGAACCTCGATTAAGGAAATTGCCCAAACAGCAGATACAAAATGAACGGGAAGTGCAGCGAACGGTTTCGGCTATTCTGCAAGAACATTCAGAGATCATTCATGAGAAACATGATCTCTCCAATGAGATTTTTCATCTTTCGGGCAAGTATCCCACAACTAATAATCATCTGACCCTATTAAACGAAGGCACTGAGGCGTTCGCTTCTTTGTTAGAAGATATCAAAAAAGCCAAGCATCATGTGCATGTGTTTTTTTATATCGTTAAAGGGGATGAAACAGGGGAGGAGCTGACAAATGTTTTGGTCGAAAAGGCCAAACAAGGGGTGGAAGTTCGGTTTATGTATGATAGCGTGGGGTCGATCGCCTTTCCTAATCAATTGTTATTAATGATGCGAAAGAATGGGGTAGAGGTACGCACGTATGATTTGTTGAACTCGCCTTGGCTAAGTAATAAAGCGAACTGGCGCAATCACCGTAAAATGGTCGTTATTGATGGGGAGATTGCACATACAGGAGGCATGAATATTGGAAATGAATATAGTGGGCGAGGCAGTAAGTTTTCTTATTGGCGAGACACAAACATCCGGATAGAAGGACCTGCTGTTCTAGAAGTTCAAGAGTGCTTTATTTATGATTGGCTCTTTCTTGATGAGACGGAAGAAACGGTCACTCATTTTTTGACACAGACAGCTACGTATTTTCCGTTGAAGACCGACGTTCAAAGCGGTTCGGAAATCGTTCAGGTAATCTACGGCGGACCCTATGATAGCGAGCGAATCATTAAGGATTCCTTTAATGATCTCATTGGAAAGGCAACGGATTCGATTAAGATCGCCATGCCTTACTTTATTCCTGATGAAGAAAGTTTAGGTGCGCTTAGAAGAGCAGCACGGTGCGGGATCAACGTGCAATTGACCGTGCCGGGAAAAGGGGATCGAGGAATTTCTTTTCATGGCACGAATTCGTTTATTGATGACTTATTATCTGCCGACGTCGAAGTCTACACCTATGATGAGACTGCTTTTATTCACTGTAAATATATGATCGTCGATGAGTTTGCTGCAACGATCGGGTCAACAAATTTTGATATTCGTAGTTTTTACCTTAACCATGAGTTATCGATGTTCATCTATGGTCCGTCTAAAATAATCACAGAGTTAAATCAGCAATTTATGGAAGACTTAGCTCATGCAAAATTAGTAGAAAAAGAAAAATGGCAAGCCAGAAGCCTTTTGACGAAAACAAAAGAAAAAATCAGTGGCTTGTTTGTTCCGATTCTTTGAAGGAAGATAGTGAACAAAAGAAAAAACTCGATTCCATCAATTGGAATCGAGTTTTTTGCGTTATTTTCTTCTAGCAGCTCGAAAATAATTGATCCCGGTTCCTGCAAATACTACGAAACTAGCCAATAGGAACAAAAATCCTACGGGGATTAGATAGAAATTTTCATGTAAAATGCCGGATTGATCGATGTATTCCACGGAGCTTGCTTTGATGAAGAAGCAGGCAAAGCCGAATAGTAGTAAAAATGTTCCGATCAAGGTCGTGATCAAATTGAGTTTGGCGCGTCGAGTCTCGCTGCCGTCTTTGATTAGTTTTTCAGTGATCTTGTTCACTTGAGTTCCTCCTAAAATCAATTCATCAAGCGAGAGTTGAAAAATCGTGGCGATGGCAATCAACATTTCTAAATCTGGTAGATTGCGATTGTTTTCCCAGTTCGAAACGGCTTGTCTTGTCACGTGTAGTTGAGTGGCAAATTGTTCTTGGGTCAAGTTATTTCTTGTGCGTACTTCTTTGATTTTTTCGCCAAATTCCATCTTTTTTTCCTTTCGCTGATGTGACTTAAGCATAGTCGAAACCCACGCTGATTCCAAGAAAGCAGGGCTTGCTTCTTGATAAATCAAGGGAAAGTGGTGCTTGCGTCGTTTTTTATCTGCTGTTTTTTTGAGAGGAGCATCGTTTTTATTCTGAGGTCGTGAAAAACGTCTTTGACGAAGTGACCTTGTAGTGTGTTATTTTTTACTGCATATCTTTTTGTTTATTATAGCACTGAGGCTGAGGGGAAGGAAATATGTGGCTTTTTTTCCTCTTGCTTGATTGGTACATGTCCGACACATGACAGTTTATCGAATGGGGACCAACGCAACAGCAAGTTTCTTTTCTTAAAGTAATTCACTTAGTTGACAAATAGGGAAACATCTTGTTTAATATACCCCAATGGGTATACGAAAGGAGCAAGAAATGTTTTCACTATTTAAGCGCATACCAAGTATGTCAACAGCTGATTTACAAAAAGAAGGAGCCAAAGAATGGACGGTTCTGGATGTACGCACGCCGGCGGAGTACCGCAGCGGACACATTGCCTACGCCAAAAATGTACCGTTAAATAAGATTGCTGGATTTACTAAAAAAGGTGACAAGAAACTGGCAGTCATTTGCCAATCAGGGATTCGAAGCAAACAAGCAGCCAAAATCCTAAATAAAAAGGGTTTTGATGTGGTCAATGTTCGCGGTGGCATGAATCAATGGCGGGGAACAACCAAAGGAGGAAAGTAACGATGGAAAAAATAGTTATTGTCGGTGGGGTAGCAGGGGGAATGTCGGCAGCCACGCGCTTACGTCGACTTAAAGAAGCAGCGGAGATCATTGTTTTTGAAAAAGGTCCTTTTGTCTCTTTTGCGAATTGTGGGCTGCCGTATGCTATTTCTGGTGAGATCAAAGAGCGAGACGCCTTATTGGTCCAAACACCTGAAGCATTAAAAAAACGGTTCAACTTAGATGTGCGACCTTTTCATGAGGTACTGGCGATCGAGCCAGAGGAGAAAACGGTGACGGTCAAACATGGCGAACAGGTCTTCACGGAATCTTATGATGCGTTGATTTTATCACCGGGGGCAAAACCGCTAGTACCGGCGATCAAAGGGCTAGAAGAAGCAACCAATGCCTTTTCTTTGCGCAATGTTCCTGACTTAGACCAAATCATGGCGCATCTTGAAGACAAAAAGCCTCAAAAAGCGACGATCATTGGCGCTGGGTTTATTGGGTTAGAAGTCGCTGAAAATTTACATAAAAAAGGCCTCGAAGTTACGATCGTAGAAAAAGCACCCCACGTATTGCCACCTTTGGACGAAGAAATGGCTGCGTATATCAAAAATGAATTGATCAAGCAAGGAGTCAAAGTTTTGACCTCGCAGTCAGCGACCGCTTTTGAAAAAGCAGGGCAAGAAATCGTTCTGGAGGATGGCACGGTCCTAGCTTCAGACGTCACGATTCTTTCGGTAGGTATCCAACCAGAAACGAATTTGGCGAAACGTGCTGGTATTGAATTGGGACACCGGGGGGGTATCCTGGTAGATGAGCAATACCAAACCAGCAAGAAAGACATTTACGCGGTGGGAGATGCCATCGTTGTGAAACAACAAATCACTAACGAAGACACGCTGATCTCCTTGGCGTCACCAGCCAATCGCCAAGGTCGGCAAGTTGCGGATGTATTGGGAGGACTGACTCGCAAAAACAAAGGCAGTATTGGGACGGCGATCGTGCGCGTATTCGATCTTGCCGCAGCGTCTACTGGGTTGAGTGAGCGCAGCGCCAAACTGGCGGGGCTAAATCCCCAGGTGGTTCATCTTTCAGGCAAAGACCATGCTGGGTATTATCCTGATGCGACGGATATTTATTTGAAATTGATTTTTGATGCTGATACTGGAAAAATCTACGGTGCGCAAGGCATCGGTGCCAAAGGGGTCGATAAACGGATCGATATTTTAGCAACAGCGATCAAAGGCGGCTTAACGATCTTTGACTTGCCTGAACTGGAATTTACCTATGCACCGCCTTTTGGCTCAGCCAAAGATCCAGTGAATATGATTGGCTATGCAGCGATCAATCTGGCGGAAGGAATCAGTGCGAATATCCAATGGCACGAATTGACGGAGGCCTTAGAAAACGGTAAGCAGTTGTTGGATGTTCGTTCAGAAATGGAATTAGCCAATAATGGACGTTTTCAACAAGCGCTCCACATTCCGTTAGATGAATTGAGGGATCGGTTGTCTGAATTGGATCCAAGCGTTTCGTATGTCGTTACGTGTCATAGCGGATTGAGAAGCTACATTGCCGAACGCATCTTAAAACAAGCGGGCATCAATTGTCAAAACCTCGATGGTGCCTTTTCGTTGTATAATACTATTAAGCCGGAGATGATTATTCATGATTAAAGCCATATCTATGGAGGAATTTACCCAAAAAGAAAAACGTGAACCACTTGAGATCCTTGATGTTAGAGAAGTTGATGAGTTTGCACAAGGATACATCAAAACAGCACAAAACCTACCGTTGAGCGAGCTTACGGAACAAATCAGCAACTTAGAGAAGGATAAAAATTACTATGTCATCTGTCATTCAGGGGCTCGTTCGCAAATGGCGTCTGAGTTTTTGAGCCAGCAAGGGTTTCAAGTGACCAATGTCCTCGGCGGCATGTCAGCATGGAGAGGAGAAATCAAACGATGACCGCATGCAACAAAGATATTTTGAATCGGTTAAAACGAACCGAAGGCCAGTTGCGGGGGATTCAAAAAATGATCGAAGACGAGAAAGAATGCGTCGATGTCATCACGCAATTGTCCGCCGTCAGTTCCAGTGTTAACCGTATTATGGGGATCATTGTCGCTGAAAATTTGAAAAATTGTTTGGAAAATCCAGACAGCGACACGGAAACCCAAAAGCAGAAAATCGATCAAGCCGTTCAGCTGATCGTGAAGAAGTAGCGGGATTTTTGACAGTGTTACGATTTAATTTCGTTTGAAAGAGTCTGCTTGTCATCTAGATGTAAGATTCGAAGCTGACCGCAAAAGAAGGGAAATACCTATTTTGCGGTTTTTTGTACATAAAAAATGATTGCGTTTTCTTTTTTTGGATGCTATGATTAATTTAAGAAATAAATAGTGATTTTTTTTATGTGTATGTGACTGTACGGCAGGCAAGGCATAATAAAATCAATTTTGCGAAGGTTCGCAGATTTGATTTTATTATGCCTTTTTTTACGCTCAGAAAGGAGGAAGGGGAAGAATACATGTATTTGATTAAGAAAGTTTTGAATGTAAACGTTATTATTGTTGAAAAAGACAACAAAGATGTTATTGCTTTTGGCAAAGGTATCGGTTATCAGCAAAAGAAAGGTCAATTGATTTCGGAAGAGAAAATCTCTAAATTCTATCTTCCGATTGAAGATAATCGAATGGAGTCCTTGATCACGTTTATGAACAATGTACCTGTAAAGTATATCGAGCTAGCATATGAAGTCATCCAAGAAGCGGAGAAATATCTAAACACGGAATTATCTGCTAATACACTCTTTTCACTGACCGATCATATTTATTTTACTGTCGAGAGGATCAGAGACAATGTCATTATGACTTCTTCAATGTATTGGGAGTTCAAACGATTTTATCCTGAAGAATTTCAGGCTGCTCAAAAAGGTGTTGCCATTATTGAAAAAGCACTTGGTGTTTCTTTGAATGAACAAGAAGCAGCGAACATTACTTTCCATATCATTAACGGAAATAGTCGCTCAGCAATTCATGCCAATGCTATCCAAATCACAAAAATCGTGACAAATATTTTAAAGTCTGTACAAATGTTGGTGAAGAAAAAATTGGATAGCCACAGTCTGCACTATGAGCGTCTGGTTACACATGCCAAATTTTTTGCAGAACGCTATTTAACGAACACGATGTTAAACAATGATGCAGTTTTAATAAAGACAGTCTCTACGCTGTATCAAGAACCGATGGCCTATAGTCAGCGAATAAAACGGACTTTAGAAGAAATCTATGAGAAACCAATCACTGAAGAAGAAATTGCATATTTAGCTATTCATATTAATAGACTATTACTATCACAAAATGAGGAGTGAACCAAATGATTGATAAAAAGAAAGAATCAGTAGACAAAATCATTCAATCGATCGGTGGAGAGAAAAATATTAACGCGGTCTATCATTGTGCAACTCGCCTTCGCTTCCAGTTAAAAGATACCACGCAATTCAATCAAGCACAGGCGAAGGAAATTCCAGGAGTACTAGGGACCAAATTGACTGGAGATGAAGTACAATTTGTGATTGGCGGAGAAGTAGGAAATTACTATTCGACTGTAATCAATCAGTATAAAATCACGGAAAAAAACAGTGATGAAGCTGTAGATACACCTAAAAACGGACTTGTGAAACGAATCGTCGAAAATATTGTTGGTGTAATGGCGCCAATCATTACAGCATTGATCGGATTTGGTTTAATTCGGGCGGTTTTAGCTCTACTGGTCCTTTTGGGATTGAGTAGAGAAAGTTTAAATTATCAAATCATCAATATGATTGGAGACGCCGCCTTTTACTTTTTACCTTTTTTAATTGCGGCTAGTGCGGCACGGCAATTTAAAACCAATCTTTATTTAGCATTGGGGATCACAGGCGTCTTATTACATCCAACATTTCAGAGTCTGGTTGCCTCGGATGTTTCTATGCAGCTGTTTGGGCTTCCGATACGTGAAGCCGCTTATTCAGGAACGGTTATCCCAATCATCTTGATCGTCTGGGTTATGAGTTATGTTGATCGTTTATCTGAAAAGATCATTCCAAGTGTTTTAAAAACCATGTTGAAGCCGCTTTTTATCGTGATCATCATGGCTCCGCTCGCATTGATGATCTTAGGACCCATCGGCGCGATTTTTGGAGATGGATTGTTCTTTGTTGTGGATTATCTGCGAGTGACTGTTCCATGGCTCGTGCCGACACTGATGGGCATCTTCACGCCTTTATTAGTAATGGTTGGTATGCACACGGCTTTGACTCCGATTGCGCAAGTCTCCTTTTCAACCGTAGGCTTTGAAATCGTCCAAGGACCAGGTATGTTAGCAAGCAACATTTCGCAAGCGGGTGCCGCCTTTGGGGTATTTGTTAAAACCAAAGATAAACAGATGAAACAAATTGCTTTTTCTAGCGGCATCACGGCGCTGTCTGGTATCACGGAACCTGCGCTGTACGGGGTTAACTTGAAACTGAAAAAACCACTGATTTATGTGATGATCTCAGGTGGAATTGCTGGTTTTTATGCGGGTATCAGCGGACTAGTCCGCTATTCATTCGGATCGCCAGGGCTTTTGACCTTGCCGGTATTTTTCGGAGAGGATGCCTCTAATATTGTAAAAGCAGCCATAACATTGGCGTTAGCTTTTTCGATATCATTTGTTTTGACAGTCATTTTTGGTTTTGAAGAGAGTATTGAAGAAGATATGAAAGCGTTGGAGAAGCCTTCACCGATTGCTTCAGAAAAACGAACAGCGGCTGAAGAAGCATTGATTCAAGGCTTCGTCCGTGGCAGCATTTTGCCGCTGAGTGAAGTAGCTGACGAGGTTTTTGCCACCGAACAAATGGGACCAGGGCTGGCGATCGATCCTGTGTCAGGAGAATTCCATTCACCGATTGAAGGCACGATAACAACTGTCTTTCCAACAAAACATGCCATCGGGTTGCGACATGATAATGGATTAGAAATGTTACTGCATATTGGATTAGATACAGTGAAACTGGATGGAGAGGGATTTGAACTTTTTATTGAGGAAGGTCAGCGAGTAAAGGCGGGTGATTTGCTAGCCCGTGTTGATATTGATTTTATCAAGTCTAAAGGCTACGATCCAACTTCTGTTTTGATTTTTATGAACAATCAGAATGAACCGGTATTTTTTGAGCACGATGAATTGATTGATTACTCGAATAAATTAGTAACAATTATTTAGAAGAAAGAAGGGGAAAAAATGAAAGCAAAATTTCCAGATGGATTTTATTGGGGTGGGGCGACAGCTGCCAATCAATTAGAAGGAGCGTATCAAGCGGACGGCAAAGGAATGTCAATCAGTGATCTGCTTCTGGGAGGCGATGTGAACACGCCTCGGCGAATCACCACAGAAATTGAAGAAGGTGCTTTTTATCCAAGTCATGAGGCGATTGATCATTTTCATCGATACAAAGAGGATATTGCTTTATTTGCAGAAATGGGATTTAAGCTGTATCGCTTTTCTATCGCATGGACTCGTATTTTTCCGACCGGTTTAGAGAAAGTACCAAATGAAGAAGGGTTAAAGTTTTACGATGGTCTTATCGCAGAACTAAAGAAGTACGAGATAGAACCGATGGTCTCATTGTCTCATTATGAATCACCGATAGAAATGACAAAGCAGTTTAATGGCTGGGAAAGCAGAGAAATGATTGAAGCATATGAAAGATTCGCCAAGACGGTCATTGATCGCTATCAAGATGATGTGAGATATTGGCTGACGTTCAATGAAATCAATATTTTATCCAGAGATGTAGGGGTGGGTACGTATTTAGGAGGAGGAATGTATCCAAAGGATATTGATGATTTTTTGAATACTAAAAATATCGATAACAGCCAGCAGCGGTTTCAGGCGCTCCACCACCAATTCGTTGCAAGTGCCCGAGTGATCAAGTACGCAAAAAGTCTACACAAAAATTTGCAAATGGGCTGTATGATTGCCTATCGAATGATTTATCCGTTGTCTTCTCATCCAGAGGATATTCGTTTCGCACAAGAGATGACTAATATCAGTAATTTTTACTGTGGTGATGTTCAAGTGAAAGGTCGCTATCCATATTTTGCTAAAAAGTTTTGGCAAGATAGAGGGATCGATCTTACTATCGAAGCAGGAGATTTAGAAGTACTGAAAGAGGGCACTGTTGATTTCTATACGTTTTCTTACTACCAATCTTCTACTGTGACTAAAGTAAATGATCAAGCCGAAAAGCAAACGGGGAATTTTTTCAATGGGGTTAAAAATCCGCATCTTACAGCGAGTGAATGGGGCTGGGAAATCGATCCATTAGGATTGCGCATCGCGTTAAATCAAATTTATGAACGCTATGAAATTCCCTTGATGGTGGTCGAAAATGGGTTAGGTGCAATAGATACCCTCATTGAAAAAAATGGTGAATATACAGTCGAGGATGATTATCGTATCGACTATTTACGAAGCCATATTAAGGCAATGGCTGATGCTATTGCTGATGGCGTCGATCTTATCGGATATACTTCTTGGGGGCCCATCGACCTTGTTTCAGCAGGAACTGGACAAATGGCAAAACGCTACGGGTTTATTTATGTAGACAAGCATGACGATGGTACTGGCTCGTTGGCTCGCTATAAGAAAAAGTCCTTTTATTGGTACAAAAAAGTGATTCAATCAAATGGTGAAGGAATTAATTAGAAAATCGCAAGCTCAAGTTATTATAGAAAAAAGCGAAGGTGCTGCTGAGCCTTCGCTTTTTCGTTGCCTACAATTGGACAGGTGGATTAGTTGTGGCTGACTTCTTCGTAAAAGATAGCATTGCGTTCTGCAATTAGTTGGGTTTCCCTTCGCTCTAATTCAAGAAAGGTTTCGTCTGCCAGCAATTCGGCAGCGGAGTAGCCGGCAGCCAAGAAATTTTCGGCATAGGTCAATTTCTGATTCGTGATGTTTCTTCGTTGCTCGGCAATGACGAGCAGCTGTTTCACATTCATACACTCACTCCATTCTTATATAAAAAGCAAGTACTAAAAGAGGACAGCTAATAATACTTGCAAGTCAACGGTGAAGGCGGGATATCAATCATGCTCGGCTATTCATAAAAAGAGAAAAACGGCAGGTTCGTTTCTGATTGGTCGTTTTATACGGAAGCTTTATACTAAGTATAAAAAAATTTCCCCCGTAGTAACAGAACCTAGTCGTTTACATAAAGCAACCATTGGTTTACATTACTCGGACAAGTGGGTGTCACAAGAAAACCAAGCAATTTTTTCTAGGGAAACGGCGGGATTTGACGACAAAAAAAACTGTGGCCGCATCAAGCGGTCGCAGGTTTCACGGGCTAGTAGAAATAGCTTAAACGGTTTGTTTTGCTGGGCGCAGCAAGACTTCGCTGATCGCCACATGTTTGGGCTGTTGAATGGCATAAACCACTGCATTTGCTACATCTTCTGGCGTTAGGCTGTTGCCTTCTACGCGAGAGGTTTCTTTCAAGGCTGCTTCTAGTTGAGCATTACCGACGGTTTCAAACAATTCCGTGGAGACCATTCCCGGAGAGACGATGGTTGAGCGAATGCCATGTTCACGTTCTTCTTGGCGCAAGCCTTCCATAATTGCACGGACTGCAAACTTTGTCCCGTTGTACACGGCAGAACCTGGGTAAATGACATGTCCGGCAACTGAGTCAGTGGCGATGATCAAGCCGTCTTGTTGTTTTTGCATGATGGGCAGCACAGCGCCGATCCCGTTCAATACCCCCATGATATTGATATCCAGCATTTTTTGCCAGCTGTCATAGTTCAACTCTGCTAAGTTTCCTTGAGGCATGATGCCAGCATTATTGAAAAGGACATCAATCCGACCAAAGGAGGTCATGGCTAAATCAATGACTTGTTGGACTTGTTCGCGATTGGTGACATCGGCTGTTTGATACAAGACATTTTCTCCTAGTTTTTCAGCCAGTGCTTTGATGCGCTCTTCACGGCGGGCGGCGATTACTACTTTTGCCCCTTGTTCGGCTAGTTTAACGGCGGTTGCTTCCCCAATTCCTGAAGAGGCTCCCATAATTACGATAACTTTCTCTTTGATTTCTGACATTTGTCTTTCCTCCAGTGAATGATTTTTTTCATCGAATCCTGCTACTGCCAATGCCAAACCTGTGAAACGATAGGTGATTGACAGTACAGTGCTTGCGGTGTATTTTAATTGTAGAACCTGAAGTTAGGTTTAGGTCAAGCGATAAACAAAATTTTTTTAGGAGCGATGCAAGTGAGTTACTCGATTGGTGAAGTATCAAAAACAACTAATATTCCCATCTCGACACTACGTTACTACGATCGAGAGGGAATGTTTCCGAATATGGCCCGTAGTAATGGCGGCATTCGGGTGTTTTCAGAAAAAGAAGTAGCGACGATCAAAGTGATCGATTGTTTAAAAAATACCGGCATGCCCATCAAAGACATCAAGAATTTCTTGGATTGGGGCGAGGAAGGCGATGCGTCTTTGCAGAAACGGCAGCAGCTGTTTCATGAACGCTTGGAAGAAGTCACAAAGCAAATGGCAGCCTTGCAAGAAACCATGAATACGATCAAATACAAATGCTGGTACTACGATACAGCAATGGCAGCAGGCACCGAAGCGGTAGTAAAAGAGCTACCGCTAGAAGAAATACCAGAAGAAGTCCGGGCATACAAACTGTAAGCAAAGAGAAAAACCACCTGCTGTTTTTGCAGGTGGTTTTTCGATTGTACTAGTTTTGCTGGGAAAATCAACCTTGCCAGTTGCCATTTTCTAATGAAAGACTGACAATCCCACGAAAATGGGCTCTGTTATTCAGTAGCCCTACTCAATAACCCCCACTGGAATCAAATAGCGGGGTTCATTTTCCGTCGGCAGTTGTAATAATTCTTTGAGTTCATGATCCGTGAAGGCGCCGATCGGCACAGCGCCTAATCCTAACGCTTGGGCTTGCAAAAGGACGTTTTGGGCGGAATGTCCGACTTCGATATAGGCATAACGTTCGATTCCTCGGTCCCCATAGCGCTCGATCAGTCGTTCATAAACCACTGTATAAAGCAATGTAGCAGGTGCTCGTTGGATCGCTTGCTGATCCAACGAACCTTCCGCCAATGCGGTCCGAAAATCGCCGGCAAGAACTTTTGCTAAGGCATGTTGCTCAGGTTGATACAGATAAAGCCCTGGCTCAAGCCCCGTTACCTGTGTAACCACGACATAGAGGTCTAAGGGATACAAGGCACCAGCCGAAGGCGCTGTCCGGCGACCATCTTCTGTAGTGACACCGGCAGCGGCCCATAAAAGCTGTGCCAGCTGTTCTTGTGTTAGCTCGGTGTCTTGAAAATCCCGTTGCGAGCGCCGCTCGAAGAGAGCTTCCGCCACACTGGTTTCCCCATCTAAGATTGGTTGCGGCAATGGAAAAGTTTCATAGGAAACCGCTGGTTCAAAAGGAGTGACCGTGTCGGTAGTCGGTTGTTCTTCAATCGGTGCCGTATCCGCACTGCAGCCAGTGAGGAGTAAGCCCAGCACCAAAAGAGCGCCTAAACGAGCAAAGCGAAATCGTTTGTAACGGATCATGAGGATTCCTGCTTTTTACTATGGACTTCGTGTTATTTATAAGTATAACAAGGATTGCTTTTTCATGCGCTTTTATTCACAAATGTGTGAGCAGTGGCAACCGCATCAGCTCAATCAGGTCATAGGGAAAGCAGACTTTTTAATATTTTCTAAAGGCTTTAAAAGTATTGCCATCGAGAAATCGTCTAGATTCTGTTCTGGCTCTTTCAATCAATGATCATTGGAAAAGAGTGTAGCAAATGCCAGAGTGTTATCTAAAGGAAGACAAGCATCATAAGATGGGGAACAACCCTTCGAGGAGCTTTCTGGAATCAATAAAGCCCCCTTGTCTCTTGCGACAAAGGGGGCGGGACTAACTATTCATTTCTGCGACTTCTTCCTCCATATCAAATTCTAACTGTTTGGCAGCATTAAGCTGGTCGCTATAGTAGCTGGCAAGCTCTTCAGCAGATTGCGGTGTTAGATTGTTGAAGGCAAAAGTCACATAGGAGCCATGATCCTCTAGACAAATCGAATTGATAGTGAAGCGACGCTTATCATCGTAAAAGACGTAACTTTCACCTGGTACGAAGATTTGCTCGGGATGAGTCCGGACACGGAAGCCATTGAAACTCATTTGATACATTTCGAACGTCTTCGCATCATAAGAAAGCTGACGATTGATGGCGATACTCAAGGCTTCACTATCACTTTCGATAAAACGGTTTTTCCCGATCAAAATGGCATAAAACAAGCCATAGAGGTTATAGATCGACCAAATCAAGGTCACGATATAGCCGAATTCATAGCCTTCTCCTCGGTACAAACGATACCCAGCTACCAGACAGGCAAAGGAAATCCAAGTAAAGAGGATGATGTGGGGCAAGACAGTTCGCCAATCAAAGGCGTTGCTGCCGACGATCTCTTTTTTGGTCACGTTGAATTTTTTCTGTGATTTCATAAATTCTTTGATCAATGCCCCAGTGTGGATAGGAGCGACAAAGCAATCATAGATGTGGGAACTTGTCAGGTTCCTGATCTTAGGGACATACAGCCGAAACGACAGGGAAATCATAATGAAAGGCGGTAAAAAGAACAACAATAATTGGTGATTGTTGCTTCTGACGATAAAGATATCAAAAACCATAAATAAGGTTGGTGCCAATAAAAAGATGATTTTTTGGAAAGAGGTAAACCAATACAAATAGGAGTTGTAATAACAAAGTTTTTGCATAAAAGACAACCCTTTTAACCGGCGCGGTTTGAAGTGGTCAAAAATTTGTTTCGTTCCTTGCGCCCACCGAGTCCGTTGTGAGGTCAGCTCTTTGGCAGTGTAAGGAGTGATCCCCAAGGCATAGGCTTTATTGATAAAAATCGTTTCATAGCCGGCGTCTTGTAAAAGCATCCCGGTCGCCATATCTTCGGTGATACTGCTGGTAGGAACGCCGCCGATCTCTTCAAGGGCACTGCGACGAATGATGGCATTGGTACCGATATGGATCAAAGCATTCTCACGAGAAAGTGCTGGTTCTAGAAAGCGCATGAATAATTCCTGTTCGTTGTACATGGATTTGCGCAGTAATTGAAAGGGATCTTTGTTATAAAATGTTTGTGGATATTGCACCAATGCGACTTTAGGATTGCGGAAATAGTCGACAGCTTCAAAAATAATGTTCTTTTTGACGATAAAGTCAGCATCCAGAAGCAAAATCAAGTCACTGCTGGTTTGGGACAAGGCATAGTTGATATTCCCAGCTTTGGCATTGGCATTTCCTTCGCGGGTCAAATAGCCGAGATTCATTCGCTCGGCCATTTCTTTTAGTTCCTCTCGATGGCCATCATCGCAGATATAGATTTTTTTATTGGGGTATTTCAAGGCTTTGACAGCTAATGCTGTGGCGATCACCAGCTTGATGTCTTCATTGTAAGTACAAATAAAAGCGGCGACACTTGGCAAGAATTCTTCTGCTTCATCCCCCTCGTAGCGGTATTCTTTTGAGAGCTTATTGGAAAAAAGGTAAACAAAAAAGCCATAGACAAATAAACCAATGACTTCCGCAATATAGAGAATGATCCCAAATACTAGTGAAGCAGAACTATCAATCGGGATCGTGAAAAATAAACGCCAAACCAAGTAAATAAACAGAAAAGTAATCGTGATCTTCGAAAACAGCTGTTTGATGCGATTATTTTTCTTTGCCAGGAAATACAACAAGAAAATGACCAAAAACAACCCAGATAAATAAACCAATTCCAAACCAATCTCCTCCTTTGTTATACTAAAATAGTAATAAGTTTTTAAGAATAAATCAAAGTAAACGATTGCATGTTTTTTAACATGTAAGAAAGAAGAAGGAGGACAAGTACGAAGAAGCGAAAAAAGCCATACAAAAACCCTCCAGCAATTCGTTGCTGGAGGGTTTCATTTAATTGGCAGCTGCCAATGCTGCTTGGTTTTGTTTGGCATGATAGGCTTCCACGTCTAGGATGGCTTGTTTGAACATTTCTCGCGTGATCTCATAAGGCACGTGGACGATGTCATTGGTGGTCATTGCTTTGTCTAAGATTGCCTCAAGATCGCTGGTGTCGTTAAGGCCCATATCCGCTAGGCAAACCGGCAGTTTGTTTTCCTTCATAAAGGCGTAGATGCGCTGGAAGAGGGCTTCTTGCTGATCGAGCTGCAACAAGGCCAAAACGCCGTAACTAACGGATGCGCCGTGTAAATAGTCTTCCATTTTTTCCAAAACGGTCGTTCCGTAGTAAAAGGAATGAGCAAGGGCGGAGTTGTAATCATTGATGACTAAGACGGAAACTAAGCCGGTGGTTACGATGATATCCAAGACGACTTGCTCAATGGCATAAGACGGCTGATTGGCGGCACTGTCTTTCAAGGCTTGTGTGCCGTATTGCAATAAGCGTTCCGTGCACATTTTGCCGATTTGGATGCCTAACCCATCGGTGTAATCTAACTGATCGCCCCGCGCTGAAAATGTCGATTCGATCTCTTTGGAGAGGGCATCGCCGATTCCTGCCCATAAGTACTTGTCGGGGGCTTGGGCGATGATCTCACTGTCGATAAAGGCATGGGTCGGCGGTTGCGAAGGGAAAAACAACCCTTGCATCTCGCCGTTTTCTTTATAGATGACACAAACCGCGGTGACTGGTGAGCAGTTGGAGCCGATCGTTGGGAAGGTGAAGACTGGTTTGCCAGCTTTTTCCCCAACCACTTTGACGGTATCGCAAACGCGGCCGCCACCAACGGCGAATAGAACATCGGCGGCTTGGACACTTGGAGTAGCTAACAGCTGATCGACGTTTTCATAGGTCGAGTTGCCGCCGTACCACAAGGTATCCGTCACTTGGACTGCTGACGTTAAAGCGGCTTTAATCTTGTCTTCAGCTTTTTCAAGGGCGGTTTTTCCGCCGATGATCACGGCATTGGTGCCGTATGGTTTTACGATGTCATTTACTTTTTCGTAGGCGTCCGCCCCGATTGTGTAGTTTGGCAAAAAGATACTTTGACTCATACTGTTTTCCTTCTTTCTTGGCCACGAGATTGGCTAAAATTGGTCCGGTAATTTGATGGATCACCATGCCGACTGCGGCAGGGGTAACGGCTGCAGCAATGGCGGCAAAGTGGGCATTAGCTAACGAGATCGCTAGGCCGGTATTTTTCATTCCTAATTGAAACATGATGGATTTGGCTTGGGTGGCACTGACGCCCATCACACGGCTCAGACCATAGCCTGCGCCGTAGCCGATCAAGTTATGGAGCAAGACTAAGAAAATTACGATCAAGCCAGATTGGACGATGACGGCGCCGTTGCGAGCGACAGTTCCGGCAACGATCAATAAGATACTAACGGAAGAAATCAACACAAATGATTGTAGGAATCGCTCGATGTGCTTGGCAATGAGTTTGTGGACGATTACCCCTAAAATGATCGGCAAAAGCACCATCTGCAAGACAGACAAGAGCATTTCCCAGAAAGAGATCTCAGTATACTGACCAGCCAAGACGTAAACTAAAAAGGGTGTAACGACGGTCGCTAACAAGGTCGATACCGTGGTCATAGAAACGGTGAGGGCGACATCGCCTTTGCCGATAAAGGTCATGACATTGCTGGCGGTTCCACCAGAAACGCAACCTAGTAGGACAAACCCGATGATCAAACCGGAAGAAAGACCAAACAGCTGCGCTAAGCCGTAAGCCACCAAAGGACTGATGGTGAACTGGAAAAGCACTCCTAAGATGAATGCTTTAGGCTGTAAGACGACCATTTTAAAAGCAGCAACGTTTAAAGTCATCCCCATACAAAACATGATGATGCTCAGAAGAATCGTTGTACGAGGCGGAATCCATAAGAAGGGTTGCGGGAAGAAATAAGAGACGATCATCAATAAAATCATGATGTAGATCAAATACTTGTTTACAAAAGCAGCGATCGTGTTGACGGTTTTCATAAGAAAAAATCATCCTTCCTTTTTCTGCTTGACCAATCAAGTGTTCAAACAGAAGGGGTCTTTAGAATAAGTGCAGTGCATAACCGCGGGGAATCGGCAGCAGTTGTTCAACGAGCGTTTTCGGATCTATCTGACATCAATGTGTCAGTTTGTAAAAGGTCGCTTCCTTGAAAATGGGTATAAAAAAACACTCCATCTCAAGAAGCTGTTCTTCTTTTTGGATGCAATGTGAATAGGGACTCTTTGAATGTATAAAATCAAACAGTCCCGGCTATAATAATAAAATAATTCGTTTGCTAACATTGGTGCGGGTCATATACGCCACCGTCCTTTTCTTTATTTGGAATTTTCTAAATATTTAAATTATTTCTACCTAGTCTACAAAAGAGTCGAGGCTTTGTCAATCGTTTGAGAAAATTTTTTTCATTTTTTTGGGTGTTTTTTTAAAAACATGGGTTTCTATGGGGAAAAACAGCAAGAATTGGTTTGTGCTGTGCCTTTTTCCCTTTTTTTAGGAACAGAATAGTTGTTGGATCTTGGTTTTTGTCCTACGATGATACTAGTAAGAGTTGGAAAAAGAAACGAGAGGAGCAAAGAAAATGAAAATTTTTGTCGTTGGTGCTACCGGACGGGTGGGCCAAAAATTGATCGCCTTTCTAGAAAAACAAGGACACATCGTTTATGCTGGTGCGCGCAGCAGTGAGAAAATCACAGAAACGGAGACGATCAAGCCCGTGTTCTTTGATTTACACACGGAACCGGAAGAGATGGCGGCCAAATTCGCCGATGCGGAAGCGGTATACTTCGTGGCGGGTTCCCGAGGCAAAGACTTGCTGCAATCCGATCTGTATGGTGCCGTCAAAGTGATGCAAGCCGCCGAATCAAAAGGAATCAAACGCTACATCCACCTTAGCTCAGCCTATGCCTTAGAACCTGAACAGTGGCAAAGGGAAGGCATGGCGTCATTGATGGATTACACGATCGCCAAGTTTTTCTCTGATCGCTGGCTGATCGACAACACCGCACTAGACTATACGATTTTGCAGCCGGGTGCGTTGAAAGAAACTCCAGGATCTAGTTTGATCGAGATCAGTGAAACGACCTCTGGTGCGATCCCCATCGAGGATGTCGCCGTCTTGTTAGGTGAAATGCTGGAACGTCCAGCAACCTATCAAAAAGTCATCAAAGTCCAAGCTGGGGAAACACCCATCAGTGAGGCACTGGATCAGCTTTAAGGCGAGCCTTTGGGCTTGAAGAGAATGTACTGAAGGAGCTGTACGGCAATGAATCGTTGTCGTGCGGCTTTTTTTCGTAAAAACTTTGAGATGCCCCTTCATTGCTATGAAAGCGATGACTCTTGACTTTGGAAAAATAGTTTGTTACGCTTATTGCTAACTTTAGAGGGGGTGGTAAACGAATGTCAAGCGACTCGAGTGACGGTGAGCAGAAACACTATTTTGACTTACCTTACTTTTTAATTGAATAGGAGACCAACAACAGCGCGTTATTTAGGAGCAGTTTCTAAATAAGGGGCTTATTTGTGTTATCCATCAATGAAAAAAGAAAAGGAAGAAGAATAAATGAATAAAAAAGAGTTTCAATTATCAGTGTCAGAAACAATCGAACAGTATCAGGTGCCCTCTATCGATCAAGGATTAGATGAGGCGCAAGTAACCGAGCGGTTAGAAACCTACGGATTGAACCAATTAGCGGTCAAAAAAACCGCCAAGTGGCGGTTGCTGCTGCGGCAATTCCATAACACGATCATCTACATTTTGATTTTCTCTGCCATCTTAACGCTGCTGATGGGGCATTTCTCTGATGCCGTGATCATTGGCATCGTCGTACTGGTCAATGCGTTGATCGGTTATTACCAAGAAGCCAATGCTTCCGATGCGTTAGAGCGGATCAAAGAGATGCTATCAGCAGAAGCCACGGTCTATCGGAATGGGATTCGTCAAGATATTCCAGCTGCCGAAGTCGTTCCGGGGGATGTCGTATTCTTAGAAGCCGGCGACAATGTGCCTGCGGATCTGCGGATCATCGAAGCCGATAACTTGCGTATCCAAGAATCCGCCTTGACTGGTGAAGCCGATTCGGTGGAAAAAATAACAGATGCCTTAGTGGATGAAGCAACCCCATTAGCAGAACAACGGAATTTGGCGTTTGCTTCAACTTCCGTGACGTCAGGAAGCGGGAAAGGGATCGTGATTGCTACCGGCGCCACGACTGAGATCGGGAAAATCTCCACAGAAGTCAACCAAACAGAAGAACGAAAAACGCCGTTAATGAAAGAGATCGATGGACTGGGGAAAGGCATCACCTATGTGATCATGGGCGTGGCAGTCTTGCTGTTTATCGTCAGTTTGTTCCAGCAAACCTATGCGATCTCTGTCTTGTCCTTAGCCGTCGTCACCATGATCGTCGGTTCGATCCCAGAAGGATTGCCCGCAACGACCTCGGTGGTTTTGGCGATGGGTGTCAGTGATATGGCAAAAAACAAGCACACCATCATCAAAACACTGCCAGCGGTTGAAACGCTAGGCTCAGTGGATGTGATCGCGACGGATAAGACCGGTACCCTGACCAAAAATGAAATGACAGTTAAAGACATCGTATTGGCTGAGCAGGAATACGAAGTGACGGGTGACGGCTATGCGCCGGTGGGCGTGATTCGTCCAAAGCAGGAGGACGTTCGCACGCAAGACATCTTGCAGTTGTTTTTGGAAGCTGGCTACGAAGCCAACGATACGGTATTGGTGCCAGAAGGAAATCACTGGACGATCAATGGAGAACCAACAGACGGCTCCTTTTTGACGCTGTATCATAAGCAATTTGCCTATCCGCAAGCACCCGCTTACCAAGAACTGGATATGCTACCCTTTGATTCGGACAACCGCTACATGGCGAAACTAGTGGCAAACCCTGCGGGGGAACGCTTGTTATTTGTTAAAGGCTCCCCAGATAAATTGTTTGAAATGGTGCAAAAACAAGCGGCACCTTTTAATGAAGCCTATTGGACAGGTCATGTTCGCCGCTTGTCGGCAGAAGGCAAACGAGTGGTAGCGGTGGGCTATCAGAAAGTTTCGATTGATCACATTGATGAAACGATTTTTGAGCAAGGGCTACAATTACTAGGGATCGCCGGGATCATCGATCCGCCGCGAGAAGAAGTGATTGCCTCCCTGAAGGAAATGAACCAAGCCGGTGTTCAAGTGAAAATGATTACTGGGGATCACCCTCTGACCGCCAAAGCGATTGGGGAAAAGCTTGGCTTAGCGGATGAGATTCACGTCGTGACTGGGGCCGAGTTGGATCAGATGAGTGAAGCTGAATTTCAAGATGCTGCCTTGACGAATCAAGTCTTTGCACGAACCACGCCGAAAAATAAATTGGACATTATCAGAGCGCTGCAAGCCAAAGGCAAAGTCACGGCGATGACAGGGGACGGGGTCAACGATGCCCCTGCGTTGAAGCGGGCGGATATCGGTGTAGCGATGGGGATCAGCGGCACGGATGTAGCCAAAGACTCTGCTGATATGATCTTGACCGATGACAATTTCGGTACCATGTCCTTAGCGATTCGCGAAGGACGCAGGATCTATGACAACATCAAAAAGAGCATTCTGTTTCTGTTGCCGACATCTTTTGCCGAAGGGCTGATCATTGCCTTTACGATCATGATGCAAAAAGAATTGCCGCTGCAGGCGACACAACTGCTGTGGATCAACATGGTTTCTGCTATTACGATCCAGTTTGCGTTTATCTTTGAACCAGCAGAGTCTGGGATCATGAGCCGCAAGCCGCGAAAGACAGGCAATAAATTGTTGAATCGTCACGATATTTGGCAGATGGCGTATGTGTCGATCTTGATGGCAGTCATCAGTTTGATCGCCCATGACTGGCTCTTGCTACAAGGCGTCAGCGAAGCCGTTGCTAGTACCATGATGGTCAATATCGTGGTCTTGAGTAAGATTTTCTATTTGTTCAACATCCGTACCAGTGCACCAGCGTTTTCTAATGCTTCCTTCACCAATCCAAAAGCGTTCGTGATCATTGGGGTGATGCTGGTTCTGCAACTGTTATTGACCTATGTTCCATTTATGCAAAGCGCCTTTCATACTGAGGACATGTCCTTGATTGGCTGGGTCATCTCAGCAGCTTCTGGGATGGTCGTCTTACTCGTGACGGAGTTCGATAAATGGCTTCGTTCGAGAAAAAATATTTAACCTAGGTTTTCTCGTGTTTTTTACAGGCAAAATCGCCTTGCTGCAGCTCAGGAAAATGGCGGAACGACAAGGGATTTCTGCTGTCGCTGCTTTGGGGTTGCCAAAAGAAAAAGCCAAGAGGAATTCCTATTGGCTTGTAATCAGGCCTATTGACAAACAAAAATGGTCGGGCTAAAATGCACATGAATTGAATAGTATTCTTCGGGGCAGGGTGTAATTCCCGACCGACGGTGACAAGTACAATGCTTGAAGTCCGTGACCCGCATAGCTATGCGGTGGAGCCAGTGTGAATCTGGCACCGACAGTGAAAGTCTGGATGGGAGAAGAAAAACCACAAAATTTCAAGGGGCGCAGTGCGTCTAAAATTGATTTTTTGCCGGTCTTGTTTGTCTATGCCTCGTGAGATTCTCACGAGGCATTTTTTTATTGAAAGGAGGAAGGAAGATGCATAACGAATACATGCGTTTGGCGATCGCAGAAGCCAAAAAAGGGCGTTACCAAACCTTTACCAATCCGCTAGTGGGCGCTGTGATCGTCAAAGAGCAACGGGTCATTGCCAAAGGGGCTCACTTAGTCTATGGGCAGCCCCATGCGGAACGAAACGCCATCGAACAATGCCATTCCTCCGAAGACCTAATCAATTCGACTTTATACGTGACGTTAGAACCTTGCAACCATCAAGGAAAACAGCCGCCTTGCACCCAGCTGATCATCGACAGCGGCATCAAAAAGGTAGTCGTCGGCCAGTTAGACCCTAACCCGATCGTGGCTGGACAAGGCAAGCGCTTTTTAGAAGAACAGGGCATCGACGTGTTGGTGGGCATCGAAGAAACAGAAGTGCGCCGTTTGAATCCACACTATAATTTTTACCATCAGCATCAGCGACCTTACGTGGCGTTGAAGCAAGCGATCACTTTAGATGGCCGGATCGCTCATGATGCGTTAACCCGCAGTGCGATCACTGGTTCAGCGGTTTGGCAAAACGTCCATCAAGAACGTGGAGACTATCAAGGAATCTTAGTGGGCAGTCAGACGGTGTTGACGGATGATCCCACGTTATTGACCACGGTTGAAACCAGCTTTCCGCCGATTCGCATCGTGTTAGACCGTCGGGGGCGAACGCTGTCGCAACCCCATTTGGCACTGTTTGCCGATGATTCAGCACCCGTGTGGATTTTTACGCAGCAGACAGTTGTCAGCGACTTGCCAGCGCATGTGTCAGTGATCCAGCTGGAAGAGTTGACGATTGTTGCATTGTTGAAGGAGCTTGCCGAACGACAGGTCCAATCGCTTTACGTAGAAGGAGGCGCTGCGATCCATGATGCCTTTTTAGCCAGCGGACTGTGGCAAGAAAGCATTACCTATGTGGCGCCAAAGTTTCTTGGGGGCAATAGTCTCGCAAGTTTTACCAGTGAGCGTACCCCGAAACAGCTGCAGCAGCTAACAGAGGTGACGGTGACGGCAGTTGGGGAAGATGTTTGCATCCGAGGAAGGAGACCAGAGGAATGTTCACAGGATTGATTCAGGAAAAAGGCCGCATCAAAGAGATCCGCAAGCAAAGCCACACGATCCAGCTAACTTGCAGTGCGTCGGAAGGCTTGCTGGCGGATTACCAGATCGGAGACAGTATGGCGATCAACGGGACGTGTTTGACGGCGATCGCCAAACAAGCGACGACGTTTACGGTGGATATCATGCCAGAAACCTTTCAACGAACGACATTTAAACAACTCTCGGTGGGTGCCGAAGTCAATTTGGAGCGAGCGATGGCAGCGACACAGCGTTTTGAAGGCCACTTTGTCGCTGGCCACATTGATGTAACGACCCGTTTGATCCAGAAAAAGCAGTTGGAAAATGCCTTGATCTTGACGTTTGCTTATCCTGTCAGTGTGCAAGGGGAAATCATTCCGCAAGGGTCGATTGCGATCAATGGCGTCAGTTTGACGGTTACCCAGACGACGGCACAGGCCTTTTCCGTTAGCTTGATCCCCCATTCCAAAGACCAGACGACGCTGGGGCAGTTGAAACAAGGGGAGTGGGTCAATATCGAGACGGATATGATCGGGAAATATGTCAAATACCAACGAAAATGAAAGAAGGCAGACGATGCATAAAGTAGAACAAGCAGTGGAATGGATAAAAAAAGGCGGCTTAGTGATTGTCGCCGATGATGAAAATCGGGAATCAGAAGGAGATTTGATTGGGATCGCTGAATACGCAACGCCAGAAGCCGTCAATTTTATGGCGACTTATGGCCGCGGCTTGATCTGTGCACCCATCTCACAAGCGATCGCTGAAAAGCTGGCATTGCCTGAGATGACCGCCAATAATACGGATGCCTTTGGTACCGCGTTTACCATCAGTGTCGATCACGTGATGACGAGTACGGGAATTTCTGCGAAAGACCGGGCAGTGACGATTGAAAAGTTGGCTGATCCTGCGTCACAGGCTGCGGATTTTTATCGCCCTGGACATATCTTCCCATTGACCGCTCAACCTGGCGGCGTGTTGGAACGCAGAGGACATACAGAAGCGGCTGTGGATTTAGCGAAGCTTGCTGGCAGCGTGGAAGCAGCCTACATTTGTGAGATTTTAAATGAAGATGGCACGATGGCTCGGGTCCCAGAATTGAAAAAATTAGCAGAAAAATGGCAGCTGCCGTTTTTGACCATTGATGAGTTGGCGGAATATCTACGAGGAACTGCACCTATCACGGTGGATCTGCCAACGGCTTATGGGGCGTTCCAATTGACCTTATTTGAAGATGAATTCGGCAATGAACACCTTTTACTAGCCAAAGGCGAGATTCAACATACTACCGAGCCGCTGTTACTACGGATCCATTCAGAGTGTTTAACAGGCGACGTCTTCGGCTCTCATCGCTGTGATTGTGGCGAACAGCTGCAAGAAGCGATGCGGCAGATCGAAGCAAAAGGCCGTGGTGCGATTTTGTATCTACGCCAAGAAGGCCGCGGTATCGGCTTGCGGAACAAGCTCCGTGCCTACCAGTTGCAGGAACAAGGATTGGATACGTATGAAGCAAATATTGCATTGGGTTTTGCAGCAGATGCTCGTCAATACACGTTTGCTGCCGATGTTTTACGTTCCTTAGAAGTGCAGGAGATTCAACTGATGACCAACAACCCTGACAAAGTGAAGGAATTAGAAAGCTTAGGGATCAAGGTAGCAGAACGAGTACCGCTGGAGATGCCCGCGCATAAAGAAAACAGCATCTACTTGAAAACGAAGAAAGAAAAGTTTCACCATTACCTATCTATTTAATCAACCAAAGGAGAATGAGCGATGACAGTATTTGAAGGAACGTTTCAGGGAGAGGCAGTCAAAGTAGGGATCGTGGTCTCACGATTCAACGAGTTTATCACTTCCAAGTTAGTGGAAGGCGCCAAAGACAATTTGGTGCGTCATGGAGTCAAAGCAGAAAACATCGATGTATATTGGGTTCCAGGTGCTTATGAGATTCCGTATATTACCAAAAAAATCGTTGACCACAAACAATACGATGGGATCATGACATTAGGTGCCTTGATTCGCGGAGCAACGACCCACTATGAATTGATCTCAAATGAAGTGGCGAAAGGCGTAGCCCAAATTGGTCTGAATGCCGATATTCCGATCATGTTTGGTGTGTTGACGACTGAAACGATCGAACAAGCCATTGAACGGGCGGGAACCAAAGCCGGCAACAAAGGCAGTGAAGCCGCTCAAGGTCTTTTGGAGATGATTTCGTTGAATCAGCAAATCCTTGGCAACGCATAGGTTTCACGTTCGAACAAAGAGAAGCTAGCAAGAAAAAGCCTGCCTAAGCATAGGCATTAGACTGGAGACAGACTTCGTACAAAATGAAGTCTGTCTTTTTTTCATCATTAAAAAAAATGGATCATTTTGCCAAAGGATTCGCTTCTTCACGGGTACCGTGTTTTCGATAGGTCAATGGAGAGGAAAACGCCCATCAATCACGAACATTAGAATAACTCTTATTTAAGGAAATTTTCAGAAAATTATTTACATTTCACAAAAGGTTCCTTATAATGACTCTATTCATTGAGAGTGATTCTCATTTGCAAATAGATGTCAAAGCAGCACATGGCTTTGGCGCTTTTCATGAGAAGAACTGTTATAAGCGAAAAAACGCACAGATGCTTCTTTTATGATGGCGGCGAGGCAACAGTCAAGGTTGTTTTTGCTGTGAAATCAGGAGAGGATCGTGCTGAATAAAGGAGAATCACATGTCGGTAGGGTTGATTAAATCAAATCGTTGGATGGTTTCGACAATCATTTGCTGTGTTTTAGTTGTCGCCATTCTCTTATCTGTAGGAGTTGCTTTGGCAAACGGCCAAGCCAATATCACCCTTGGCGAAGTTTACCAAATTCTCTTCTATAAAATCAGCCATGGGTTGGTTGGTGATCTTTCAGGCATTTCAGACGCAAACATCAATATCGTCTGGTTTGTTCGGGCACCGCGGGTCTTGCTTTCTATTTTTGTGGGGATGGGGTTAGCGATCAGCGGGGCAGTGATGCAGGCGGTGGTCCAAAATCCGCTGGCAGATCCCTATATCTTAGGAATCTCTTCTGGCGCATCCTTAGGGGCGACCTTCGCCATCTTAGTCGGGTTTGGCGGCTCGGCGCTAGTCTTGCAGCTGGGCTTATCGTTTGGCGCCTTTGCAGGAGCGGGGATTGCGACTATTTTGGTGCTGCTGCTTGCCAGTATCGGTGGGAAAATGACTTCCACAAAACTTGTGCTGTCGGGGACGATCGTCAGTGCCTTATGCAGCTCTGTTTCAAACTTGATCATCTATCTGGCTAGCAATGCAGAAGGGATGAAGACCGTAGCGTTTTGGTCGATGGGCAGCCTAACCTCGGCTTCTTGGAACAAATTGGGCTTTATCGTGGTTCTGGTTTCTTTGATCACGCTCTTCTTCCTGACGCAATACCGTGTTTTGAATACGCTTTTGCTGGGGGATGAAGTTGCCTCCACCTTAGGGGTCAAGCTGACCTTCTATCGTCGTTTTTATATGCTGCTAGCAGCGCTATTAACCAGTATCATCGTTGCGAATTCTGGTATGATCGGCTTTGTCGGCTTGATCATTCCTCATATCGTACGTGGAGTCAGCGGGTCGGATCATCGCCTGTTGATGCCATTGACCGCTTTGACAGGCGCGTTGTTTTTGATTTGGGCGGATGTGATCGCCCGCTCGACCCTGCAAGGAGTCGAACTGCCGATCGGGATCATTACAGCGCTGATTGGTGCACCGATCTTTATCTATATCATTGTCAAACGGCAATACAACTTTGGGGGGTGACGGAATGAAATTAGCAGTTGAAAAGCTCAATCTAACGATCGGGGATCAGCAGATACTAAAAGACATCTCCGTCCAAACCGCACAAGGGCAATTTGTCGGCTTGATTGGGTCCAACGGCAGCGGCAAATCTACATTGTTAAAAGCTATCTACAAAACGTTGAAACCTGATAGCGGCGACATTTATTTGGGTGAGATGAATATTTTGAAAAGTTCCGAAAAAAAAGTCGCCCAGCAAGTCAGCGTCGTCAGTCAATTCAATGAGTTGAGCTTTGATTTAACAGTAGAACAGATGGTGCTTTTAGGCCGCACGCCCCACAAGGGGTTGTTGGAACAAGACACCAAAGCAGACCATGAGCTGGTCACCGAAGCCTTAGCCAAAACCGGGCTAAGTGCCTACAGAAAACGCAGCTACCTCTCATTATCAGGAGGCGAAAAACAGCGGGTCGTCCTTGCTCGTGCCATTACCCAAGAACCGAAATTTATGATTCTCGATGAGCCGACCAATCATTTGGATATCCGTTACCAGCTGGAAATCTTAGAGACCGTCAAACATCTGAAGATTGGCTTGTTGGCGGCGCTGCACAATTTGGAACAAGCAGCCAACTATTGCGACATTATCTATGCCTTAAAAGATGGGCGGGTTATAGGTTATGGCGAACCAGAAACGCTGCTGACAGAAGACCTGATCGAAGAAATCTATGGCGTGAAATGCAGTATTTACCATCATCCGATCACAGGCGGATTAGGGTTTCATTATTATTTTGAAAAGGAGCAAACAGATGAATAAATGGGGAAAAATGATTGGGGTAGGATTGGCAGTTTTTACATTAAGCGCTTGCGGCAATACGAAGGATGAAGGAACTTCGGCTTCTTCCTCACAGGCAGAAAGTACGTATCCCTTAACCATCAGCAACTACACCAAAGCAGAAGGCGGTACGCAATGGACCGCCAAGGACCAAACCTTTAATGAGGCACCGAAAAAAGTCGTAGCCAACACACGACCAGCAGCGGAATTGCTGCTGCATCTCGGCCTCAAGGATCAGATTGCGGGTGTCGGTGCAACCTTTGGTGCCGCTGATGAGGAAGTTGCTGCTGATTATGCAGAACTCAACGACCTGGGCAGCGACTATATCAGTAAAGAAACGGCGCTAAGTGTGGATCCAGATTTGATTTTTGGCCGCGGAGGACTTTTTGATAACCAAGATTGGGGCGTCGGCACCGTTGATTCCTTGAACGAGATGGGCATTCCGACTTACGTCCAAGAAACCTCTGTCACTGGTGCAACATTTGATTCCGTTTATCAAGACATTGAAAACCTCGGTAAGCTCTTCAATGTCCCTGAGGCAGCCGCTGCTTTTGAAAAAGAATTAAAGGATCGCCAGAGTGCCTTGGAAGAAAAAGTAGCAGACAAAGAAGAGCAAACCTTTGCCCATCTCTTTATGTCTGATCCTAGTGTTGTCAGTGTCTATGCCGCTCAGGACGAGTCTTTTTTCAATAGCAACTTTGATATGATCAAACTGAACAATGTGTTTCAAGACTATTCAGGGGAAGTCAGTGTCGAAACTTTGATCGAAACGGATCCCGATGTCTTGATCGTCGGCGACTGGTCAACGATCGAAGGCAGTGTTTCTGGTCAAGAAATCATTGAAGGCTTGTACAAAAATGACAAACTCTCCAGCATGAAAGCCATCAAAAACAAACAAGTCTACAGCATGGACTACAATTATCTCTTTGGCTACGGCTACCAAGCCTTGACTGGATTGGAAGAACTGGTAGAGCAAATGGCACAATAAACACCTCCTGTTGCATAAAAAGGAGAACCAACTTTTTATATAATAGAAGAAAAGCACCCTTTGCCGCTGCCCGTTCCGCAACAAGTAGCCCGTTAGCTGTTTTTTTCTGTCACGTGGTCCATTTGATAGCGAGACAACAGCTTCTCTTTGTGTTTTTGCATGATCGTCTCGAGAGAAATATCGTATTTATCGGCGAGAATAAATAAGTTATCCAGTACATCGCCCAATTCTTCCGTCAGGTTTGCCAGTTTTTCTTCTGGCAATCCTTCTTGTTCGTCGGGACGATCACGACCGATCTCCAATGTCCGAATGGCACGGCTCACTTCCCCGACTTCCTCTGCTAAAAAATTCGCCCGAATAAACGGATCGTACTGATACCAGTTGCGGGCTTTGTAGAAGTCACTGATAAATCGTTGATATTCCTCAATGTTCATAAATTTTTTCTCATCCTTTCCCAGAACCTTTATCAGAATCATGATATACTATTTCAAAATGATTGAGAAGGATGATGAAGAGTTTTATGAAAATTGCAGTCTATTGTGGTGCCAGTGTCGGTAATGAACCTAGTTTTGCAACAGCCGCCCAAGAATTGGGGCAGTGGATCGCTTCAAGAAAAAATACGCTAGTTTATGGCGGCGGAAAAGCCGGCTTGATGGGCGTGCTGGCAGATGCTGTCTTAGAAAATGGCGGTCAGGTGATCGGGGTGATTCCAACCTTTTTAAAGGATCGGGAACTAGCACATCCTGGATTGACCGAACTCCATGTCGTCGAGACAATGTCAGAAAGAAAACGAAAAATGTTCGAATTGTCGCAGGCGTTTGTCGCGCTGCCAGGTGGTCCGGGTACGCTGGAAGAAATCACGGAGATGATCTCGTGGTCAAGAATCGGTCAAAACCCGAATCCTTGTGCTTTTTATGATGTGAACAACTTTTACCACGCAACGAGAGCCTTGTATGACAATATGGTGGAAAACGAGTTCTTGACGCAGGCCGATCGCGAAAAAATCGGTTTTGCGCAAACAACGAATGAACTTGAAGCCTTTATTCAAGCCTACGAACCGCCAGTTATTCGGCAGTATTAAGCGTCTGTTGCAAAAGAGCAAGGCGAAGCACCGGCGGGTGTCGTCTTGCTCTTTTGCTTCTTTGACGCATTCTTAGTATAATGGGGTTTGTTTTGCAAGTGGGGTCATAAAAGAAGATCCTTGGACAAAGAAATGGAGCGTAAATCATGACAACAAATTTTTGGGCTGAATTGCCGAAGCCTTTTTTTATCCTAGCACCAATGGAAGATGTCACCGATGTCGTTTTTCGGCATGTCGTTCAAGCTGCAGGCGCACCAGATGTTTTCTTTACGGAATTTACCAACTCCGATAGTTACTGTCATCCAGAAGGACGCGACAGTGTGCGGGGACGCTTAGTCTTCACCGAAGATGAGCAACCGATGGTGGCACACATTTGGGGCGATAAGCCAGAGTATTTCCGTGAGATGAGTATCGGATTAGCCGAGATGGGCTTTAAAGGGATCGACTTAAATATGGGCTGCCCAGTGCCAAACGTTGCCGGACGAGGCAAAGGCAGCGGCTTGATCTTGCGACCGGACGTTGCGGCTGAGCTGATCCAAGCAGCCAAAGCTGGCGGTCTGCCGGTCAGCGTCAAGACCCGTCTGGGATATACCGAACTAGGGGAGATGGAAGCCTGGTTGACCCATGTCCTGCAACAAGATATTGCTAACCTTTCGATCCATTTGCGAACCCGCAAAGAAATGAGCAAGGTCGATGCCCATTGGGAATTGATTCCTGAAGTGGTGGCCTTGCGGGATAGATTCGCCCCACAAACGAAGCTGACGATCAACGGCGATATCCCTGATCGTACCAAAGGTTTAGAGCTAGCAGAAAAATATGGCGTAGACGGAATCATGATCGGTCGTGGTATTTTCAAGAATCCCTATGCCTTTGAAAAAGAACCAAAAGAGCATACCTCAGAAGAGCTATTAGGCTTGCTACAGCTGCAATTAGACTTGCAGGACCATTACGCCAAATTGGTGCCACGCTCGATCGCAGGACTGCATCGTTTCTTTAAAATCTATGTCAAAGGCTTCCCAGGAGCCAGTGATTTGCGGGCAAAATTGATGAATACCAAATCAACGGATGAAGTTCGGCAACTGCTGGCAGAGTTTGCGGAGAAAAAGAACCACGAGGAAAGTATTGAAGCGTAAGTTTCAATGCTTTTTTTGTTCTTGGTTGCTGTCCCCGCTCTATTGTCAATCCTTCCTTGACAATAGATAGGTACCTATGTAAAATGGAGAGCGGACTTTTAACTAGGTACCTATCTAAATAGTGAAGAGGCGAAAGGAGCTGAAGGTCGATGGTTTCCGAACAAGAAATCGTGGAACGATTGTTTGAAGTGTATAAATTAAATCGGCGGTATGCGGAACAAAAATATGGGCGCTTTATGCCAGGTCGGGGACAGTTCAATTGCCTACTGGTATTGGACGAAAAAGGGACGTTGACCCAAAAAGATCTCGCCGCGTATTTAGCGATTCGTTCGACATCTACTGGCGAACTACTAAAGAAACTGGCTGAAAAAGGGCTGATCCAAAAAGAAGTCGATCCGAAAGATAAACGCAGCCATTTGATTTCGCTGACAGAAGCAGGCAAGGAAGAGGCACAGCGAATGAAAGAAAAACGTAGCAAGGCGCACCAAGAAATGCTGACCTATTTGACGGCAGAAGAAAAACAAGCCTTTGGTCAAGCCTTAGCAAAAATCGAACAGTTTTATCTTGAGAAGGAGGCGGACGTTGATTGAGTGAAACAGTCCAACGAACGGAACGTCAGCGGACGCTGATTTTTATTAATTTAATGATTACATGTATTGCCGTATCCATGTTGGCGACCGCCTTGACGACGGCTTTACCCGCCATCGTCACTGACCTGCAGATTTCCGTCACTACGGGACAATGGCTGACAAGCGGTTATTCCTTGGCGATGGCGATCGTTATGCCCTTGACGGCATATCTTATGAATCATGTACCAACCAAAAAGCTCTATCTAGCTGCCTTAGGAATTGCGTTGGTGGGCTTGCTGCTTTGTGCTGCAGCGCCCAATTTTCTAGTCATGATGCTTGCGCGTATTTTGCAGGCCGTAGGCAATGGAATCTTGACCGCAATGGCGCAAGTGATCCTCTTATCGATCTATCCGATCAATCGCATCGGTGTGGTGATGGGCTGGTATGGACTCTCAATTACCGCGGCACCCGTGATCGCACCGACTCTTGCTGGGCTGATCGTGGACCGGTTGAACTGGCATGCAATTTTTTATATCGTTGCCGTGATTGTTTTGATCTCATTGATTTGGGCCATAAAGGTTTTTGATGATGTGTTGCCAGTAAGCAACAGCAAATTTGATCAGACCTCTTTTGTTTTGAGTGCCTTCGCTTTTGGTGGGATCACTTTAGGCTTTGGCAATATCGGCAGCTATGGCTTTTTCAGCTTGCCGGTTTTAGGAACCTTAGGGATCGGTTTGGTAGCAGGGGTCTTCTTTGTCTTCCGTCAGTTAAGAGCGGAAACCCCATTTTTGGATCTGCGGGTCTTGAAAACAAAAGAATATGCCATCAGTGTCTTTGGCAGTATCATGCTTTACTTGGTCTTGATGGGTTCGGCGATGCTGATGCCGCTTTACGTGCAGTCGATTTTAGGCAAATCAGCGACGATCTCAGGGTTAGTCGTTTTGCCAGGTTCTCTGGTCTCGGCTTTTTTAAGTCCCGTGGCTGGGCGAATCTATGACAAAGTCGGCATCCGTCTGTTGACGCTTTTTGGCGGCGGCTCACTGGTCTTGAGCAACATCGGCATGTATTTCATCCATATGCACACGGGTATTTGGGTAGCAGTGGTTTTGAACATGCTGCGCTGTGCCGCCACCGGCTGTTTGTTGATGCCCTTTGTGACGTGGGGAAATAAAAATATTCCGCCGCAGCTGACGGCGCATGGAACAGCGTTATTGACTTCTTTGCGAACGGTGGCAGGCGCCATCGGGACAGCATTATTTGTCGGGATCATGAATAGTGTGGCGCAAAAAAGCACGACCTTAACGGGGACGAGTGCACTGCTTCATGGGATGAATGTTTCTTTCTTATTGATGACGATCGCTTCTGGTCTGCTGTTTGCAACGGGGCTATTTTTGATTCGTGATCAGAAGCCAGAAGCCGTGTGGCTAGAAGGGGCAGAAGAACCACTGGAATAAAGAGGGGCACCTTTCTTTGAAGGGTGCTTTTCTTGATTTATTTCATGAAACTCTATGAAAAACCAAAAAATTCGATATAATAAGATAACTTATGGTTTAGGAGGAGTATTTTTTTTCAGGAAAGACTTGCTTTCATGGAAAAAAATCAGGGAGAAAATGAAGAATAAAGGCGTTTATTTTGGGTTGTCTGCCTATGTCTTGTGGGGCTTGGTCACACTATATTGGAAAATAATCGTTGGGGTTTCCCCGTTAGCCACGATGTGCTACCGAATCGTGTGGTCCTTTGTTTTTATGGTGTTGTTTATCGTGCTTTCTGGGAAGAAAACACAATTTTTACAAGAAGCGCGTCTGCTGTGGAAGAACAAAGCATTTGCTGGACTGATCGTTTTAGCGTCTGTGCTGATCTCCATCAACTGGTTCACTTTTATCTTCGCGGTGAGTGCGGGCCACGTGATGCAAGCCAGCTTAGGCTATTACATCAATCCGCTAGTCAATGTCTTGTTAGCAACCGTTTTTTTGAAGGAAAGTCTTAGTCGTACTGGCATGCTGGCGTGTCTGCTGGCAAGTATCGGGGTAATCTTATTATCGATCCAAACAGGAACGATTCCCTATGCCTCACTGATCATGGCCTTTTCCTTTAGTACGTATGGCTTGATCAAAAAAAGAATCCCTATTAGTTCGGTTACTGGGTTAACGATCGAGACGATGGTGATTTTCCCCTTTGCGCTCGTGTATATTTTAGGGTTTTCAACCGTCGGCTTTATGAATTATCCCTTGCAAACCAATCTCTTATTGATGGGTGCCGGGATCGTGACGGCTATTCCGCTGTTGCTGTTTGCGGAAGCCGCGAAAAATGTTTCTTACATTACGCTTGGGTTTATTCAATACGTCAATCCGACGATCATGCTTTTGTTGGCCATCTTTTTGTTTCACGAAACCTATTCACTGGCCCAATTTTCCGCCTTTGCGTTTATTTGGCTGGGGATCGCGGTCTTCACCTATGGTACGTTAGGCACGGCGATGAAAGAGCGGCGCATGGGACAGCAAAGAAAGCAACTCTGATAGATCAGGAATGGCTGCAACTGGGCCGTTCCTTTTTTGATTAAAAAACAACTCAATTTAGATAGTGAAGGATGTTGCAAGGAGAATTGTTCAATGGTATAACAAAGGAAAAGCACGTTGCAGAAATTCTGATTGAAAAGGGTTGCATCTGCCACAGGGGTGTGTTATTATTCTTTCAGTTACAAGGATTGTTACTGTTCGGCAGGCAAAACCAGAATTGACCGTAGCGCGCTAATGGGGAGATTCTAGGTTTTTTTATTTTGGAGTGAGGGAAAACGATGGTTATTGGGAAAATATTAAATAATAATGTCGTCATCTCGACCAATGATGCCGGTCAGGAAGTGATCTATATGGGTCGTGGCATTGCGTTTAAGAAGAAGGTCGGCGATCCAGTGGATGAAGCCTTTGTCGAAAAAGAATTTGTGTTAAAGGATACCTTTACCGCAAATCAGTTTCAGCAATTGTTTTCAGACATTCCTGTGGAAGAAGTCGAAGTCGTCAAGCAAGTGGTGGATGATGCGGAAGCATCCTTGGGGATCGAGCTGTCGCCAAATATTTATTTGACACTGACCGATCATATCCATTATGCGCTGGTTCGGGCACGTGAAGGCATTGAGCTGCCGAATCCATTGTTGTTTGAGACCCGCAAATTTTATCCGAAAGAGTATGCGGTTGCAGCAGATGCCGTTGCTTATTTTGAAAAAGTCTTCGGGATTTCATTGCCGGAATCGGAAATTGGCTTTATCGCCTTTCATATCGTCAATAGCGAACAAGCCAATGGTACGATGGAAACCACGATGCAAGCGGTAGAGATCGTACGTGACGTACTGGCGATCATCAGTCGCTTTTATGGACGAGTCTTTAACCCCGATTCCTTGAATTATCAACGGATCACCACGCATTTGCAGTATTTTGCGCAGCGCTATTTAAGCGATGAACTTTCGGGGGAAAAAGATGAATTTTTATTTGCCCTTGTGCAATCGAAGTACCCTAAAGCGTTTCAAACGGTCCAACGGATCAACGAATATTTGATCAAAACCTACGACAAATCGATCGGTGAATCAGAAATGATCTACTTAACGATCCATATCGAACGTGTCGTCAATGATCAAACCAATTAACATTCAATCATTAACGGATTGTTACTGTCAGGCAGGCAATACCCAGATTGAAAAGACAACAGTCAGCGAGGAAAAGACTCGTTGGACGGTCGTTTTTTCAATCTGGGTTTTTTTATTAAAAAAGGAGTGTTGAAAAAATGAGTTCAAATAAAGAAATTGCCGTTCGCGTCCTCGATGCGGTGGGTGGAAAAGAAAATGTCAACAGCGTGGTGCATTGTGCGACCCGCTTGCGTTTCAAATTAAAAGATGAGAACAAAGCGGATACGGCACGCTTGAATCAAGACGACGACGTGATCCAAGTCGTTCAAAGCGGCGGACAATACCAAGTGGTGATCGGCAGTCATGTCAGCGATGTTTATCGTGAATTGAATGGAGTAGCGAACTTCGATGGCGAAGCAGACAGCAAAGGCGACAAAGGCAACCTGTTGAATCAACTGGTGGATATTATTTCGTCGATCTTCACGCCGTTTTTAGGCGCAATGGCAGGTGCCGGGGTCTTAAAAGGATTCTTGACGCTGGCAGTCACCTTGAATTGGCTGGCAGCTGATTCTGGTGTCTACACTGTATTGTATGCGATTGCCGATGGGTTATTTACCTATTTACCAGTGATGTTGGCTTTTACTGCAGCGAAGAAGTTTCGTACCAATGAATTTCTAGCGGTTTCCTTAGCGATGGCATTGGTTCATCCAAACATTACCGCTTTGGCTGGACAAACGTTGAGTTTCCTAGGCTTACCGGTCATTATTGGTGCGAGTGCTTATACGTCTTCCGTCATTCCGATTATTTTAGCGGTCTTTTTACAAAGCTATGTGGAGCGTTTCTTTAAAAAAGTCATTCCTAGCTTCTTACAGATCATCTGTGTGCCTTTAGCGGTCTTCTTGATCATGGCGCCATTGACCTTTATTGTCGTCGGTCCACTAGGAACGATTTTAGGAAACTTGTTAGGTAGTGCTTACGACAGCATTTACCACTTTAGCCCACTGATCGCCGGGGCTGTCATGGGTGGTTTATGGCAAGTCTTTGTGATGTTTGGCATGCACTGGGGCTTTGTACCGATCATGATGTTGAATCTCAGTCAAACCGGTGTCGATACGATGGTGCCGATGCTGTTGCCAGCTGTCCTTTCTCAAGGGGGTGCAGCGCTAGCAGTATTCTTTATGACAAAAAATGTGAAACTGAAAGGGTTGGCCCTTTCTTCAACGATCACCTCAATTTTTGGGATCACAGAACCGACGGTGTATGGGGTAACCTTGCCTTTGAAAAAACCATTTATCGCCGCGTGTATCAGTGGTGCCATCGGGGGAGCCTTCATCGGCTTCAGCCAAGTCGAAAACTATACCTTTGGGTTAGTCAGCTTACTAAGTCTGCCGTCCTTTATCCCACAAGATACGAAAGATCTAAGTGGTCTGATCGCAGCTTCCATCGGCACGGCTATCGCTTTTGGCGCAGCGTTTGTCTTGACCTTCTTCTTACGTTTTGAAGATCAGCCAGCAACCGATGCCAGTGCAGCACCGGCAAAAGAGCCAGTTACACCCACAGATAGTTCGTCTAAAGAACGTGTGATCCTCAGCAGTCCGTTAGAAGGCAAAGTGGTTCCCTTAGCAGAAGTCAAAGACCAAGTCTTTTCTTCTGGTGCATTAGGAAAAGGCATCGCCATCGAACCGACCATCGGGGCTTTGTATGCGCCGGCAGATGGCACCATCACGACGCTCTTTCCTACCGGCCATGCTGTTGGTTTGACCACCACGGATGGAGCAGAAGTCTTGATGCATATTGGTATGGATACCGTGGAACTAGATGGCAAAGGCTTTGAGGTCTTTATTAAACAAGACGATCAAGTCAAACGCGGTGATTTGTTGGTGAAGTTTGATCTAGATACGATCAAAGCAGCCGGCTTATCCACAATCACACCAATCGTTGTGACGAATACCCCGCAATATTTAGATGTGATGGATATGAATCAAACCGATGTCTTGCAAGGAGAAGACTTCTTAGCCATCGTAAAATAAGCAAAAGAAACCCGATCCTCGACTGAATATCAGCAAGGATCGGGTTTTTTGTAAGAAAATAAGGCGCAGTTGCCCTTCTCGCTTGCCTGACATGGTAGCAAATGCTTGTCACAGCGCTAGTTAAGGGCAAGGCCAACATCAGGAATGCCAACTCAGGGAAAATCCGAACATTCTTATGGGCTGCTCCTTACACATGGCTTAAATTTTCGGCAAGTGACTCTAAAGCGGGGAAATCGAGAATTGCATAGCCCTGTTTTTGTTTTTCGATCAGCTTGTCTTCACGAAAGCTGGTAAAGGTTCGTAGCAGGTGGCGATAGCTGACATTCAAGATTGCGGCACAGGTGGTCAACTGAAAGGAAAAGTGTTGGTTTTCTTGATGGGCAAGAATAAATTTGGCCAACCGTGTCTCTACAGGTTCCGTCAATGAATTCGCTAAGTTGATCCCCGAATTCAAGCGGGAACTGAGCAACTGACAGATGGTTTGCAAAAAGCGGACGTCTTGTTGCAAGGTGCTGCGGTAGCGATTCAAAGGGATGCAGACACAGACGCAAGCAGAAGCGGCTTTGACACTGCTTTTTGGCAAGAGTTCCCACAAAGAGGAAGCTTCTCCCAAAGGTGCAGCTGGCTTGGCGTAATCAATACAAATCGTTTGGGTATCCGAAGAGAAGGAATAGACCATGACGGTTCCTTCTACGAGAAAATACAAGTATTCAGAAGGCGTGCCCGTTCGAATCAGGTGCTCTTCTTTTTCAAAGGAATGCAAAGTGGCCATCGCTAACAAATCATTGTCCATATAAGATTGCAGATCGTATGTGTCAATGTAATTACTGAGGCGTGCGGTATCATCGATTTTTTTCATGGAAATCAGCCACTCCTGAATGGTTTTCTTTAAGTATAGCTTAGTTCCCCTTTTGACTCAACACGAACGATAAATAAAATCTAATGTAAATTGTATGTAAAAATAAGGTAAAATAGGACATGTGTCACTTCATTTTGAAGGGATACTTGGTATGATTTGAATGTAAGAAAGCTTCAAACCATTAGGAGGAGAAAAAATGCCATTGAAACGAATTGTTAAAGGAATGTTAGGAATTGCGTTAGTTGCAGCATTGACCGGCTGTGGGAATGGGAGCAGCAGCAGCGACAGCAGTGCCGCAGCCGAAAAAGAAAAGCTGGTGGTACAATTTGTACCGACCAATAATGACGGCTCGATGCAAGCCAAAGCAAAACCGTTTGCTGAGTATTTATCAAAAAAATTAGACCGTGAAGTAGAAGTAACGTTAGCAACGGATTATTCGACGATCGTTGAAGCCATGGCTTCTGGACAAGTTGATTTAGGAATCATGCCGCCAGCCGCTTATGTTCAGGCCAAAGACATGGATGCAGCCGAAGCGATTTTGACTTCTCAATTAGGTGCCTATGATCCAGAGACCGGCTTGCCATTAGAAGGGGAAAAAACCAATACCTTCAAAGGGGAGATCTTGGTTCGTGCGGATAGCGATATGACAGAATTGACGGACTTAAAAGGGAAAAAAATCGCTACATTGAGTCCGAACTCTGCCAGCGGCTATATTTACCCAGTTGCCGAGTTGAAAGATGCAGGAGTTGATCCAACGACGGATGCTACATTAACGACGGTGAACGATATTCCAAGTGAGATCACTGCAGTCTTGAATGGTCAGATGGATGCCGCCTTTGTGTTTCAAGGGGCACGGAATGTCTTTGCGTCAAGCTTCCCAGACAACGATTTATTCGAAGATCTAAAAGTTCTTTACTTAACCGAAGGGGACATCCCGAATGACGCCATTGCCGTTCAACCGACGATGGATGCTGAACTAAAAGAGCAGATTAAAGAAGTGTTCTTGAACATGGCAGATGATGAAGAGGGTGCCGAAGCAATGAGCTTGTGGGGACACCAAGGGTATGAAGAAGCAGCAGATTCTGCTTACGATACCATTCGCGATTATACACAACGAGCAGCAGAGTAAAAAATCAGGGATTGCGGTAGAAGGATAACGGGACACGGAGATGTGCAGCGATTTACTAGGGGAATAGGTGGAATACGCAATATTAGTGCATTTTTTAGTGAGATAGACCGTGACCGATTGGGGAAACTTTGCCGCGGTCCCTACATAATGGAGAAAACAGATGATAACTTTTGAGAATGTATCCAAAGTCTACCCAAATGGGGTCAAAGGATTACAGAACATAGATGTAACGATTGAACAAGGAGAATTTGTGGCCATCATTGGTTTGAGTGGTGCTGGTAAGAGTACCTTTTTACGCTCGATCAATCGCTTAGTGCCAATCACTGAAGGAGATATTCGGGTAGACGGCAAATCAGTTACGAAAGCCAATAAAAAAGAATTGCGCTTGATTCGTCGACAAATCGGATTGATCTCGCAAAGCTTCAATTTGGTCAAACGTAGTACTGTCCAAAAGAATGTGCTATCTGGTCGTTTGGGGTATTACGGGACCTGGAAAAGTATTTTAGGGTTGTTTACGAAAGAAGACTACGAAAGAACGAAAGAAGCGCTAGCGACTGTCGGCTTGTCAGACAAACTGCAAACGAGAAGCGACCAGTTGAGTGGTGGTCAACAGCAGCGAGTATCCATCGCCCGTGCCTTGGTTCAACAAGCGCCGGTGATTTTAGCTGATGAACCCGTGGCATCACTAGATCCCATCACGACAGAGAAAGTGATGGAGGATCTGAAGAAGATCAATCAAGAAATGGGCAAAACGATTGTCATCAATCTGCATTCGATTCCCTTGGCTCGTCAGTATGCGACAAGGATCATTGCCTTAAAAGCAGGTGCGATCGTTTTTGACGGCAACGCAGCCGCTTTGACAGATCAGCGTTTAGAACAAATCTATGGCAAAGCAATTTTTGAAGAAAAGGCAGGAGAAATCGATGAAACTGAAAGAAACAGTTCATTTTAATTGGTACAAGCACCTGCTGCTGGTTCTTTTATTGCTGCTCTTTTTTCAAAGCAGTGCCTGGATCACGGGGGCTGATTTTGCCCAAGTGTGGTCGAATCGCAGCCAGATGACGGCTTTCATGGCTCGCTTTTTGCATCCGGATTTTAGTTATTTACCGCAACTGATGATGCCCTTGATCAAGACATTGCAGATGTCCTTTTTAGGCACCGTTTTAGGAGTAGTCGCAGCAATACCGGTGAGTCTGTTGGCGACAACAGTCGTGACAGAAAGCCGTTGGGTCTCTGTGCCGATGCGTTTTCTCTTAGGGCTGGTGCGGACGATTCCCAACCTATTGTTGGCGGCATTGTTCGTAGCGATTTTTGGGATCGGTGAAGCCACTGGTGTTTTGACCATCGCGGTCTTTACCTTTGGTATGGTTTCACAGCTGATGTTCCAAGCGATCGAAACCATTGATTTTGCGCCAATCGAAGCAGCAGCGGCGGTAGGGGCAAATAAATTTCAAGTGACTGTTTGGGCGATCATACCTCAAGTCATCAGCCAGTTTGCCAGCTATACTTTTTATGCCTTTGAAGTCAATGTTCGAGCTTCGACGGTGTTAGGATATGTTGGTGCCGGCGGGATCGGGGTCATCCTGAACGCCTCATTGGCATTATTGAATTATGAACGGGTCTCAATCATTATCTTGACGATTTTGCTAACGGTAGCGATCGTTGATTTTCTCAGTGAGCGGGTAAGGAGGTCATTCCTATGATGATCAGAGAAGTGAAGAAAACGACTTGGCTATTATGGGGACTCTTTGCTATCTTACTGGTATTATCCGCAGCGACGCTGGATTATTCCGGATTGAGTACTTTTTCCTTAGCGATGGGAAGAGATGTCCTGCAAGGGTTGAGTCAGCCAGACTGGTCTTTCTTTTACGACGGTAGCGGGGAGGATCTGTGGAGCTTATTGTTACTGACGATCGGCATCGCTTGTCTAGGAACGATGATCGCAACAGTCTGTGCGATACCGGTGACTTTGCTGAGTGCCGCCAACCTATGGGATTCTGCGCCGTGGGTCGCGAAGGTCGGCAAAATGATCTGCAATATCTTGCGGGCATTTCCAGAGCTAGTTTATGCGATTATTTTTGTCCGTGTGGTAGGTCCGGGACCTTTTGCTGGGGTTATGGCGATCGGTGTCCACCAGATCGGTATGCTGGGCAAGTTGTTTACCGAAGAAATGGAAGCCATGGATGAGCGCTTGACGGAAGAGATGCAAGCAGTTGGTGCCAACTTTTGGCAGACGATGTTTTTCGTGCGGGTCCCTTACTTAGCACCCATCTATAGTTCCTTTGCATTGAATCATTTTGAAATTGCGGTCCGCAGTGCGGCAACATTAGGGTTAGTCGGTGCTGGCGGGATCGGTGCACCATTGATTTTTGCTATTCAAACCAGAACCTGGAGCAAGGTAAGTATTATTTTGTTGGGCGTCGTTGTGACCGTCTTCTTATTAGACCAGTTGACTGGAATCATCAGAAAGAAATTGAGATAAACCTATGAATGTATTGCATATATCAGATATCCATTTTCGAGAAAGTTACCTGCCTTGTGAAGAAGGGTATCAAGGAATGCTGGCAGCCATGCAAAATCCCTTGATTCCTCTGGAAGAGTGTATCCAGGATGCCAAGGCGCGAGGGGCGATCGATTTGGTGGTGATCAGTGGCGATTTGACCGAAGATGGCGCGCCTGCCGATTATGCCTCTTTGAAGCGATATTTAGAAAAAGCCTTTGGCTCAGTGCCGTTCGTGGTAACGCTAGGTAATCACGATATCAAACGGCATTTTCGCCAAGGCTGGCAAGGTAAGTCAGTAGAAACCGCCAGTGATACGCCTTTTAATCAAGTCTATGAAACGGAGACATTGGCGATCGTGACTTTCGATAACTCCTGTTATGGCTATGCCGACGGTATCGTAGATGAGCGACAGTTTGAATGGCTGCAAGCCACGCTGGCTCAGCTCAAAGAGAAAAAGATCGCCTTTGTGACGCACCATCATTTGTTGCCTTATCAAGCAAGCACGCCGGCATGGGCCGGTGCCGATCGTTTGGTAGCATTATTGCAGCAGTATCAAATCTCTTGTATTCTCAGTGGACATACCCATCATGCGTTTACGGGAACGATCGCAGGGATCCCTTACTATACTGTGGCAAGTATGTCGTTTGTCGGGGAAGATGAAGGCGATGGAATGGTCCGTTTTGAAGAACGCTATGGATACAATTTGTATCGTTTCGAGGAAGGTGCGCTGGTTCATCAATCCTCAGAAAACTATCGACCGAACCGTGTATTGATGCGGGTCAACATGCAAGGATAAAAAACAGACGTTCCGTCAACTCTGCCTTTAGCAGCAGAAAAGGAACGTCTGTTTTTGTGTAAAAAAGGCTTAACCTTGATTGCCAAAGGTTTTGACAACTTCAATCGTGCCGTCGATATGGAAAAACAAGGTATAGTTTTCTTCGGTTTTGATACCGTCAAAGCGGCGAGCATAATACGTGACCGCATCTTTGAAGGTTTGTGGGGGAACCCCTAAAAAATCAGCGCATGCCGCCAATGTTTTGCAGCCTTCTTCAAAACAAGCGATGATATCATAGGGCGTGACCACGATCGCAGAACCAATGTCGCGGGCTTTGCGTTCTTGTTTGCGCTTTTCGTTGGTGTCTTGGGCGGTAATGTCGCCAGCACTGGTCAGATAATGACCGATTTCTTCACCGATGGTGCTCAAGAGGTCTTCTTGTGATTGGTCAGGGTTCAAGTAAATATGGTGATCGATGTACAATCCTTGCTGACCATCAGGCATATTTTTATCGAAAATAAAGTGCAAGTCTGGGTAGGCGGCCATCAGTTCTTCTACTTTATCCATTTCCATCATTCCTTTTGGGCGTGCCGCTGTTTTATAAATTCAATGTAGCTGAGGATATCTTCCATCTGCTCATCGGTGACGTCATCATCAATATGGGCCGCAACGGTTTGAACTTTTGCAGAGGGCGGCGTAAAGCCTGCCGGGACTTGTCTGCCTAATAAAAAATCGGTGGATACTTGAAAAATCTCCGCGAGTTTGACGATGGTCTCGCCATCGGGTTCGTTACGATCATTTTCGAAATGCGAATACGCTGCGCGGGTGATCCCTAGCTGATCTGCGATCTGCTGTTGGGTTTGGTTGGTTCGTAGTCTGAGTGTTCTTAGCCGTTCGCCAAGCATGAGTGATCGCCTCCTTTTTTGTAGTATAGCACGTTGGATATAATTTGTATCTATTTTTGTATTATTTGATATAAAAAATATCACATCAGTTGACGATACGAATCGTATCTTTTATACTGGGAACAGATGATATGAATCGTATCAAAAAGAATGGGGGAGGATCATGGATACATCGATCGTAACAGTTGTCTTGCCGTCACTCATTACTGGTGTACTTACTTATTTGGCTACCCGAGTATCCAGCAAAGCGAATTTGGAACAAACGAATATCGAAAATGCCCAAAAGCTTTACCTAAAATATGAACAGATCAATCAAGAATTGACCCATAAAATCGATCAGTTAGAAGAAGAAGTCCAAAAGACCGCCAAAACCTACCAAGAAGAAGTCTTGGTCTATCAAGGAAAGCTTGCTACTGCCCAAAGCGAACGGGATTTTTTGCGGGCAGAAAATCAGGTGCTGAAAGAATTGCAGCGAGTAAATCAAGTGCCTGTGGCGCGTGAAGAGAAGCAACATTCAGCCGTTGGCTAATAGAAAAAAACTGCTTATCCATCAATAAGCAGTTTTTTTTCTAGTTTTTATTCTTTAATTGATCATTTGTTCATTCACGTAGGCAGCATAAAGCGGGTGATTGTTGATCAATTCTGCATGGGTACCTTGACCGGTAATGGTACCTTTTTCTATAAAGTAGATTTGATCGGCATCCACGATGGTCGACAAGCGATGGGCGATCACTAATGTCGTGCGCCCTTCCATTAGATGATCCAACGCCCGCTGGACCTTTTCTTCCGACTGAGAATCTAGGCTGGCGGTCGCTTCATCGAGCATCAGCAGCTTGGGGTCTCGCAAGAATGCTCGTGCGATGGCGATCCGTTGTTTTTGCCCGCCAGATAGTTTGACGCCGCGTTCGCCGATTTGTGTTTCTAGTTTTTCGGGGAACTCTTGGACGAACTGATCGGCATAAGCCAATGCCAGTCCTTGCCACAATTCCTCCTCTGACAGTGTTCGGCTTAATCCGTATTGCAAGTTTTCCCGAATCGTACCGGCAAAGACCGCACTGTCTTGGGAAACATAGCCGATCTGTGCCCGCCAGTCCTGCAGATCAATGTCAGCTATCGGCTGTTCACCAATCAGCAAGCGCCCGCTGGTGGGTTCATAAAAGCGTTCCAGTAAAGCGAAGATCGTGGATTTTCCGCCGCCGCTTGGTCCCGCAAAAGCAATCACGGTGTTGGGTTTGGCTTCAAAAGAAATGTTTTGCAAAATCGGCCGTTTGGGATCGTAACTGAAATCGATCTGTTCTGCCCGTAGGACTGCGCCGTCGATAGCGGCTTTGGGTGCTGCCTGGATCGGCTCCAGCGGCGTATCCAAAATTTCTTGGATCCGTTCCGTAGCACCCATCGCTTTTTGGACTTGTGAAAAGAACATCGCAAACGTCGTCACAGGCGCAATAATATTAAAGAGATACAGTAGAAAAGCAATCAATGCGCCACTCGTCAAGGTGCCGGCTTGGACACGGATCGCGCCATAACCGAGGATTCCTACGAGTAAGCCCAGCATTGCCGTCGTCATGATTGGCTGCAAAATCGCACTAACTTTCGCATCCTTGACCCCGAGGGTAAAGATTGCCCCAATGTTGCGCCGACCGTTTTCTTGTTCACTAGCTTCTCCGTTGCTGGCTTTGATCAAACGGATCTCTGAGAGTTTTTCGCTGGCATCCGCATTGAAATCGGCAGTCGCTGCTTGTAGTTGGCGTCCTAGTTTCGACATGATCTTGCCGATCGGCCACATGATCAAGGTGATCAAAGGCACCGCACTGAACATGATCGCCGCCATCTTCCAATCCATCAAAAACAAGATGATCATCGAACCAACCAATTGGATCAAGCCAGTGACAAAGCTGGGAAATTGCGAGGTGACTAGTTCTTTGATCACGGAAGTATCATTAACGAGTCGCGAACTGCTTTCCCCCGACTTATGGTCATCAAAATAGCTGACTGGCAAATGCAGCAGATGTTTCCAAAGACGTTCTCGTAATGTTTTCACGGCACTTTCTCCCACATAGCGCAAGAGAAAGCCGCCTAAAGTGCCTACGCCTAATTGCAGCACAAAGGCTAGGATCAAAACGACCAGCATGGAGGTGCTGAACGTGGGGGTGCCGCTGGCATCGACTAGCGTTTTCGTCAGCTGCGGCACGACCAAACTGGCGGCACTCGTGATCAGGCTAAAGAGCATCCCTAAAAGAAACAAGCCTTTCTTGGGATTGACACTGACGATCAGGTGGATAAAGTCTTTCATTTTAAATTTGTTTTTGTTCACTGTTGGTGTCGTTGTTTCCATTCGTTTTCCTCCGCTACAAGCAAGATGTCCTGCAGCTTTTTCTTTTTCATTAGGTGCTATTAGAAATCCTGCCAATCATCTTCGGCTGCTTCGTCTTTAGAAGCGGAATCAGGTCTTGCTTTGCGGTCTTGTCCAAACCCGTAGGCATCAAAAAAGTTGCCTTTTCCCCATGTGTCCCGTGGATCATTCGCCTCGCTACTATCAAATGGCCCAAATGGCCCAAATGACCGATTGCCAAACATGCCGCGGTGTCCAGGAAATGGCATTTGCCGCATGGCTTCTTTGATCTGCTTTTTCATTTGACGCCGCTCGTCAGCGCCCATATCTTGCCAAGTATCTTTCATTTGTTGCTTCATTTTTCGGCGATCGTCATTCGTCATTTCCTGCCAATTTCCACCCCATTGCTTCATCATCTGTTCCCGGATCTCCTGCATAGCTTGTAGACGATCCATCGGGTCAATAAAGCGTTGCGTCTGTTGCTGAAAGTCAGCTTCCCACCCAGCGGCGATGTTTTCAAGCAGACGAGCAAATTCGGTTTGTTCTTCCTCTGTTAACCCAGCAAAAAACGTTTGACTGCTGGCGGCTTCTTTTTGTGCCAGTAATTTTTCTGCTTTTTTTCGTCCAGTCTCTGTCAGAAAGATTCGTTTGATCCTTTTGTCGGCTGCATCTTCTTTGCGTTGGATATCCCCACTGCTTTCCATTTTCTTCAATAGTTCTGCCAAGGAACTTGGCCGTAAATCTAAAACTTCTGCGAGGTAATTTTGCACCAAGCCATCTTCTAAATTTAAAACGGCTAGGACGCGTTGCTGTCCAGAAAGGCGTTGGTTATTTTGACTCATAAAAGCATTGCTGGCTTCGCTGATAAAACGAAGCTGTTTCATTAAGTGATCGGTCATTGTACTCATTGAGAACACTCCTTTTGAATTATTGTTCGGTACCTAATGATATCGATGAGTTGATTATAGTTCGGTGCCGAACGAATGTCAAGAGGAAGTAGCTGGGATTTTTTTCTAACAAAAAGTAAGCAAAAGGATTGACTTACTAAAAGTAAGTTTGATATGCTGAGTCCATCGTTAAAGAAAACACAATAAAAGGAGTACAAAAGAATGGTCTTTGGATTTGGGAAAAAAGAACAAATAATTGAAAAAGAAGTAATTAAAGAGGTGTATCGCACTCCGGAAAAGAAAAAAGCGCAAAAAATCGGAATCATCGTTGGCAGCACGAGAGAAGGCCGCGTGAGTCCGCAAGTAGCCAATTACGTGTTACAAACAGCACGAGCACATAGCGACCGCTCGTTTGAAATCATTGATATCAAAGACTACGACTTGCCCTTTATGGGTACAGGCGAAGCGAACCAAGCGTGGAACGAAAAAATCGCTGAATTAGATGGCTACATCTTCATCGTGCAAGAATACAATCATGGGGTCTCGGCTTCCTTGAAAAATGCGTTGGACAGCGCCCGCGAGGAATGGTTCAACAAAGCAGCAGCAATCGTCAGCTATGGTTCAGCAGGAGGGATTCGGGCCGTTGAGCAAGTTCGCTTGATTTTGGCGGAACAAAAAGTAGCCACGGTGCGCACTAATCCAGCCTTCAACTTATTTACTGATTTTGAAAATTTTGCCACCTTTACTCCTGGCGAACATATGACGGCAGGAATGAACGATATGTTGACGGAATTATTGGACTGGGCAGACACATTTGCCAATCGTTAAAAAACAAACGAAAACAATCTTAGGAGGAACCTATCATGAAATTTGGTATTATTTTAGGCAGTACAAGAGAAGGACGCGTTAGTCCGCAAGTCGGAGCATATATTCAAGAAATTGCTACTCAACGGTCAGAGCATCAGTTTGAGATCGTGGATGTAAAGGCATTTGATTTACCGTTTATGGGAACGGCTGAGCCAAACATGGCATGGAACAAAAAAATCGCTGAGTTAGATGGCTATATCTTCATCGTGCAAGAATACAACCACGGTTTTGCAGCTTCCTTGAAAAACGCCGTAGATTCTGCTCGGGAAGAATGGTTTGATAAAGCAGCTGGGATCGTCAGTTATGGTTCTGGCGGTGGGATTCGGGCCGCTGAACAATTGCGCAACGTTTTAGCTGAACAAAAAGTTGCCACCGTGCGGACCAACCCAGCCTTCAATCTCTTCACTGATTTTGAAAATTTCAGTACCTTCAAACCAGGTGCGCACATGGCTGCAGGTGTCAATGACATGCTAGATGAATTGTTGTTGTGGTCAACAGCATTTGCCACGATTCGCTGATCTGTTTTAGGATGTCACCATTTATCATCGATCATTTGCTGGTTCATTCATTGAATGGAGCAGCATTTTTTTGCGTTTCCAAGGGATGGTTTTCACTGGAAAGGCTATTTCACTGAAAGAATGACTAAAAATCGGGTATACTAGAAGAGCAGAAGATGCGGGCAACTGCGTTCGATTTTTCCAAAAACGAGCACGCAACCAGTAACAGAGGAGTGAACAAGAGCATGAATCTACTTTTTGCGATTGATGATCGATTCAGTGAACAATTAAAAACAACGTTATATTCAATCAAGCGCCATACGACAGCAGCATCTTTCGATGTCTATGTCTTACAAGAAAAAGAATTGAGACAAGGTGCAGAGCTAGAGGTCTTTTGTCAAAAATTGGCGATGACCTATCATCCCGTCATCATCGGTTCTGGTTCGATCTTTAAAACCGCGCCAGTTAGTGACCGCTACCCAGAGTCGATCTACTATCGATTGTTGGCACAAAATTACTTGCCGCAGCAGGTGGAAAAGATCCTGTATCTAGATGCGGATATTTTGTGCATCAATGATTTGCGCCCCTTGTATGAGCTGACGTTAGGGGATTTTCTGTATGCCGCCGCCAGCCATTCTAAACTGACAGAAGTGACAACAGTCATCAATAAAGTTCGGTTACGCAATTATGAGTCGGAAGGCTACTATAATTCAGGCGTTTTGCTGATGAACGTGCATCAGCTACGGCAAGAGGTCAAAGAAACAGAGATCGCAGCCTTCATTGAGAAAAATCATTTGAACCTCTTTTTGCCGGATCAAGATATTTTGAATGGGTTATATGGCGATCGGGTGCTGGCGATTCCTGATCAGCTCTATAACTATGATGTACGGAAAAACCGTACGTATGAGACAATCAGCCTAGGGGAATGGAGCTTGGATTGGGTCATCGAACATACCGTTCTGCTGCATTTTTGCGGCAAAGAGAAGCCATGGAAGAAAGGCTATCGCAGCCGCTACGGTTCGTTATACAAATATGTAGAAAATGAACGGCGGAAGTTTGAAGAGGAACAATCAAAGTAGCTGTCATTGAATATAATCAAAATTACCTTGAAAGAAACGTCCACACGGGCGTTTCTTTTTTTAAGCGTTCTATTCTGCTTTTTTTCGATTCGATGGTACGATGAAACGAGAGAGTCATGAAAAAAAGAAGGAGTGGAGAACATGAAATTTTTAATTTGGCTGGTCTGTGTGATCGGCATTGAAGCAACAGGAATCATCTCGAGTTTGTTTGCAGGGGACATTGCCGGAACGTATGCGCAAATGGAAAAACCCTTTTTGGCCCCTCCTGGCGGGATCATTGGGATCGTTTGGACGATTTTGTATGCTTTTATGGGAACGGCGTTGTATCTACTGATCGTAGCCAAAGTCAATCCAGCACTTAAAAAAAATGCCTATATCTTTTTTGCGATTCAGCAAGTATTAAACTTCTTGTGGAGTATTGTTTTCTTTGGCTGGAATGCTTACTGGGCCGGAACCATCATTATTGTCTTGTTAGTGTTATCAGTAATTATCTGTATGATCCTCTTTGCCCGTATCGACAAAAAAGCAATGTACTTGTTTATTCCTTATTTGATTTGGTGTTTATACGCAGGCTACTTAACGATTGGCTTAACTTTATTGAATGCCTGATAGAAAAACCCTCTTCCAAGCGTCGTGTTGGAAGAGGGTTTTTTCTTTTAGATATAGTCTTCAGTCAATTCCATAAAGCTGGCAACATCTTTTAGGACCATGTCGATCCCTGCTTGCCAGAAGTCTGGTTTTGTTAAATCAACACCAAGGTGTTTTTGTGCCAATTCTTCGGTGGTCATTGAAGCAGTATCTTGCAATAAAGCAATGTATTCTTCTTCAAAGCTAGACCCTTTTTCATTGGCATACGCGTAGATCCCCATACTAAAGAGGTAACCAAAGGTGTACGGGAAGTTGTAGAACGGCACATCGTCAATAAAGAAGTGCAATTTGGCTGCCCAGAAATGCGGGTGATAAGTCGCTAACCCATCCGCATAGCTTTCTTTTTGCGCCGCTGTCATCATTTCCGTGATTTGTTCCGCTGAAACTAAGCCCTTTTGACGAGCTTGATAGAAGCTGTTTTCAAAAATAAAACGTGCGTGGATGTTCATGAACATCGCGATCGCATTTTGCATTTTGGCATCCAATAGATTGATTTTTTCTTCTTTTGTTGTTGCTTCTTTAAGGGTTGCATCCGCAACGATCAATTCAGCAAAGGTACTTGCTGTTTCGGCAACGTTCATGGCATAGTTGCGATTTAATTCCGGCAGCTCCCAAAGAACGCTGCTGTGAAACGCGTGACCGAGCTCATGGGCGAGCGTCGCTACTTCGTTGACTGAATTGCTGTAGGTCATGAAAATACGTGACTCTTTGGTTTCTGGCAAGCTGGTGCAATAGCCGCCAGGACGTTTGCCTGGACGATCTTCTGCTTCGATCCAGCTTTTTTCAAAAGCGACTTGGGCAAAGTCAGCCATTTTCGGACTGAACTTACGGAAGTTGGTCAAAATAAAGTCAGCTGCTTCATCAAAGGTGTAGGTTCTTTCTTCCATGTCCCCAAGAATGATTGGCGCATCTTGGTCTTGCCATTCCATTTTTTCTTTGCCGAAAAGCTGGGCTTTGCGGGTCAAGAAATCAACGATCGGCTGTTTGTTTTTTTGGATCGTGCCCCACATAGCATCCAATGTCGCTTTTTGCAGACGATTGTATTCTAATGGTTCCTTCAAGTAATCAGTGACACCGTGAAGTTTGAAGGTAGAGAGGCGGAAGCCGTCTAAGTGGTTCAAGGTATCCGCAAAGAGGTCTTCTTTTTCTGCCCACGTCTTTTCCCAAGTATCGAATAAACGCGCACGAACTTCCGGATCAGGATCGCCCATCATTTTATTGAAGGCTTGACCAGCTGACAACTTGATCGTCGTGCCGTCTTCTTGCTGGAAAGGAATTTCGATTGAGGCAACGATTGTATCGTAATGTTGGCTCCAAGCATTCAAGCCATCTAAATTTAAAGTGTTGATGATGGTTTCTTCTGCCTCGGATAACAATTCTTTGCCGTCGCGGCGAATCTCGCTTAAACGAAAAGCGACAGATGCTAAGTTTTCTGCTTTAACTAGTGCTGTCCAATCATCCTCAGAAATTTCTGTCAATTTTTTTGAAAAAACGGTTTGTGCTGCTTGCAGTGCTGGCAATTTTGCATAGAGGTCACCCGTCAGGATTTTGGCTTTGCTGTCATTGACATTGGCTGAAAGCAAGGCATTGATAAAGCTACCACATTGTGAAAATCCTTGACTGATAGTTGCGGATAAATCAAGTAACTCTCCTAATTTTGCTGCATCGTCTTCGCTGTTGGGCGACCATGCATCGACTGTTGTTCGGTAATTTGCAATTTGTTCTTCCAGTTGGCTCATGCGTTCTTTTAATTGAACAGAATCGCTGCCTCCCGGAAAGATTGTTTCTAGATCCCAATTGATTGAATAGGTCATTCCTATCAAACCCCTTTCTTTTCCTTCGATCTTATTAAGTATAGCATAACGAAATTTGGTCGCAACCATCAGAATCCTTATGAAATAAGGGTTTTTGATGAAACTGTACCAAAAACAAAAAATGGAATGTATATCTCCTTGATCTATTGATAGGGCGGAAAAACGTCAAAAATAAAAAAACTATTACATCCTCATCAAATTCTTAGAAAAAAAACGATGGATAAATATTACATATGAAAAAAAACAGCGAGTAAAAAAACGTCTGAAGAGCGATATTCGCTTTTTCATGCATAATGCCAAATCCTTTGCGAAAAGAACACGAAATATACCACTACGAAAGCGTATACAATTAGGTAGCATAGAGGCGTAAACAGAAGAAGGAGGAAGAAAAATGCCAAATGCTATTCATGTTTTTTCAGAGATTGGACGCTTGAAGCAAGTCATGCTTCACCGCCCTGGTCGGGAATTGGAGAACCTGGTTCCTGATCATTTGAACCGCCTGCTATTTGATGATATCCCTTTTTTGGAACAAGCCAGAGCAGAACATGATCGGTTTGCGGAAGTCCTACGTCAAAATGATGTGGAGGTGTTGTACCTAGAAGATTTAGCTGCTGAATCGCTCACGTCACCAGAAATCAAACAGCAATTTCTCAAGGATTATTTAGCGGAAACAACGATCCAAAGTCCCGAGATCATCAAAGAAGTCACGGATTATTTTCTGTCTTGTGACAATGATCGGGAACTGATCGACAAAACCATGGCTGGTTTAGCCAAAAATGAACTGGAGCTGCCAAACACCAAGAGCCTCGCTGGGACCGTGGATGATCAATACCCATTTCTGATCGATCCAATGCCGAATTTGTATTTTACGCGCGATCCCTTTGCGACGATTGGAAACGGCGTTTCGTTGAATCGCATGTATTCAGAAACAAGACGGCGCGAAACGTTATACGGCAAATATATTTTTGCTCATCATCCAATGTTTCAGCAGAATCCACCTCATATGCTTTATGATCGCGCCCAACCAACCCGCATCGAAGGTGGCGACGAATTGGTTCTGTCAAAACATGTGTTGGCGATTGGTATCTCGCAACGAACGGATGCCGCTTCGATTGAGCAGCTGGCCCGCAAAGTATTCGAAAATGAGCCAAGCTTTGAATATGTCCTAGCGTTTGACATTGGTCAAGAGCGCAAATTCATGCATTTAGATACGGTATTTACAATGGTCGATCATGACAAGTTTACGATTCATCCAGAAATTGAAGGAGAGCTGACGGTTTATTCAATCTCACGAGCAGGTGATGGGGTGACGATCAAAGAAGAAAAGGACACGTTGGAAAATATTTTATGTCGCTATCTAGAACTAAATGCAGTTGAATTGATTCGTTGCGGCGGCAGTGATTTGATTGCAGCGGCTCGGGAACAGTGGAATGACGGTTCGAATACTTTAACGATCGCACCTGGCGAAGTCGTCGTATATGACCGCAATACCATCACTAATCAGAAGTTAGCAGAAGCCGGCATCAAATTGCACAAAATCTCCGGCAGTGAATTGGTTCGCGGTCGTGGCGGCCCTCGTTGCATGAGCATGCCATTTGTTAGAGAAGATATTTAAATCAGAGGAGGAATCATCGATGGAACAAGTATTTAAAGGAAGAAGTTTTTTAGCAGAAAAAGATTTTACGAAAGCCGAGTTAGAATACCTCATTGATTTTTCAATCTATTTGAAACAGTTGAAAAAACAAAATATTTCTCATCGCTATTTGGAAGGCAAGAACATTGCTCTTTTGTTCGAAAAAACATCGACTCGGACACGGGCGGCCTTTACGACAGCTGCCATCGATCTTGGTGCCCATCCAGAATTTTTAGGTGCGAATGATATTCAGCTAGGCAAAAAAGAATCCGTCGAAGATACAGCAAAAGTTTTAGGCAGCATGTTTGATGGCATTGAGTTCCGCGGGTTCAGCCAACAAGTCGTTGAAGATTTAGCCAAATTCTCCGGTGTTCCTGTTTGGAATGGCTTAACCGATGAATGGCACCCAACCCAAATGATCGCTGACTTTATGACCATCAAAGAAAACTTCGGTACCTTGGAAAACATTACGCTAGTTTATGTGGGTGACGGTCGGAACAATATGGCAAATAGTTTGTTAGTGACGGGGGCGATTTTAGGGGTCAACGTTCGTATCTGTGCACCAAAAGAACTTTTCCCAGCGCAAGAAGTGACAGATTATGCCAACGAATTTGCTAAAGAATCTGGCAGTCAGTTGATGGTAACAGAGGATATCCAAAAAGGTGTTAAAGATGCAGACGTCTTGTATACCGATGTTTGGGTGTCAATGGGGGAAGAAGACCAGTTCGAAGAGCGGGTGAAGCTGTTGAAAGATTACCAGATCAACCGCGAAATGGTGATGGCTACCGGAAAACAAGACGATGGCTTGATCGTGCTTCACTGCTTGCCAGCGTTTCATGATACGAATACGACGTATGGAAAAATGATCGAAGAAAAATTCGGCATTTCTGAAATGGAGATCACGGACGATATTTTCCGTAGTCACTGGGGTCGTCAATTTGAAGAGGCTGAAAACCGGATGCACTCAATCAAAGCGATCATGGCAGTAACCTTAGGCGATCTATTTATTCCTAGAGTGTAAGAAGGAGCAGTGAGCAGATGAGTGAAAAGAAACCAACGATCGTTGTCGCCCTTGGCGGCAACGCCATCTTAGCAGAAGATGCCAGTGCCAAAGGGCAAAAAGAACGGCTTAAACAGACGGTCGAGTATTTAATTCCCCTGATCCAAAAAGACGTTCATTTGATCATTACCCATGGGAATGGGCCCCAAGTGGGAAATTTGGTTTTGCAGCAGCAAGCGAGCGATTCTAGTAAAAATCCAGCGATGCCTTTAGATACCTGTGTCGCTATGACCCAAGGCAGTATTGGCTATTGGTTGCAAAATGAGCTGAGAACCCAGTTGAAAGCAGCTCAAATAGCGAAGCCGGTGGTGACTGTGGTCACGGAAATTACAGTCGATGCCCAAGATCCAGCATTTGCCCATCCGACAAAACCAATCGGGCTTTTCTTAACGGAAACGGCTGCCAAAGAAGCCATGGCGGCAACAGATGCCATCTATCGTGAAGATGCTGGTCGTGGTTGGCGGAAAGTCGTAGCCAGTCCTGCACCACAAGCGATCCAAGAAGTTGCCAGCATCAAAGCGCTGATTGAACAAAACACGATCGTCATTTGTGCAGGAGGCGGTGGCATTCCCGTGTTAGACAATGGCCTGGGTGTTGAAGCCGTGATCGATAAAGATTTTGCTTCTGAAAAATTGGCTCGTTTGGTCGATGCGGATCAGCTGATCATTTTAACGGGCGTAGAAAAAATCGCTTTGAACTTTGGCAAGGAAAATGAGCAGTGGTTGGATCATGTGACCGCCGCTGAATTGGAAACCTATGTCGATGAAGGCCATTTTTCACCAGGTAGTATGTTGCCGAAAGTGCAAGCCGCTTTGAACTTTGTCAAAATGGGGGCGGAAAAACAGGCAGTGATTACTTCTTTAGACAAGCTGGCGGACATCGAAGACGCTGGTACGCAGATCACCTGGAAATAAGCGAAGCAGCAAAGCAAGACCCAAAACATTGGAGTGAGAAAAATGATCGACCACCAAATAAAAGATCCATCAACAAGAGTGAACAGCTTTCAATGGCTGGAAGAAGAAAATCAGCAGCGGTTGAAAGAGCATATTTACTGCCGTACGTACAAAAAAGGCCAGGTACTTTTTTATGAAGGCGACGTAAGAGATCGGATATTCCTCGTGATAGAAGGACTTGTGCGGATCGAAAAAACCGACGGAACTGATTCCTATTGTTATGTAGATTTTGTTGGGCCTGATCAGTTATTTCCTTTGATTGGCTTGTTTGAAAGAGACAACTATGATGTATCGGCATTCGCTGCAACAGACATTGTCGTGCAGTTTGCAGCGATGTCGCTGTTTGAACCGCTAGTTGTTTCGTCTACAAGTCAGTTGCTGTGGCTCAATCAGCAAATGAGCCGGCAGTTGGAAAAGCAAAGACGCCGTGTCGAGTATTGTGTCACCTCCAGCGCGCAAACAAGAGTCGTCAATACGATTGGTCTTTTGATGATCGAGCATGGGCAGACACAAGGTGAGCAGATTCGCATCCCTTTTCCCGTTTTTATCAATGATATAGCCAAGTACAGTGGAACGACGCGAGAGACAGTCAGTCAAACGCTCAAGGCGCTCGTGCATAAAAGAAAGATTTATTATCGCTACAAAGAACTCATTATTTATGACCAAGATTATTTTTCTCATGTTGCCAAATAATGGCTGGCAGCAAATAGGATTGATTCAATAAAGGGGGAACACAGATGAAAAAAAAGCAAAAAGAAAAAAAGTCGCTGACATCGTTCAGTATCTTATTTCTGATCATTATCGCCTTGACGGTCGCTTCCTGGCTTTTAGCAGGGCAGCCTTTTGCGCCTTCTTTACCAGCAGGCCAAGAAGAGATGGTCAGCCAAGTGGTAGGTGCCAAGTTTTCTGATTTCTTTATGGCGCCTTTTAACGGATTTCGTGATGCGATCGAGATCTGTGTGTTTATTCTCTGTTTAGGTGGTTTTTTGAATATCGTCACGCGAACAGGCGCTTTGGAAGCCGGGATTCAACATTTGGTCAAAAAACTCAAAGGTAATGAGTTGATTTTGATTCCGATTTTAATGATCCTGTTTTCGATCGGCGGCTCCACTTATGGAATGGCGGAAGAAACGATTCCTTTTTATTCCTTATTAGCAATCACGATGGTGGCATCAGGTTTTGATACGATCGTCGCAGCAGGAACCGTTATGCTGGGTGCGGGTGCTGGCGTGATTGGCTCCACCGTCAATCCCTTTGCGACCGGCGTTGCGATGGATGCCTTGCGAAGCATCGATATTGCCCCAAACAACGGCACGATTTTAGTAGTCGGGGCAATGCTTTGGTTAGTCACGACCGCATACTGTATCTTTGTAGTGATGTCTTATGCCAAAAAAGTCAAAGCTGACAAAGGGTCGACGATCTTATCGCTGCAAGAGCAAAAAGAAATGGAAGAACATTTTGTCAAAGACACGAACGAAACCTTGGTGTTTACGCAAAAACATCGACTGATTCTAACGATTTTTGGCTTATCCTTTGTGATCATGGTGGTTTCCTTGATTCCTTGGGGAGACTTTGATATCCATGTGTTTGACGGTTGGACTGCCTTTTTAACCGGCAATAGTTTCGGAGAATGGTATTTTGGTGATTTGGCCATGTGGTTCTTCTACATCAGTATCATTATCGCGTTGATTCAAGGGTTCTCAGAAAAAGAAATCGTAACCAACTTTATTGATGGGGTCAAAGACATTTTATCAGTGGTCTTGATCATCGTTGTGGCACGGGGTGCTTCCTATATTATGCAGACGACCTACTTGGATCTGTTTATTTTGGATCGGGCTTCTCATCTTTTAGAAGGCTTATCGCCCGTCCTGTTCGTGATTGGCGCCTACATTTTGTATTTGCTCTTATCGTTCTTGATTCCATCAACTTCCGGACTAGCGTATGTATCGATCCCAATCATGGGGGCCTTGGCGCAAAGCATCGGACTCAATCCGAACGTTATGGTGATGATCTTTACTGCTGGTTGCGGATTAGTGAATTTGATCACACCAACTTCTGGCGTCGTGATGGGGGGATTGGAGCTGGCTCGGGTCAACTATTCCACTTGGACCCGCTTTATGCGCAAACCGTTACTTGTGATTGGGGTTTCGAATCTACTGATCTTGATCTTCTCGATGCTCTTCCTATGATAGGCAACCTGTCTTGCTGCTCCCCCACTGAGTGAGAGGTTCTGCTTATTTAAAAAGATCTGAGAGGAGCTGATTGAACAAATGAAGAAAAAAGAGCGTCAAGTGATCATCAAACGTCTTTTTGCGGAACACCGTATCGAATCTCAAGAAGAATTGATGAACTTATTAAAACAAGAAAACGTTACAGCAACCCAAGCGACGATTTCTCGTGATATGCGAGAAATGAATATTGCCAAAACCTATGCGAAAAATGGTCGTCCTTATTATTCGATTTTTGAATCAAAAGAGCGCAATTTGGAGGACAAAATTGCTTTTTCTATGTATGAATATTTAAAAGCGATCACGCAAGTCGAGTTTATGGTGGTGGTGCATACTGCGGGAAATGGAGCAGATGTCATCGCCAACTACCTAGATGAGATGGAGCTACCAGAGATCGCCGGTACCATCGCAGGTTTTGATATCCTATTGATCATTACCCCTTCAAAAGCTGCTGCTGAAGCCGTCGTTCGCCGCTTAAATCATTATGTCGAGGGCTATGAGATGGGTACAAGCCTCTTCAAGGATGAACCACAGGTCTGAAAATAAGCAAAAACTTGCAGGTAGGCAGCGATGTGTCGCTTAAGTTGTTTCAAAAGAAGTATGTCAGCTCTATAAGGATGAACAAAGCTATTTTTACTGACTAGTGAATGATGAAAAAATCCGTGCGTCGAACAGAGATAGGTTCGACGCACTTTTTTTATAGGTAGAACATGGTCAAGCAGGAAGGTCACGACAGCAGTTGGTTATTATGGGAGAGTGCTGAAAGGAGACGGTATTATTGAATCAGTTGGTCACTGATCTTGTAGGATCAACGGTCTCGAGATAAAAAAAGTGGCCATTTTCATAAGTAAAGACCATAAAACCGCAATTAGCCAATCGTAAAGGGGGACTTCATTTGGAAATAAGTGTTTGAAAAAATAAAAGATTGCACCGTTGTGGGAGACAACTAAGGTATTGTCAGCTTTGGTAGTGGTCATGATATCTACAAGCTCGGCAAACATTCGTTGGCGAACTTCAGCAGCAGATTCTCCGCCGAAGGATTGATAAAAATGTTCGTAAGCTTTTGGTCCTTTCGGCTGCAAGTGGGTACTTTCTCCCTCGAATAGACCAAAATTCATTTCTTTCAATCCTTTTCGGCGCTCATAGTCGGTTGTCCCGCAGATTATTTCTAGTGTGTCACAGGCCCTTTCTTGAGTCGATGCTACTGCATGGCCGAAAGTTAGTTGGTTTCTTGCAAAGTAAGATTTTGCCTTATGGGCTTGCTCTTTGCCGGTCTCCGTTAGGGGAGAATCACACCATCCTTGTACTTTGCCAAGTTTGTTGAAAAGAGTTTCTCCGTGGCGCATTAAGTATAACCGCTTCATAATCATTACTCCTTTTTTACTATTGTAGCTGTTTGAGTGTACTTGAAGTCAAGGGGAACAAGCCTTGTTTTTTTTGTGACCACAAAAGCCATATTGAACCCTTAAAAAATGGATAAGCATTGTTTCTAGCTGCGTAATTTTGAGCAGACGATTTATTAAGTGGATACATCACTTATCTTAGGAAAGATCAAGTGATCACCTAATCGCCAGAAAGTCTATGCCTAAAAAGCATAGGAAGGCGTTTTTTAAGCAATAGACATCGCTTTTTGTTTGAATTAAACTTTAGCTAACAAAGAAAATAGTGGGGAGTGATCAGTAAAATGGAGTATACCAAATTAGGCAATACGGGTTTGGATGTTTCCAAAATCTGTTTAGGTGCGATGAGTTTCGGTGACCCAGTCAATTGGATACACAAATGGGTTTTGGAAGAAGCTGACAGCCGTCCAATCATTAAAGGGGCACTTGACTTGGGAATCAATTTTTTTGATACGGCGAATGTTTATTCAATCGGGCGTAGTGAAGAGATTCTAGGCGCAGCATTGAAAGACTATGCTAAACGGGATGAAATCGTGCTAGCAACAAAAGTACATCAGAAAATGTTTGATGGCCCTAATGGCGGTGGACTTTCTCGGAAACATATCATGTCCCAAATAGATCAAAGCTTGAAACGTTTGCAAACAGACTATGTTGATCTATACATCATTCATCGATGGGATTACAACACACCGATCGAAGAAACGATGGCAGCCTTACATGATGTGGTCAAATCAGGAAAAGCTCGCTATATTGGCGCATCAGCGATGCATGCTTACCAATTTCAAAAAGCCAATTATATTGCTGAGAAAAATGGTTGGACCAAATTCGTTTCTATGCAGAATCATTTAAACTTGATCTATCGTGAAGAAGAAAGAGAAATGATTCCTTATTGTGAATCAGAAGGTATCGCTCTTACACCATACAGTCCATTAGCCTCTGGTCGTTTGGCCAGAAGCAAAAATGAGTCATCAAAACGATTAGTGACTGATGAGGTTGCTCGCTCCAAATATGACGAAACCGCAGATAAAGACCAACTGATTATTGACCGCGTTGGAGAATTGGCTAGTCGCTATGGTGTCAGTCGAGTAGAAATCTCTTTAGCTTGGTTATTCAGCAAACCAACTCTAGCAGCACCAGTGATTGGCGCGACGAAAATGTCTCATGTTGAAACAGCAGTTAAGGCGACAGGCATTGTTTTGGATCCCGCTGATATTGCATATCTCGAGGAGCCTTATGTTCCTCATCGAATCGTTGGGTTTGAATAATTCGTTTCCTTCTAGGTTATGGTCTGAGAAATGAGAAAAGTATCTGAATGGCATGAAAAGCTGTTTCAGATACTTTTTTATGTTTTTTGAGGAATCGCTTTGAAAGAGAGACTCTAAAGGAAGATCGTTTTTCATCGAAACGCTGAAAGATCAATAGAACGCTCTTTTTGAAAAACAGTTGCATCACCAAATGAAAATGGTAAGATAGGAAAATGAGGAGTGAAAATTATGAAAAAATTACTGAAAGAACCGAATTTTTACTTTTGTATCGCAGTTGCGGTCATGGTCATCCTCTTTATCAGCTCTTCACAAACCTATGAGCAGCAATCGCAAATCGGGTTGCTTTCACGAATCTTAAAAAATGAACCATTGAAAGAGTGGCTAGAGAAGATTTCTTTTTCCTATGCTGGTTCGGAGATCAGTATTGCGGAAAAAGGCTATTTCTCCTTTGTGGAATTTTTCATTCGTAAAGGCGCACATTTCTTTACCTATTTTGTCCTAGGGGGCAGTTTGTTTTTCGTGCTCGTTTATCGCCGTATGCCGTATTGGCTAGCCGCTTTTTTTGCTTGGTTGGCAGCCACTGGCTATGCAGGGATCGATGAATACCATCAAATGCTGACGGGAGGACGGACGCCGCTTTTTCAAGATGTCATGCTGGATTCAGCTGGAGCACTGACCGCCGTTCTTTTGGGGTGGTTGATTTGTCAGCTATCGAAAAAGTCACCTAAACGCCGCAAAACATAACGAGTTGTCGGCGTTTTTAAGCGTTAAGCTGTTAGAAAGTATAAAAAACAAGAGGCGAAACCAATGGAAAAAAGTTTGAGTAGTGTCAAAGGCAAAACCGAGTTTGTCGTGCATGAAAGTTTGCCGGTGGGGGTTCTTCTCGCAATGGCTGGCGGCTTTTTAGATGCCTATACCTATCTCTTTCACGGTGAAGTGTTTGCGAGCATGCAGTCGGGGAATGTTATTTTGTTAGGGATCAATCTTTCAACGGGGCAGTTTGAACAAGCCTTTCGGTATCTGCCACCAATCTGTATGTTTTTAGTGGGGATCGTGGTGACGAATTATCTGCAGCATCATTTTCCGACTGGTGGTTGGATCGTTTGGCAAAATGCTGCGTTGATCTTTGAAGCAATCGGTATTTTGGTTCTGGGCTTTTTTGCGCGTTCTTTACCCAATGTCCTGGTTGATTCCGGATTATCTTTTTTTGCAGCGATTCAATATGCCGCCTATCGACGCTTGGCAGGGATGCCCTATGCCACCACGATGACAACTGGCAATTTACGTTCGCTGGCTGATTACTTATATTTGCGCTGGTTTAAGCAGGACCAATCAGTGACACCCAAGATCATTTCTATTTCCTTGATCATCGGCGGTTTCTTTTTTGGGGCGGTTTTAAGCAGCTTGCTAGGAATTTTCTTATTCCACCGGACCATCTGGGTGGTTTCAGGAATTTTAGCCCTGGTGTTGGGAATCACGATCCACAGTCAAAATAAAGAATAGAAAAAAGACATTCCCCGGAATGTCTTTTTTGTCTTACTTTTTGGTGCTCGCGCGTGAATCTTTGAGATAAAGCGCTATTTCTACCAGCAGTGCTGCTAGAAGGTAGCTGCCAAGGACGGCTAGCTGGTAAAATTTCTCTTCCATCAGCTCGTTGCGCTGCAGCAAAATGACCCCACCTAGAAAGAGCATCGCCAACAGGGAGAACCACTGCTGGGAAAAACGCCAATTGCTGACACTGGCTGTACTGCGCTTGGTGCGAAAGCCGAAGATATAATTGGGTTCTTCTCGGTAAAAGAACCGGAAGACGATGAAAAAAATCCCCGTAAAAATCAACAACAAAAGGCCAATATCGATCGAGATCACTTCCTTTCAAGCGAGGTTTGTTGGGAAAATCAGCGAATAAAGAGGATTATCTATTTATTGTACTCGCTGTAAAGGGTTCTATGAAGGGGAACTATTGAAAAAATAGATAGTTTTGCGTAAATAAAAAGGGAGGGCGCTATAAGTCGCCATCCCTTTTTCAATTATCCGCGTTGAAATGGTCCTTTTGGTGCAATCAGTTCAAGATTGGTACCGTCTGGATCTGTAAAGTAGGCAACACCTGTTCCGAACCCGCTTTTTAAACCATCTTGTTCTTCAAAAACGATTGGGGTACCGTCAGGTTCAACCCCGATGGCTTTTAGACGAGCAACGGCTTCATCAATATTTTCGACTTCAAAACAAAGATGCATGGCACTGATTTGCTCATTGGAATAGTTAGCTTTGTTGGATTTTGGTTCGACGTATTCTAAAAGGTCGATGTTGAGATTGTCTAAATGAAGATTGGCGTATTTGATCAATGTATCCTCTAAACCTTGCGTTTGCGCCATTCGTTTGCCACCGATCGTATCTTGATTGGCGATTTTCTTTCCAGTTAATGCTTCATAAAATTGGATGGAACGTTCGAGATTGCTGACGGTGATTCCCACGTGGTTCACCATTGAAAATCCTGTGTTTGTGTTTGTCATTCTACTTCCTCCTAAGGTTTTGTTTAGTATATCGTTTGGTTAATGAAAATCGAATGTGTCTGGATCTGGACCCACTCTCAGGTCTTCATTTAATGCGTTCAAGCGGGCCATTTCCTCTTCTGATAAACGGAAATCAAAAATCGCTGCATTGGCGATCATTCGCTCAGGGTGTGTCGATTTGACGTTGACTAAGATTCCTTGTTGGATAGCCCAGCGTAAAAGCACTTGTGCCGCTGATTTTTGCTGTGTATCGGCGATCGCCAAGACGGTGTCATCTTTCAGCAGTTTACCTTGCATCAAAGGTGACCAGGCTTGGATCGCAATCCCCTTTTCAGCACAAAAGTCCCGCAGGTCTTGCTGCGTCAGTTTGGGATGCAGTTCGATCTGATTGACGACAGGAACGACCTTAGCAACGGCCAATAATTGCTCCATGTGATGAATCTGGAAGTTGCTGACCCCGATTGCTTTTATTTTTCCTGCGGCATACAAGTCTTCCAATGCGCGCCATGACTCTTGAAATGCTTGATTTCCCGGCCAATGGATCAAGTACAAGTCGAGATACTCGAGGTTTAAGCGGGCCAAACTTTCATTGAAGGCGTGGATCGTTTCATCATAAGTTAAATGATCGTTCCAAAGTTTGGAAGTGACAAAGAGTTCTTCACGAGACAACCCCGTTTCTTGTAAGCCTTGTTTGATTCCTTCCCCTGTTCCTGTTTCGTTGCCGTAAATAGCCGCCGTATCAATCAGGCGATACCCATTGATAATGGCCTGTTTCACGACCTCTGCTGTTTCAGTTTCAGGGATTTGAAAGACACCTAACCCCAAACCGGGGATTTTACTGCCATTGTTCAGTGTAACGGTATCCGATAATTTTTCGATCATAAAAACATCTCCTTTATTTTTTTCTGTAATCATCATATAATGAGGAGGTAAGGTTGTATAGTACGTACTTTTTTGTTTGATACACACCTTTTGGTAACTTTTGTATGTTAGCAAACATGATGAGGTGAAAAAAATGGAAGAAAAAATTTATAATATAGGTGTAGAAGCAACAATGGATGTCATCGGCGGGAAATGGAAACCAATCATTCTTTGTAATTTACGCCATGGGGCATTGCGTCCTAGTGATTTACGGCGGAAAATTCCTGGCATCAGTCAAAAAATGTTGACGCAGCAATTGCGGGAATTAGAAGAGTCTGATATCGTTACCCGCAAGTCCTATAATCAAGTACCACCCAAAGTTGAGTATTCCTTGAGTGAATATGGAGAAACGTTAGGCGGCTTATTGGATACCCTTTGCCAGTGGGGGACGATGCACGTCGCCGCGCTGCAAGACAAAGGAGAGCAAGTTACTTTGTTAGAACAAGAAGAAGCGATGGTCTAGCAAAGGGCAAGTGGCATGAGAAAAGGCCGGCAGAAACCATTGGTTTCCGTCGGCCTTTTTAGGTTATGCTTGTTGGATCAATTCTAGAATGCCTTCAGTATTCATGCCGCTGTAATGATTGACAGGAAACGACAGGCGTTTGATGCGCGGTGGGATAGCTTGTTGGATCATTGGATCTGTTAAAGAAAGCAAAGGGTCGACCAAAACGATTTTTTCTTGCGAAAAACGATAACTTGCTAGTCGTTCCGGTGTCAGAACCGTCACGCTGATTTGATCCTCAGAAAGCATTTGGATGTTGCGGGCAAAAATTTTAATCAAACTTCCAGCCAAAGTAGAACGATCGATGAAGACGACTTTTTCCAAAATGATTCTCCTTATTAATTAATATAGTTAATTAAGTATATTAATTAAATGATGCTTTGTAAATAGGAACATGGGGGAAATAACAAAAAAAGCCGCAAAAGAATTTTCTTTTGCAGCTTTTGGTTCATCTATAAAAAGGTCTGAATCTTTTTTCGGTTAAATCACGATCACGGGTGTCCCGACTTCGGCTTGGCTGTACAATTCTTTCATGACGCCTGGCGGAGTATTGATACAGCCGTGAGAGCCGCGGGTTTTCCAAAGATCACCACCGTATTCCGTTTGCCAATCAGAATCATGGATTCCGACACCCGTCCAATCAATCGGCATCCAGTAATCAACAGGGGACGCATAATCTTCACCGGTCAAGGTTGCATCTTCTTCTTTGTTCCAGACATAGAAGACACCAGTTGGCGTTGGTGTAGCTGGTTTCCCAGAGATAATTTTCGTATCTAGCACCAGCTCGCCATCTTTGTAATACCACATGTGTTGGTTTTTCAAATCAACTTCAATATACGTGTTGCCAAATAACGGGCTGCCAGCATCGGTGCTTCCTTGAGCAATCGGTGTGCGGGTGAAGTCTTCGCCGGCTTTTAATGCCTCGATCAATGCTTCTGTTTCCGCATCGGTTTGGATCGTCCAGCTGAGGGTGCCGGCTGGAACTGTTACTTCGCCTTGTTTGGTACTCTTGAAGGTCGAAGAATTGGTGCTGGTGTTGTATTGCTCACCGATCGAAGCGACATAGCTTCTTACTTTGTCTTCGTCGATCGTGGTGTTGCCATCTTTGTAAGAGAGCCAATCCATGATCGATTCTCTTGGAATTTGAAACGTGTTTCCGTTGATCGTATAATTGCCGGTTACTTTGGCGATTTTATTCAACGAATCCATTTCTTTGGTTAGATCAGGATCATCAGCGGTCACACTTGGTTTTGTGATGTAATCGCCGAGATTTAGTTCCTTTTCGCCGCTGACGATGGCTTCTTGTAAGTCAGCCACTGCTTTGTCCACATCAATGGCATCGCCGTCAACTTCTGGTTTGATAGAAAAACCGTCTTCGCCTTTTTTCAATGTTGCATCGGCAGACTTGGTGCGATCCTCATTTAAAGTTTCTAGTTCCTTTTGAATCGTGTCTGTTTCGCTGTTTAGCGTATCTTGATCTACCGAGAGATTATCCAGTGTTTTTTCTTCTGTAGCAGAAACGTAAGCCATTCCCCAACTCCACTGGTTCTGTTCATCTTTTAACGATTGTAGCTCATCGGTGAAATCCGTCTGTAAACCAAATTGAGCAAGGTTGATTGTCTTCCATTCGCTATCGCCTTCTTTGATGGTGAAATCTTCTTGCGAATAGCGGTCATGCAGCAGAGCATTGGCCTCAGCGACGGTTTTGTTGCTGATATCGATGCCCTCAATTTCAGTCTTTGGTAAAAAACGGTTTGCATAATATGTACTTCGGTAGGTATAGCCGCCAGCGATCACTACTAATAAAGCAGCCACAACGATCAGAACAATTTTCTTGGTATTGTTCTTGGCGTCAGTATGTTTGTTTGAACGAGTCATTCAACTACTCCTTTTTTCTAATGGCATAATAGATAATAACGCTTAAATCATACCATATTCCCCCAGGAAAGCGAATATGGCAAATGAAACTTCCATGAAAAATAGAAAATTCTTAAACTATCTTTAGCTAAGCTGTAGAAAAGCATTTCATTGCATAAAAAAACTGAACGAACCGGCAGCAGGTCATCTTGATCAAATTGTTCTGAAAAAGAGTAAGCTGTAAGGTTCGTTCAGTTGCATGGTTGATTAGCTAAACGAAGTGAAAGAAATTATTGATTGTCTTCTGCATCTAGTTTTGCAAAAGCTTCATCAAGAATATCTTTTAATTGTTTTGCAGAAGCGGCCATCCGGTCTTTTTCCCCATCCGTCAATGGGATCTCAATCACTTTTTGGATCCCTTGGGCGTTGATGACTGCAGGCGCACCGATGTACAAGTCGTTTAAACCATATTCGCCATTCATATACACAGATAGTGGTAAGACAGCATTTTCATCGTCTAAGATCGCACGAGTGATCCGTGCTAAAGCTACTGCGATCCCATAGAAAGTCGCACCTTTTTTCTCGATGATGGTGTAGGCTGCATCACGAACGCTGAAGAAAATGTTGACCATGGCTTCTTCATCGATGTCTGGGTTATTTTTGACCCATTCATAGATTTGTAGGCCAGCTACGTTGGCATGAGACCAAACAGGGAATTCTGAATCGCCGTGTTCCCCTAAGATATAGGCATGGACGTTACGGGCATCGACATCGACCAATTCAGCCAATGCTTGACGGAAACGGGCAGAGTCTAATGAGGTACCTGAACCGATAACGCGTTCTTTCGGGAAGCCTGAGAATTTCCAAGTAGAATAAGTCAAAATATCGACTGGGTTTGCTGCAACTAAGAAAATTCCGTTAAAGCCTGAATCAACGATTTGGGTAACTACTTCCCGGTTGATTTTCAAGTTTTTATGAACCAAATCTAAACGGGTTTCGCCTGGTTTTTGAGGCGCACCAGCAGTAATAACGACTAAATCAGCATCATGTGCATCTTCATAAGAAGCGGCATAGATTTTTTTAGGGGAAGTAAAGGCCAAAGCATGGGACAAGTCAATTGCGTCGCCTTCTGTTTTTGCTGTATTTATATCAATGATTCCGACTTCTTGCGCAATGTTTTGGGTCACCAGCGCAAACGCGTAACTAGAACCAACCGCACCGTCTCCAACAAGAATTACCTTTTGGTGATCTTTTTTGTTCGTTTTTGCAGTCATCTGTGTATCATTCCTTCCGCATAATTGTTTTACTCGCTATCATCCTACCATTTTCAAGTATATTTGTCATGTGATTTGCACAACAATATTACACAAAATATCACTGTTTCAGTTGTAAATGCTTTCTTTGTTATTACGTCAAAAAGAAGATATACCAACGTTTTATTAAGATTCGTTAAGAAAGATAAAAACTGAGCAAGAGGACGCCACCATAACAGTCCATTTCGTGTTATAATTACCTAAGCAAAAGAACTGGGCGCATTTGTGTGCCCAGTATTTTGTGTTTGGATAAGAAAACCGATAAAATAGATGAAGAATCAGCTTGAAACTAGAAATAATGGAGCGTAACTAAAAAATGAAAATGATTGTAGGCTTGGGAAATCCCGGCAAAAAATATGAAAAAACCAAACATAATGTTGGCTTTATGGTAGTGGATGCGTTGGCACAAAAGTACCAAGCAACCTTTAAAAAGTCGGCTTTTGAAGCAGAGGTGGCAGAGTTTTTCTTGAAGGGTGAAAAAATTCTTTTGGTCAAACCGCAAACCTTCATGAATGAATCGGGTCGTGCGGTAGGTCCGTTGATGACCTATTTTGGCATCTACCAAGAAGAATTAGTGGTGGTCTATGATGACCTTGATTTAGCATTAGGGAAAATCCGCTTGCGCCAAAAAGGCAGTGCAGGTGGCCACAATGGGATCAAGAGTTTGATCGCTCACTTGGATTCGACAGTCTTTGACCGTATCAAAATTGGGATCGATCGGCCGCGTCCGGGACAAACCGTGGTCAATCATGTGCTGAGTCCTTTTGCAAAAGACGATCTGCCGATCGTTTTACAAAGTATTGATAAAGCGGTCGAGGCAAGTAGTGATTACTTGACCAACGGCGACTTTCTTGCCACAATGAATCGATTTAACTAAGGAGGGCCGAGATGGATTTAATTGAATTAATAAATAAAGTGCCGACAGTGGCGGCTTGGCATACAGGTTTACGTGAACAGGCCCCCCGGCAATTATTGACCGGTCTAGCTGGATCGGCAAAAACATTAGCGATCACCGGTGTGTATCAGGCATTTCAAAAGCAAGTGATCGTGGTGACACCAAATCTCTATTATACAAATCAACTAGCCGAAGATCTGCGTAATGTGACGGAAGATGTCTATGTTTTTCCAGTGGATGAAGTGTTGTCAGCCGAAATGGCTTTTTCTTCACCAGAAGCACGAGAAGAACGAGTGGCCGCGCTGAATGCTGTTTCGCAAGGGAAAACCGGGATCTATGTGTTGCCGGTGGCGGCTTTGCGAAAGTATTTACCTGAAAAGAAAACCTGGTTAGCCAACCAATTCCAATGGCAGATCGGCGATGAGATCGATTTAGAGTGTTTGCCGCAACAATTGATCTTGATGGGTTACGAACGGCAGTCAATGATTGGCAAACCCGGCGAATTCAGTATTCGTGGAAGCATCCTCGATATATACCCATTAAATGCCGAATACCCCGTACGGATCGAGTTGTTCGATGTGGAAATCGACTCGATGCGTTCTTTCAACGTGGAAACGCAACGCTCAGTGGAAACGCTGCAACAAGTGGCTATTTTACCCACTACTGAATTAGTTTTCTCAGCGGAAGATTTAGCTGCGGGGCAAAAGCAGTTGCAAGAATTATTGAACAAGCGGTTGGCAGTCACCAAAGAAGCAACCGATCGTGCCTTTTTAGAAGACTATTTCGGCCAATTGGCCTCCCAGTGGCAAGCGGGGATTCCTGGTGAAAGTGCCCGTTATTACACGGATTTGCTGTATCGTCAGCAAACAAGTGTCTTAGATTATTTTTCTGAGGATGCCTTTTTAATGATCGATGATTATGCCCGGATCATGGAGACCAATCGTGAGATCGAACGGGAAGAAGCGGAGTGGCATACCCAAAAATTAGCGGAACTGCGGGTCTTTTCTGAACAGCAATTCGGGATCGATGTCCATCAGCTACTACAAAAAGAAACCTTTGTGACCAGCTTCTTTTCTTTATTCCAAAAAGGAATGGGGAACATTCGCTTCCAAGCGATCCATCAATTCCAATACCGGCCGATGCAGCAGTTTTTCAGCCAAATGGGTCTCTTGAAAGTTGAGATCGATCGCTGGGAGAAGCAGCAGCAGACGGTGATTTTCCTGGTCAGTGACCAAGAACGGGCCAAGAAGTTAGAGCAAGATCTGCGAGATCATGATATCTATGCCGTGCAGACGCAACAAGACCGCCTGTTTACGGGACGCACCCAAATCGTGGTGGAACGTTTGCAAAGCGGCTTTGAAATGCCGCAAGACAAGCTAGTGGTGGTTACGGAAAAAGAAATTTTCCAAAAGATGAACAAAAAAAGAGCCCGCCGGCAAAATGTCACCAATGCGGAACGGCTCAAAAGCTACAATGAGTTAAAAGCGGGCGACTATGTCGTCCATGCGAATCATGGGATCGGGAAGTACATCGGCATGGAAACCTTAGAAGTCGATGGCGTCCACCAAGATTACATGACGATCTTGTACCAAAACGAAGACAAGCTCTTTATTCCAGTCACCCAACTGAATTTGATTCAAAAATATGTGGCTTCCGAATCGAAAACACCGAAAATCAATAAATTAGGTGGCAGCGAGTGGGCGAAGACCAAGCGCAAAGTGACGGCTAAAATTGAAGACATCGCGGATGATTTGATTTTATTGTATGCCAAACGCGAATCAGAAAAAGGTTATGCCTTTCAACCAGACGATGCCTATCAAAAAGAATTTGAAGATGCTTTTCCGTATTCGGAAACCGATGATCAACTGCGCAGTACGGCAGAGATCAAGCGGGATATGGAAAAAGAAAAACCGATGGACCGCTTGTTAGTCGGAGATGTCGGTTTTGGGAAAACAGAAGTGGCGCTGCGGGCTGCTTTTAAAGCAATCAAAGAAAGCAAACAAGTGGCTTTCTTAGTGCCGACAACGATCTTGGCGCAGCAGCACTATGAAACGATGGTCGATCGTTTTGAAGGGTTCCCCGTCAATGTTGGGGTGATGAGTCGTTTTCGGACGAAAAAACAGCAGAATGAAACGATCGAGCAAGTGCGCAAAGGGCAAGTCGATATTTTGGTGGGGACCCACCGATTATTGTCAAAAGATGTTGAGTTTGCCGATTTGGGCTTGTTGGTGATCGATGAAGAACAACGTTTTGGGGTCAAACACAAAGAGCGCTTGAAACAACTGCGTTCGCAAGTCGATGTGTTGACGTTGACAGCAACGCCGATCCCACGAACATTGCATATGTCGATGCTGGGGGTGCGGGACCTATCTGTGATCGAAACACCACCGGAAAATCGTTACCCGATCCAAACCTATGTGATGGAGATGAATCCAGGAGCGGTGCGAGAAGCGATCCAACGGGAGATGGCCCGGGGAGGGCAAGTGTTTTATCTCTATAATCGTGTCGATACGATCGAGCGAAAAGTCGAAGAACTGCAGGCGTTAGTGCCTGATGCACGAATCGCTTATGCCCACGGGCAAATGACCGAGATCCAATTGGAAAATACGTTGTTTGACTTTATTGAAGGCCAATACGATGTGTTGGTGACAACGACGATCATTGAAACCGGTGTGGATATTCCCAATGCCAATACGTTGTTTGTAGAAAATGCCGATTACATGGGGCTTTCGACGTTGTATCAGCTGCGCGGCCGTGTCGGACGGAGCAATCGAGTCGCCTATGCGTATTTCATGTATGAACAGCAAAAAGTGTTGAACGAAGTCAGTGAAAAACGACTACAAGCCATTAAGGACTTTACGGAGTTAGGTTCAGGATTCAAAATCGCGATGCGCGATCTTTCGATTCGGGGAGCGGGAAATCTATTGGGGGCGCAACAGCACGGCTTTATCGATGCAGTCGGGTTTGACATGTACTCGCAAATGCTGTCGGAAGCAGTCACTCGTAAGCAAGGGAAAAATACCCAAACAGAGAAAACGACCGTTGAGATTGATCTGGGGATCGATGCCTACTTGCCGACTTCGTATATTGAAGATGAACGGCAAAAAATCGAGATCTACAAACGAATTCGTGAGCTGGAATCCCAAGAAGCAGTCGATGAACTTCAAGATGATTTGTTAGACCGTTTTGGAGAATACCCTGTTGAAGTGGCGCACCTCTTAACGGTGGGCGAGATCAAGATGAACGGCGATCGTGCCTTGTTACAAACTATCCGTAAGCAGCAACAGACGGTGTCATTTACTTTGAGTAAAGTCGGCACGAAAAATTATTCGGTGGAGCAGCTGTTTGAGGCATTAAAAGCCACTAAATTAAAAGCCACGATGGGTGTCGATCATGAGCAAATGACCATCAAATTACAGATTCCGCCAGTGATGAAAGAAAGCACCTGGCTATTAGAAATCCAAGATTTTGTCAAAGCATTACGGGAACAAAAATACGCCAGTCAAGGCTAGAAAGGAACCAGAGGGATGCCGAAATCACAATTGAAGCGTACGATGGAAGGGGCGTTTATTTTAACGATCGCTTCCTTTATCGCAAAAATCTTAAGTGCCGTTTATCGGGTCCCTTTTCAGAACCTGGTAGGGGACGAAGGGTTTTATGTGTATCAACAAGTCTATCCGATTTATGGATTGGCAATGACTTTGGCGTTGTCAGGTTTGCCACAGTTTATCTCCCGTATTGTCGCTGAAGAACCCGATCCTTTGAAAAGCAAGGAACGGCTGCAAGCTTTGACGCCTTATGTGCTTTGGTCGGCGATCGGCTTATGGGCTATGACCTTTTTATTTGCCGGTCCAATCGCGCAAGTGATGGGGGACTACCAACTGTCAGGCTTGATTCGAGTCGTTTCCTTTACCTTCTTGTTTGTCCCACCTTTGACCTTTTATCGAGGAATGTTTCAAGGGAATTTACAAATGGTGCCAACCGCAGTTTCCCAAGTCGTAGAGCAGCTCCTTAGAGTCGGGGTGATTTTAGGTGCTGCGGCAGCTTTCCAGCAATTGGGTTGGACGGTTTATCAAACGGGGACTGTCGCCATGATGGGTGCCTTAGTCGGGGGGCTTGCGGCGTGGTGGATTTTAAGTTACTATAGCCGACAAATCAACGGCAAACGCTTATCGTTATGGCATAAACCAGTCACTAGTATAGGAGAAAACACTGCTGTTTTATCAGCCTCTTTGAAAAAACGGTTCTTCTTAGAAGGCGGTCTGTTGACGATTTATAGCGGCTATTTGATCTTGTTCCAGTTAGCGGATTCGTTTTTGTTGACCAATGCACTGGAAGCAGGTGGGTTGACGGCACAAGCAGCTCGGATTTCGAAAGGGATCTATGATCGAGGACAACCCCTCGTCCAACTAGGTCTTGTGGTGGCGATGGCGTTAAGTTCGACGTTTTTGCCAACATTGACCAAGTATTTGACGGTAAAAAATCAGCAGCTGTTTGAAAAGTCGGCAAAAATGTATTTACGCCTAACAATCGGGATTGCTTCGGCTTCCGCCGTAGGCTTAGCGATTTTGCTGCCTTATATCAACTTTGCCTTATTCAAAGACGGATCTGGCAATGCGGCGCTAGTATTGTTTGTCTTTTCCATCGCTCTGATGGCGACAATTCAAGCTTATCAAAGCATTCAACAAAGCCGCAGTACCTATACCTTCGGCTTGATCGCTGCGGGGATCGGTCTTTTGGTTAAATGTCTATCGATGTGGCCGCTGACTGCTTCTTATGGGACTGCAGGAGCAAGTATCAGTACGCTGTTGGGGTTAGGAGCGACCTTATGCTGTTTTGTGGTTTCCGAACAGCGTCGAGCACAAAGTAGCATCAATCGCTTTTGGTATGAAGGAAATTATGGAAAAAAATTATTTATTTGTTTAGGGATCATGGCAAGCGTGCTATTCTTATATTATAGCTTCGTGGCGATCTTATTGAACGGTCCTTTGACCCATCGACTACAGGCGCTGCTTTTTTGCCTAGGCGGTGTCGGTCTGGGAGGCGCAGCCTTTATCGGGGCAGCGATCAAAATCAAATTGTTAACGATTCGCGAATGGCTGTTAGTTCCATTTGGAAAGAAACTATTAAGAAGAGGTGAAAAACATGAGATTAGATAAATTTCTTAAAATCTCCCGCATCATCAAGCGTCGCTCTGTGGCCAAAGAAGTGGCAGACAAGGGACGCATTCAGATCAACGGCAAATTAGCCAAGTCAAGCAGTGACGTCAAAGTAGGCGATACTATGCGCATTCAATTCGGGAATAAGGTCTTGGAAGTAAAAGTTAATGAATTGCATGAATCGACGAAAAAAGAAGACGCTGCAAAAATGTATGAGATCGTTTCAGAGGAAAGAATCTCAGAAAATGCTTGATTTTTACGGCATTTTCAGTTAGACAAGCTTTGCGGATGTTGGTATAATGTAAAAAACAAAGACAGCGACGGGAGCGAGTTCAGGTGGCAAAAGAATCAAATAGAAAAATAGAACTATTGCAGACCGATTATGCGAAAGAGCAATTTGCCAAGTTTGAAAAAGAGCGGCGGCAAGTCGTGTTTCGCCGACGTCGGCTGGTGGCGTTTTTCGTAGCGGCATTAGCGATATTTGCGATCGTAGGCATTCAGATGTTCAACGATCAAATGCGCCTGCAAAAGCTAAAGGAATATAAGGCGGAAACAGTCGCTGAACAAAAAGAAGCTGAACAAAAAGTGGCTTCGTTGGAGCGGGATGTTGCCTTACTGAAAGACGATGAATATGTAGCGAAATTGGCCCGGAGCCGATTCTTCTATTCAAAAGATGGCGAAAAGATCTATCCGGTCTTGCCGGACGGAACGGATTCTCAGAGCACGAATGAAGACTCTTCACAAAGCGAGCAAGAATCATCATCCACAGAGTCACAAGATTAAGCAATGTCATACCTACTCAGCGCAGTAGTTTGAATTATTTTAAATGGGTAAAAATTAGGAGGAACATTTTTTATATGTCAATCGAAGTTGGAGCGAAACTAAAGGGCAAAGTGTCTGGTATTACAAATTTTGGTGCGTTCATTGATCTTGGTGAAGGGAAAACTGGTTTGGTGCATATCAGTGAAGTATCAAACGGATTCGTCAAAGACATTCACGACGTGTTGTCTGTTGGGGATGAAGTGACAGTACTTGTTACGGCAATCGGCAACGATGGGAAAATTGGACTATCGATCCGCAAGGCAGAAGATAAGCCGGAAGAAAAACGTGAATACCCGAAAAAAGAATTCAATCGACCAAATCCGAAAAAATCTTTTTCACGCAATCAAACTACGAATGTAAATAAACAAGACTTCGATTCATTGATGAGTTCTTTTCTAAAAGATAGTGATGATCGTCTTTCATCATTACGTCGAAATACAGAAGGAAAACGCGGTGGCCGCGGCGGACGCCGTAACTAAACATGAATAGCAAGTTGGAAAAAGCTGGAACAAAACTGTTGGTTCGTTTTGTTTCAGCTTTCTTTCTTGTGGGTCTACCGAAGGAAAAGGAGGTCATAAGATGGTCATTCAAACCGTTCGAGGGCAAATCGCTGCTATCGATCCGGAAAAAAAACGCCGCTTTTTGCTGGCGGTATCGACGGGCGTCGACTCCATGGTCTTGTTGCAGGTCTTTTGTCAGTTGTTTCCCGAAATGCAAAAAGAGCCATGTTTTGGCGTGGCACATGTGAACCATCAATTGCGTCCAGCATCTGCTGAGGAAGCGGCTTTTTTACGGCAGTACTGCCAGGAACGCGGCATTCCTTTTTATGAGCGGTGTTGGGAAAATCCGCCAGAAACCGGCGTAGAAGCTAGCGCTCGTGACTTTCGCTATACGTTTTTTGCCGATGTCATGTCCCAAGAAGGCTATGATGTTTTGCTGACTGCTCACCACAGTGATGACCAAGTAGAAACGATGCTGATGAAGATGATTCGAGAAGGCCGCTTGCAATCGGCTGGCGGGATGCAGCAGCAGCAGCCTTTTCACACAGGAGTCCTGTTGCGGCCGCTGCTTAGTGTCAGTAAGGCAGCGATTTACGACTATGCGCAAGCACAGCAGATTCCCTACTTTGAAGACGAAAGCAATCACGAACCGTTGTATTTGCGAAACCGACTACGCCAGCAAGTAGTGCCGGCATTAAAAGCGGAAAATCCGCAACTGCTGCCACATTTTCAACAGCTTTCTGTAGAAATGCAGTTCGCCAATCAGTTGATCCAGCAAGAGCAGCAGCAATGGTTGTCTGCGTTCGTTCAACAGCAAGCTACTCGCTTAGTGATCAATCTGCAACAGCTGCCGACGTTTTCGCCGGCGCAGCGCTATTTTTTCTATGCTGGGTTTTTGCAGCAAGCAGAAGCTTTTACAAAGCAGCCACTCAATCAAAAACAGCTGCCGCAGTTATTGCGTCTGCTAGACGAAAAGAAAGGGCAATGGCAATTGGCATTGCACAAACAGTGGCAGTTACGGCGCAGTTATGACCAATTATTATTGGAACCTGTAGCTGTTTCCCAAAAGCCTGCAACGCCGTTGACAGAAGTCAGTCAGCGTCTGGTTTTAGGGGAGGGGATCTATCTGTCTGAAAAGGAATGGATTGGGTATTTTCCGATAAATGAACAGCATATTCCCAAAAAAATCACAAATTGGTCAGAGTTTTCCCAAGATTTACCGCTAAACTATTCCTCTGAGCTGATCGTACGTAAGCGTCAGCCCGGAGACCGAATCCGCTTGGCGCGTGGCCTGACCAAAAAGATCAGTCGTTTTTTTATCGATTCAAAAATTCCTAATGAAGAGCGAGAAAAAAGTTGGGTCGTCACAAACCTTGATAAACAGGTGATTGCCTTACTACCTCATGCATTTTCCTATTTGAGTATTGCGCCAGAAACTGATAAAATACACTACATACTTCTTTATAAATATCAGAAGTAAGAGTTGGAAGGAGAACTTTATGCTAGATAAAGATATTGAGAAAATTTTGATTTCCCGTGACGAAATCAAAAATCGTTGTGTGGAACTTGGTCAAGAATTAACGGCGGCTTATGCGGATAAAAATCCTCTAGTCGTAGGTGTACTGAAAGGTGCCGTTCCTTTCATGGCAGACATCGTTCGTGAGATGGATTGTTACTTGGAGTTAGACTTCATGGATGTCTCAAGTTATGGCAATGCCATGATTTCATCTGGAGAAGTCAAAATCATCAAAGATTTAGATACAAATGTTGAGGGCCGCGATCTTTTGATCGTTGAAGACATCATTGACAGCGGTCGCACGTTGGCTTATCTGGTAGATCTATTCAAATACCGTAAAGCGAAATCAGTGAAAATCGTGACGTTATTAGATAAGCCGGAAGGCCGTGTTGTTGAGATCGATGCTGATTATGTCGGTTTCGATGTGCCAAATGAGTTTGTTGTTGGATATGGACTGGACTATGCAGAGCAATATCGAAACTTACCTTACGTTGGCGTCTTAAAACCTAGTGTTTATCAGTCAAATTAGTGACTGTTCTAAATCAATTGTGATACAATTAAATGGTCAGGATTGATAAAACAAAATAGCCAGGGAGGTACGCATGAATAAGAAAAATAACGGTATGGTAAAAAATACCTTATATTATGTACTTGTCTTGTTGGCAATGGTCATGGTCGTTTATTTCATCTTTGGAAATGGCAATCAGCAGACCCCAACGATCGAGTACTCCACGTTTACAGAACAACTGAAAGACGGGAAGGTCAAACAATTTACTGTCCAACCCGCTAACGGTGTTTATCGAATCGTGGGTGAATACAATGAAGAACAAACTGTCAGCAATGACAACAGCTTGTCTGTTTTAGGCAATACACAGGCAAGTTCGACCCGCTTTTCAACGATTATTTTACCAAATGATTCTACGCTGAGCGAAGTCACCAGTCTGGCCTCAGCACAAGGGGTCAAAACTACCATCGAAGAAGAATCCAACAGTGGTATTTGGTTATCGCTTTTGGTTAGCTTCTTACCACTTGTGATCATCATTTTCTTCTTCTACATGATGATGAGCCAACAAGGCGGCGGCGGTGGCGGTGGCGGCCGTGTGATGAACTTTGGCAAATCAAAAGCCAAAGAAGCGGACAAAAAAGCCAACCGCGTACGTTTTTCAGACGTAGCCGGTGCAGAAGAAGAAAAACAAGAGCTTGTCGAAGTCGTGGAATTCTTGAAAGATCCTCGACGTTTCGTTGAATTAGGCGCTCGTATCCCCGCAGGTGTCTTACTTGAGGGACCTCCGGGAACCGGGAAAACGTTACTAGCCAAAGCCGTTGCTGGTGAAGCTGGCGTACCGTTTTACTCGATCTCTGGTTCAGATTTCGTTGAAATGTTTGTCGGTGTCGGTGCAAGCCGGGTGCGTGACTTATTTGAAACAGCGAAGAAAAATGCACCAGCCATCATCTTTATCGATGAAATCGATGCTGTCGGTCGCCAACGTGGTGCCGGTATGGGTGGCGGACATGATGAGCGGGAACAAACATTGAACCAGTTATTGGTTGAAATGGATGGTTTTGATGGAAACGAAGGCGTGATCGTCATTGCCGCAACGAACCGTTCGGATGTTCTAGATCCAGCGTTGCTACGTCCAGGACGTTTTGACCGTCAGATTTTAGTTGGTCGTCCAGACGTGAAAGGCCGCGAAGCAATCCTCCGTGTCCATGCCCGCAACAAACCTTTATCAGATGATGTTGATTTGAAAGTCGTTGCCCAACAAACACCAGGGTTTGCCGGTGCGGATCTGGAAAACGTCTTGAACGAAGCGGCATTAGTTGCTGCTCGTCGTAACAAGAAAAAAATCGATGCTTCAGATATCGATGAAGCGGAAGACCGCGTGATCGCTGGTCCAGCGAAGAAAGATCGGGTCATCAACAAACGCGAACGTGAAATGGTTGCTTACCATGAAGCAGGACATACCATTGTTGGGTTAGTCTTGAGTCGTGCCCGTGTGGTACACAAAGTAACGATCATTCCTCGGGGACGTGCGGGTGGTTACATGATCGCCTTGCCGAAAGAAGATCAATTCTTGATGACCAAAGAAGATATGTTTGAACAAATCGTTGGGTTGCTTGGTGGTCGTACGGCTGAAGAAATCATCTTCGGGGTACAATCAACGGGTGCTTCCAATGACTTTGAACAAGCAACTGCGCTTGCAAGAAGTATGGTGACAGAATATGGAATGAGTGACAAGTTAGGTCCAGTTCAATATGAAGGAAACCATCAAGTCTTTGTTGGTCGTGATTATGGTCAAACAAAAGCTTACTCTGAACAAGTTGCCTTTGAAATCGATCAAGAAGTTCGCAAGATTTTAATGGATGCTCATCAAAAAGCCCATGAAATCATTGAAGAACACCGTGCACAGCACAAATTGATCGCTGAAAAACTGCTTGAACATGAAACATTAGATGCCAAAGCAATCAAATCCTTGTTTGAAGAAGGCAAAATGCCTGAAGGAACCGAAAGCTCTGAGTATCCTAGTGAAAAAGCCCAAACGTTTGAAGAAGCGAAACGTGCGCTGGAAGAAAAAGATGCAGAGAAGCAAGCTGCAGAAAAACACAGTGAAGATGCACAATCAAACGATTTTGATCAACAATTGGAAGACGTTCGCCGCAATAGCGAAAGCCAACCGACTGATCAAGAAAACAAAGATGATAACGCCTAAAACAAGACGTATCAAGGCGCCGAGGGAACTCGGTGCCTTTTTGTTTCTATTTAAGAAGACTTTCCTTAAATTCAAACACATTCAGTTGAAAAAAGCGGCGCTTCCTAGTATGATTCATTAATGAATAAAAAGGAGAATCAAGATGAAGGATTATTTAGTAAAAGCACTAGCATATAACGGCTTCGTCCGGGCATACGCCGTATCGGCAACAGAGACGATCGCCGAAGCACAACGACGTCATGAAACATGGAATACTGCATCTGCTGCTTTAGGGCGAGCGATGGTGGGAAGTTTGTTATTAGGCAGTACCTTAAAAGGGGAAGACAAATTGACCGTCAAAATTCAAGGAAATGGTCCTGCTGGGGCAATCGTCGTAGACAGCAATGGCCGTGGGGACGTAAAAGGATACATAAAAAATCCGCAGATCAGTCTGCCGTTGAACCCTCAAGGAAAATTGGACGTTCGGGGCGCAGTGGGTGACCAAGGGATCTTTACCGTGATCAAAGACTTAGGGCTAAAAGAACCCTTCTCTGGACAAACACCGATCGTCTCGGGGGAGCTTGGGGAAGACTTTACTTATTATTTAGCAGTGTCAGAACAGATTCCTTCTGCTGTTGGTCTGAGTGTATTAGTAGAAACCGATGATTCGATACGGGCAGCCGGTGGCTTTATGTTACAGATCATGCCTGGTGCCAGTGAAGAGATCATTGATGCCATCGAAAAACGTTTGGGAGAATTGCCTCGAGTATCAACCTTGATCGATGAAGGCCAATCACCAGAAGAGATCTTAGCGACATTGTTGCCAGACACGACAATCGAAGTACTAGAAAAAATGCCAGTCCAGTTCCATTGTGATTGCACGAAAGAAAAATTTGCGACAGCGATCATCACCTTAGGGGCTGACGAGATCCAAGCGATGATCGATGAAGACCATGGGGCAGAGGCAGTCTGCTCGTTTTGTGGCAACAAGTATCATTTTGATGAAACGGAACTGGCGGCGTTGAAGAAAGAGGCGGAAGCGTAAGTGAAAGATAGACAGACATGGCAGATCGGCTCGGTTGAGATTCCTAACCGCGTCGTCGTTGCGCCAATGGCAGGGATCACCAATTCTGCGTTTCGTGTGACAGTCAAAGAATTTGGCGCGGGTTTAGTCGTCTGTGAGATGATCAGTGATCGAGGAATTCAACTGCGTAATAAGAAGACCCTTGAGATGCTGTTTATTGACGAGACGGAGCATCCTCTTAGTATTCAGATTTTTGGTGGGAATAAAGCATCCTTAGTAGAAGCAGCGCAATTTGTCGCAGAGAACACAACTGCCGATATCATTGATATCAATATGGGGTGTCCTGTAAACAAAATCATCAAAGCAGAAGCTGGTGCGAAGTGGCTCTTAGATCCCGACAAGGTTTATGAAATGGTTCATGCTGTTTCCAGTGCGATCGACAAGCCCGTTACCGTCAAAATGCGGATCGGCTGGGATGAGCAGCACGTCTTTGCGGTTGAGAATGCCCAGGCCGCAGAAGCAGCGGGTGCCGCAGCAATCGGTATGCATGGCAGAACCCGTGTACAGATGTATGAAGGATCGGCTGATTGGGACGTTTTGAAACAAGTGAAGCAAAGTATCACGATTCCCTTTATGGGCAACGGCGATGTCAAAACCCCTGAAGATGCCAAACGAATGTTGGAAGAAGTCGGCGCCGATGCAGTGATGATCGGACGGGCAGCCTTAGGCAATCCGTGGATGATCCACCGCACCAAGCAATACTTAGAGACAGGCGAGTTATTGCCGGAACCAACACCACGAGAAAAAATTTCGACAGCGAAACTTCATTTAGAACGGTTGGCTGATCTAAAAGGGGAAAAAATCGCTTCGCGAGAATTCCGCCAACATGCTGCGTACTACTTAAAAGGTATTTCGCGGGCAGCCAAAGTGAAGGCAGCTATCAATCAAGCAGAAGATAAGCAGACGATTTTTGATTTATTAGATGCATTTGTGGAAAAGACCGAAAAACAGCCGGTAGCAACTCTTAAGGAATAAGAAACAAATCAAGTCGATTCGAAAGTTCGGCTTGATTTTTTGCGTCATCATTGGCATTATAAGAAGGAAACCCAAGTTAAGAATGGAGGAAAACTCGTGACAGAGGAACGACAAACACAAGAAGAATTGAATGATCAAATGTTGGTTCGCCGTGAAAAGATGGAAAAACTACGGGAAGAAGGCATTGATCCTTTTGGCAAGCGATTCGAACGCACCCATAATTCTGCCGAGTTACATGAGTTATTTGATCAAAGAACCAAAGAAGAATTAGCCGAAATGAATCTTTCAGCAAGCATTGCAGGAAGAATCGTTACAAAACGTGGAAAAGGGAAGGCTGGTTTTGCGCATTTACAAGACCGCGAAGGCCGTATTCAAATATATGTACGTAAAGACCAAGTAGGGGACGAACCTTACGAAGTATTCAAACATGCAGACTTAGGTGATTTCTTCGGCGTATCTGGCGAAATCATGAAGACTGATACCGGCGAAGTGACCATCAAAGCCAAAGAAATCGTGATTTTATCAAAAGCATTGCGTCCATTGCCTGACAAATACCATGGCTTGACGAACGTAGAACAACGCTACCGTCAACGATACTTGGATTTGATCAGTAATAAAGAAAGCTTTGATCGTTTCATGAAACGAAGCCAAATCATCAGCGAAATTCGTCGTTACCTTGACGGTCATGGGTATATCGAAGTCGAAACGCCAGTATTGCATAATCAAGCAGGTGGTGCAGCGGCTCGTCCCTTCATTACCCACCACAATGCTTTAGATATGGATCTGTATTTACGGATCGCTCTTGAGCTTCACTTAAAACGATTGATCGTGGGCGGCATGGAAAAAGTTTATGAGATCGGCCGCGTTTTCCGAAATGAAGGAATCGATACGACCCATAACCCTGAGTTTACGATGCTAGAAGCGTATACGGCATATACAGATTTTAAAGATGTGATGGATCTAACCGAAGGCATTATTCGTAATGCTGCTGAAAAAGTCTTGCATACAGCAACGATCCAATACGATGGACAAGAAGTCGATCTAGCTAGCGACTTTGCACGAATCCATATGGTCGATGCAATCAAAAATCAAACAGGTGTGGATTTCTGGCAACCAATGTCCGTTGAAGAAGCTCGCAGCTTAGCGAAAGAACATCATGTTGAAATCACTGATGCCATGACTGTTGGCCATATCATCAATGAATTCTTTGAGACATTTGTTGAAGAAACGTTACAGCAGCCAACCTTTGTCTTTGGTCATCCAGTGGAAGTTTCGCCATTAGCGAAAAAGAATCCAGAAGATGAACGCTTTACCGACCGCTTTGAATTATTTATCGTTGGTCGTGAATTTGCGAATGCCTTCACGGAATTGAATGACCCAATCGATCAAAGAGAACGTTTTGAAGGGCAAGAAAAAGAGCGCGAAGCAGGAAATGATGAAGCCCATGGGGTGGATGAAGATTTCTTAGAAGCGCTTGAATACGGTATGCCGCCAACTGGTGGATTAGGGATCGGGATCGATCGCTTAGTGATGTTGTTGACCGATGCGCAATCGATTCGCGACGTTTTATTATTCCCGACAATGAGATAAAAAAACTCCGTCCACTCGCAAGAGATGGGCGGTTTTTTTCTTGTCTGCTGGATCAGGGAGAAAAACAGCGAGGAAATAGAGGGAAATACGTTAGGGCAGATGCTAGAAAACGGATTAAATGCGAACGATAAAAGCTGGATCCAATGCGATTAGACGGGTTTGTAAAAATTAAAAAAAGCCATAGAAAATGATTGACCGCAAGGGATTTAGTTGGTATATTATTACATGTGCCAAATGACTAAATGAATTCCTAAAAAGAATTGAAAAAAGTAGTTGACGCACAGCTCGACAGAT
>NZ_JACVUH010000014.1:0-82591 GCF_016516865.1 Enterococcus sp. S53
CCACCATTCATCATCCCACTTTCTTTTCTTTGGTTGCCCACGATAGTTCATCCGATCATGTCGCTTGTTGTGACAGTCCTTGCATAATGTTCTTAGATTGTCTGGATCAAACGCCAACTCTGGATTTGTTTTTAACTCTTTGATGTGATCGACCTCCAGTATCGAATCATACTGTGTAGTCAGTCCGCCTTCGGCTCTACACCACAAGCATTCGTAGTGATCTCTCTCAAGTATCGCCTTCCTTAAGTTGCGCCACTTGGTCGATCCATAAAACCTAGCTCGATCCGCTTTGGTTTTGACAACAGGTATCATTGTTCTTTGGCTAATTGCTCTGTGTAGATAGTGATCAACGCACGCTGCACTTGTAAGATTCCATCTACTCCAAGCTGAGTAACATCCAACTTCATTCGCTCTTTCAGAAGGGTTGCATTAACAGGCGCCTCAAGCGATCGCTTCATCGTGTAGTAGTTCAGTGTTGCAAGTTCGTCTACCTTTAATCCGTATGCTGTAATGATTTTCCAAAACAATTCAGCGATAGCATCAATGTCTTTCTCTTCTCGTAGCTGAGTTAGAAGATCAATGAAGTCATCTTGTATTTCTTGCACAGATTTCTTTTTGTGATCTTTCGATTTCCTCATTTTTATCACTCCTTTTGATCATAATAAAAAAACACCTAAGGCTTTTTAGGTGTTAAATCTCTCTTTTACTATTTCATTTCGCTCGCAGTTAATTTTTATACCACTATCTACTGCTTCTTCTGAAATTTTCCTTAAATCATCTACACTTTTAATAAAAAGTAATACTGCCCCTATGGTAAATATTAAAAAATACAAATTAAAACTTTCCCTTAGCTTTTCCGTGGTTTTTTTTATGATTTCATTTTGTTTTTCAGTTGTAATTTTTGATGGTTTATCATCCTCAACTTCCTCTTCGGCGTTTATTTCAGTATTTTGTACAACATTGTTTTCAGTTGACACAAACTCATTTTTTATTTCTTCAAAAATTTTGTTGGAGTCGCTGTCGAAGCTTGTAATCATTTGCAAAATTAATGGTGAGATAGAAATAATCAATATGCAATAAACTGAAAGTCTTCTTAAAAAGAAATAATATCGCATAGTATTTCTTTTTTTCTCTGTTGTTCTTCTAATTTTATCCTTTTCAATTTTAGAAAGTCTAGCTTTTTCGTATTTACCCGGAATTATTACTGAAAGAGAAATAAAGACAATTAAAGAGAGAAAAACAAGACCGGTTAAAAATTTCATCTCTAATGAATCTAAAACAAACTGTTTAAACATTAAAACACCCTCCTCTTCTTCGATACAAACATCATACCGAACAAAGGAAAAGAAGTGAATAAATAAAAGACAGCACTAGCAAAATCTGAATGAGATAATCCACCTCTTTCGAAAAATTGTGCTGTCTTTATTTATCCGTCAAAGAAGTAAAGCGATGAGGGATTAGCCCCCTTTCAGTTATGGAATAGTGTGAGTAGTCCAATAACCGTCTCTCCGTTTCTTCTACGCTATTACTATAACCCGTTTAAATCAAGAAATATACACAGGCTTTGAGATCGCATTTTGTGGCAATGTCAAAACAAGCTCAACTGATCTTGGTCTGCTGAATAGTAGTCCATTTCTTCTTGCTTCTTCAAGCGTTCCTCTCGTCTTGCCTGATACTCATCCACGAATGATAATGTCTTGCGAATCTCAGTATGCCGCTTTCTTATATAAGACACGCTGTAACCAGTGGCATCTGCTATATCATAAACATCCATATCATCAATATACTTTAACTTTACAATTTGGACGTCTGCTCCGCTGAATGAATTGATTAATTCCAATAGTTCAACTTTTTCTTTTTCAAGCAGCTCTATTTCATTCTCTATGATTCTAATGTTTTCTTCCAACGATGATGATCTTGAATTCTTTTCAAGGCGCACGTTTGCTAAATCACCGTTGACCCATCGATCTAATTCCAACCTACTCTTGTTAAGATTCCATTTCATGAAGAGTATTTGTTCTTCTAAATCTTGGTAGTTTTTAAGCCATTGAAATCTCACAAACGCCACCCCTTTATGGTAAAATAGTCTTGTAACAGGTCACTTACCCAAAAGGTAGTGGCTTTTTTTATTTATCAAAAAGTGAGCCCTGTTGATGTTCTTCATCAATGATCAAACTCTTCAATGTCTTACCAAAAGCTTTTTTATTTATGGTTCCGTTCGCCTTGGCTTTTTCTAGTAACTTGCGCTTCTTCTTTTTTACCTTCGATTTTTTCTTTGGCAATGGCTTGTTTCTCCTTTTCATCTAATTCTTTACCGAAAATCACACTTGCGAATACTACTGCAAAAAGTGCTACGACTACCAATACCGCAAAGTCCATCTTTCATCCTCCTGCTTCCATCACATCCCTGACTAGCGGATCATTGATGATAATCTTGTATTTCATCTGCTCATGCTGCAGTCGTTCTTGTAACTGCTCAATCTGCTTTTGTTGATCAATTATTGTATAGGATAGCCAACTTGTAGCGATTATTGCCGATAGTATTATTACAATAAAAGATTTATTCTTCATCCGAAGCATTTCATCCTTCCTTACTAATAGTCTTTTCACACATTGATTTGATACAATATAACTGTCAGGCGGAAAACTGACAGTTCACTGTTTGAGATGGTAAGTAATTTGCCATCTCTTTTTTGTACCTAGCAGTTTCCTTGACGGATACTCAATATTTACTTTAGAATGTCTGTAATGCCTCTATATTCTTTTAACTAACCCTTTCAAGTTTTTAGGCATTGCCAGCAACTTTATAGTTGTTGGTTTTTTTATTTGCTCAAAAAGACTGATTAAAGTAATATTTAAAAAAAGGCAACTCCTAACTAAATGCAATTGAGGCCCGATTCATTTTAAATTTAGCCTTTCCAGTACCCGAATGCTCCAAGGTACTGGTTTTTTTTCGCATATATATAATTTTTTTACTTACACACTTTGTTCTGTTATCCTTTACTTCGAAAGTGCTTTTATGGATAACTGTAAGAGAATTGATATCTGTGATTTATTTGATTCAAATAGCGCAGATATAAACGACTTATTGCTTCAAGGTATCTATGATAGAGAAATGTATATTGTATGGTATGAAATAATTTTTCCTTACAAAAATATAAAGATATGTGATATTTTTGAAAATGATTCTATAACGAAAGTTTCTTCAAAATATATTTAGAGGAGTAGCATTATGAAATTATTTAAAAAAAGTTTTTTTATATCTTTATTTTGTTTTCTACCTATGGTTGGTGTTGTTAGTTTGTTCACTGAAATCACCTTGAATGTTTCTACATTCTTGAAACATCTATTTATATTTTCCGGTCTTTTTTTTGGCTATTTTTTTACTATCTTCTTTACTGAAGCTTATGAAAAGAAAATCAAAAAAGGTTGATTTGTTGTTTTAAATGTATGTGGCTATCTTTCAAATTTGTTATATTAGTGTCACGCCAAGTAAATAGGTACTATGATAATATTCCCCTTAACAACAATTACTTAAGGAGTACCTATGCAAACCCTAAAAGTTATGATTTTATCTTTTCTCTTTATCTTTTTTTTGGTATTAATTTGCCTTATAATATGCATTTTATTGTCTCTTTTTATTAGTTTGTATAAATTAGTTAGTGAAGATGCGCCTGCTAAACAGACTTTCAAAAGAACTTTTTTTAAATTAGTTACATTCATGTGTGATCCTTTAAAGAACTTATAGTTCCTTACTTCGTTGGAGTGCTGATTAATCATATTTTTATCTTTAATTTCTTTTTAATTGCCAATACATCTAGTTTTTCGCATAAAATCAATTTCTTTACATTATCTATAAACAGCTTTAGACTTGAATATATAGTATTTGTGTAACTTTTTTGTAGTTAAATAATAAAAGGAGCTGCTATATTATGAATAAAGTTTTTAAAACTGTTACTTTTGGAAATTTACCTTTGAAAGTAAATCCAGAAGTAAGTAAATTTTTAAAAGAAAAAGACACAGCAGAAATAAAAGCAGATGTAAATTTAGAAACAGGTGATGTAAGGTTATTTATAGATCCTGAAGAGTTAAAAAAACTTAAATAAGTTGTAACTAGCTTTTTCCAAAAATATCAATTTAGATAGTTATTTCAGCCATTATCAATTTTAATTGATTAATGGCTTTTTTTAGTAAGTAATTGCTGACGATTGCGGAAGTAAAAATATTTCCACCTTGCAATACTGTAACGTTTGCTCACTCTTTATAGTGATATACTTTGATTATTAAATTTAATAGGAGCCCTATTTATGGAAAAAATTAAAGAAATACTTTTAATAGTACCTATATTCTTTTTGGTATATTCTTTATTGTGTCTCATCATTTCTCTTTTATTCAGTTTTTTTAGATTCGTATTTAGAAAAGAACCCTTTTATTCGACATTTAAGACAGTTTTTCTAAACTTATTTCTAGAGATTTTGAATCCTTTTAATTATCTGTTCTGATTAAAGCATTTCGTCGGATAGCTAACTCTCACCATATATCACTAATGCACTAGGAAACGGGGCGCGATTAACTTTTTCTCCATTTTGTTCGAAGTTCAATCTACCTCTTAGAAACTCAATCTTAGCTTTTCCAAAAATATAATTGTGCCAATAACTTGTATCCGTTCTCGCCGGTATAAGAAAGACAATAACCCTATTTGGATCCCGTTCATGTTCTGCATATGCCTTTTCTATCCATTTTCCAAGCTTTCTGCCATAGGGCGGATTACAAAAGACATTCCCCTCCCAAAGTTGCTTTAAAGCATCTTCCTGTTCGGTAAAATAGTTTGGTAGTTTAGCATTTTTATTGCTTGCAGCTGCATCTAGATCAAACGATTATTTATTATGCAGTTTCAGGAATAGATCCGCTGGCGTTTCCCAGTCCATCTTTTCACTCGAAAACATCAGTTTATTTTCCATTGTTATTCTCCCTTCGTCGGATAGCTAACTATGCACCAAAACTCATCGTATTAGCCGCAGCTTTTAAATAAGCATTTCGATTAAGCGCTGATTGAAACCTTGCAACTAATAAATGTCCATCACTGTGTGCAATTTCATGCGGTGTTAAGCTGTTTGAAAATTTATCTAGTTCTTTTTGAAGTTCATCTTTTCCCATCTCACTTGTATCAAAAACTCTATAAAGCCAAACTACATCTTCATCTTTCATAATCTAATCCTCCAATTTCACAATCTCACGCCGTCTCTTCTTAAGTTTGCTCATTCTCGCAATCCCAGTCGGCGTGCTATACCACAAAACAGTGTCAATCTTGATGCCTAGTCGTTTAGCCACCTCTTATGGCGTTCCCTCAAAAACAAATTGATCTCGTTCATATACTCCGTAAATTGCCAATTGGCTTCACTCCTTTAGTTGGTTATTTTGGTGGATATTGGAAAATTTAAAACAGCCTTTTTTATTTCATTTTATTTTGTTAATATGAATCTATATCTATAAGGAGAATTCTAAATATGACCACTGACACTAACATTGTTGAAAATGCCTCTCGAACAATGGAGGACATAGAATATTTAAAAATTAAGCTTGATTTCATTAGTAACTTGATGAAATATCTGACTTGGCCAATTTTTTTCCTAATCATAATTTTCTTAATCTATTTAAATAGGAAAAAGATAAAAAATCTTTCGCCTACGTTTGTAGCTTTTTTAAAAAGTATTAGAAGCCTTTCCGCTGCTGGGATTTCAATTAGCTTTTCTGATTATCTTCAAGAAGTTAATATTGAGAAAAGTGAGTTCATTACCCCAGAAGAGCAAAATAAATCTGCAAGTAACTCTGATTCACCAAATAATATAGACTCTATCAGAGCACTATTCACTCCTGAAGTTGAATTTCGTGAATTGGTAAATTTGAGACCTGATTATGCTGTTCTAAATTCTTTTCAAACTGTTGAGGAGTATATTCAAAAGTTAGCAGGAACCCAAAATAAATATACGCCCATAGCGTCTATTCTCCGAGAAATGAACAAGAATAAAACCATTTCTAGTGGAGCTGCACAATATATTTTGTCTCTTTCAAAATTGAGAAACAAAGTAGTCCACAACAAAAACATTCAAGTTTCTCCTGATGACGCAATTCTCTATCGTGAAAACTGTGTTGAAGCAATTCAAATTTTAGCTATTTCAAAGCTTGGTATGAACACTTAGAGTTATATGTATATTCCTCTACTTCACTTGTCCAAAGTGAAGTTTTTTATCATACAAATTCAAAAGTATAACAACCATTTTCTCTCAGCGGTGCCGAACCACAAATGCTCTGTATTGATATTTAGATAGTTGTATACCAGATAAGCTAAATCTAAGGTTCCATCTCCCTCTGCATGACAACATTCTAAGAATTCATAAATTGCTGGAGCATAATGTTCTGGCACTATAGCCCAATGATTCATAAAGCAAAGAAATTCATTTAGCTTCTGAACGTTTTATGTTGTTTCAGAAATTAGAACATACTCTAATTCTTCTCCGCTGGCTGAACATTCCAAAACCTCAAACTGATTGAGAAATAGGATTACTTGAGCTTCAACCTTGAACATTTCATCTTTGTATTTTTTTGCTATCTTTGTATCAATCATTTTTAAACTCCTATTCCGCTATCTCTTCCGATTCTGGAATTATTTCAGGTCACTGGACTTAACAAAAACGCCGTTGACCATCTTTCCAGTCCGTCCTTTGATCTCGTCATAAGCAAAATTCAAACATTCGTATAAGTCCAGATCATTTTGCATTGCCAAGATGATCAAGGTTACTACTACATCGCCAATACCATCTCTTAGTGCATCTCGATCGTTTCTTGCTAATGCAGCTGCAACTTCACCAGTTTCTTCGACAACTTTCAACATTTGTTTGCTAGAATCTGATTTATCCAATCCTTTTTCTTTTGACCATTGTTCTACTAATTCAACTAACTCATTCATGAATTTCCCTCCAATTATTTTGATTAATCGTAATCAACCACCTCGTCAATGGTTCCACTCCAATCCTTATAGCGGTATGTCCTTCCTTGTTTATCTTCATGACCATAACGTAATAAATCGCTCATCGTTCGATTTGCTTTTTTGCACTTCCGACATACGTCTTTCCGAGTGCCTGTGAAAATCACTTTGCCTTTATAAAGAACCTCTACAATTCGCAAATGGGATTGCTCCCCTCTCCAGAGTTCAACACGCAATGCTTCCCGCTCTTCCTCGCTTATTGGATCAATCTCTCGATCATCAAGGTTAGAAAGATAAAGCAATCGTTGTAGTTTAAAAGCACGTTCTCTGTGACGCTTCTTTTTTTCATGTTGTTTCTGCTTCATCGCCTGTTGGTTCTGTTTCATGTTGATCACCTCCTGCATCTGCTGGCTTATACACATATTCATAAGGTTCCCACTTCTTATTTCCGAGAAGGCGATAGTACTTCCCAGCAAGTGTAATAATAAAATGATAGGTATCTGCCTTTTCCGGAACGTAACATCTTGCATAGTATTGACGGTAATTCTTGGAATTGTTAGAAAAATACTCAACCGTCCATCCTCGTACCTCGCAAAACATAGTGAATTCGACACGTGCTACTTTGAAACTGGTTATTCTTTCATCCATAGGATCACCAATTCGTTTTTTTCAGAAAATCGATGTAGCCTGGCGTAGCAACCTGATATTCTTCCAACTCTTCTTCAAGAATGTACTGACGGCCATATTTTGCTTTCATGTTCTGCCAATCACTCCATGGGATAAACCCAACGGTCTTTTTGATCATGCAACAAACACCTGCCATCGCTCCTAATTTTTGATGAAGATCCAATAACGCCTCTTGATTTTGTGTGATCACTGATTTTTTTAATCGATCCGTTGTGGTCATCTTTGCTTCAAAAACAATGGCACGTCCATCCCATAGAGTTCCTTTGTAATCTGGTTGAGCTTTCCCGATCGGATAAACGATCATTCTGCCATCGCCGAGTATCTGCTTCACACGAAACGGTTCAGGTATTTTTTCAATTAAAGCAATTTCTTTTGTTCTGTAGTACCAACAACCTTGATCAATCATTTTTTCAAAGATATCGCCCAAATCATTGTTGATTCTATTTTGGTAATTTCTTGAAGACATCATTTCTACCTACTTTCTGCATTAGTTCAGTAATAAATCCTTCTTTGTCGTTTTGTCCAAATGTATCTAAAGTTCTTCGGTAAATGCGCTCATAGTGTGCTTTATCTTCAAAGCAAACGAATTGTGAATACCGATCACTCTTAACTATTCCTGTATATACTGACTGATCATTTAACTTGTTTGATGCAGCATCGCAAATTTGCTGATTGTGAAGAAATCGGATTTCCTTTGCTTCTGATTTAATTTCCAATTTTTTAATACATGGAGAAAATTTACCTTTGTTTTGATCATCAATGTTTAACATCAAAAAGACTTCCTGCATCATGTCGATACAATCTGATTTATCAAAGCAGGCGACCAGATACGTTTGTTTACTTTCCATTTCTACCTCTTTCTCTATCCATCATCATTTCTGAACAGTTCGATTTTGAAATACCATCCACGATCCTCATCGTAAATTTTCAATATATCTCCTAAAATTCGGTATTGAGGAAACCTCTTAAGAATTTCCTCTGCTCCATCATCATTGGACATACCTAATTTATTTAGTTTTCTAAATGACCAATAATCATCGTTCGTTGTTTCGTGTGGCTCTTTAAGGTTTCGACTCTTGGACCATCGCTTTTGACCTTTTTTCCACTGGCGATTTTCCCATTTCTCTTGACCAGTTAAATAATTGACCAAGCCTTGCATCCCATCTGAATCGTATTGAATGTTTTGCACTTGCCTTCTACCAAGAGGCTGCTTCTTCTTTCCTCGCCCTTTAGACCAAACACTCTCGATTGCATCCCTTGATGGTCCATTGTTTAAAACAATATGGTGATGGATTCGAGTGATATAGCCTACTTCCTCATCGTATTGATAAGAGGTAAACCACATGTACTTGAGTTCTAACCCTTCTTTCTCATAGAGTCTTTTTAGTTTTTTCAAAGTGTTTTCTTGATCACGCTTGGCGTCAGCAGGCTTTTCAGGGAGAAACTGATCGGAATAAGTGAACGTGGCATAGTAATCTTTTTCTCCAAAATTTGCATATAGAAACAATGCAGCCTTTCTTTTACTTTGGGCTTGATTCCATCTTGCTTGAGATAAGCCAGTTACTTTTTTCCTCCTACCTCTGGGTTCTCTGCATTTTCGTTCCTGCTCGATCGTCCTACTGTAAAGTCGGATTTCTTTATAAGGTCCTGCTTCCACTCTGCGTTCTCTAACAAATGATTTCTTCATGACAAACACCCCAGAATTTTCTACGTCCGTTAAGTTAGTATCTAATACAAGGACGATAAAACGCCGAAATAGCAGCGTTTTTTGCAAAAATAGTCTGAGGATGGTATACTTATCTTGTCGGAGATAAGAAATACCATTCTCAGAAGTCGCCAGTTTTGGCGGCTTTTTTTATTATTCTGAAAACTGGAAAAGAACCTTTTCTTCGGTTTGTTTTCCCAGATGAAAAACATGGTGATACAACGTCCTTCCACGCAGCTGAAACGTCTCTACTCTACCTCGTTCAGTTTTCGCTTCAATACTGTATACATAATTCTCGCCACGTTTCCTCATACGAACCTGCATTACAATTGCAGGCATTTTTTCCAAGTAATCGATCGCCTTTGATAACATCTACATCACCTGCTGCTTTCACTCATCTTCGAACAAATTTATCTGTCCAGAATTATTGACATCAATTGGATAAACAACTGGTTCCAATTCTCGTTTCGGTAATCCATGATTTGATTCTGCATCGATGGTAATTCCTCGATGATCACTAGTGACTTTGATTCCAGCTTTTATTGAAATCGTGCGTTTTGCTTCAATATCCTTTTGAGTATCCTGTAAATCGGCAGTAATTGTTCGAACTTCTGCATCTAGCAAACTGTTGACTTTTGCCATCAACTTATCGGCTAATGTCAGTGCTAACTTGTCATTATTCATATTGAATTCCTCCTTTACTTACTAAATCCGGTAGCAACTTAGGAATGGCCATTTGTAACTTTTGAAACTGATCATCTGAAACAACGAAATATAAAGCAATCGTAGGTGCCTCATCGCTATCAAATGAACGATCCTCTACTTCACATGTCGATTCAAACTTATTCCAGATAATCGACTTAATTTTTTGAGTTTATGGCTTAACAAACATTCGATTGGTTGTGAAAATAATTTCTCTTTCTTTAAACATCTAGTTACCCTCCAATCATTAATAGAAAACAAATAGCTATCAAAATACCGTTTAACAATAAGCTGGCGTAAGCAATCCCTTGTAATTGACGTGCTTTATACAATGGATTGTTATGAAGTGTTGCTAACCATTTTTTATTCATATAAACTTTCCTTTCTTTGTTATAATCTCCTTATCAGTCAGTGGTCGGCTGAATTATTGTTAAGGGGGAATTTAATTGGGAACATTAGATTTGCTTACAAATGATGCCAAGTTTTTGCTGACCTCAATGTACAAATCATATGTTGAGAAACGCAAAGCTGGTTCTTTAAAAAAAGATGCAATATACTTTGGCAATCTAGATGATTTACATCGAGATATTATGCCCGAATGGCCCAGGGAAGATGTAAAATCAACGTGTTTTGAATTAAGAAAGCATGAATTAATTACTGGTGTTCCTGCAGGAGACACGATAGTAAGAATTACTTTGCGCACTGAATCCATAGCCATTATGGAAACTAAATTTAAAGATAGAGTTGATTTAATTCTGGATTACGCAATCAAAATCAAAAGTTTAATTCCCTTTATTTAAACTAAATGGATTCTCTTGCAATTCACTAATTGTTTTTTCCATACCTTCAAGATTTTCCAATACCTCTATTTTCAAATCTATATTAGCCTTGGTATCTTCTGCCAAAATACTGAGGCTTTTTGCTGTACTTTCTAAAGCGATAGTTATACGTTCCAAATAGTTATCCACCTTCCTCACCTCACTTCCATCGTTCTATTTAACTGATTCTGATAAATTAACTCCTGATAACTTTGGAGTTCTCGAGTCGATAAATCTCGGTGTGTTTCGGTTAACGGTCTTTTGCGATCATTAAGTTGATCGTGTAAACTTCTATTTTTTTCTTTAATAAGATCATGTATCAGTATTTCTTGGGATAATGTGTATTTCATAAAATCACTTCCCAATCCCGATTTTATGTTCTTCCATAAAAGAATCGATATCTCGCACATCGTATTTGGGGTTACTCTCATCATCAAATACTATTTGTTTAAGTCCTCGCTTAATCCATGCATTCATTGTCTTTGGACTTGTCCCAGCGTAGATACAAGCCTCACGCTGATTCAGGTATCGCTTAGGAACATACTTTTTCAAAATAAGTTGAATGGTTTTTTCATCCATTTCAGGCATGTTCTCCCTCCTATTTCAAAGTTCATACATAGCAATAATTGAATCGATAATTCGATTCGCCTCAGCCGAAGTACGTTTTCCATTTAAAATCAAAGATAAATTGCTCTTGTCGATACCGAATCGATCAGCAAGCATTTTGTATGTTAAGATGTTGGAGTTTTCAACATACGCTTTGATTTTCTCCCTATCTTTAAGTGTAATTTCAGCAATATCAGCCATTTTAAGGCTCCTTTCTTATATGTCTGTAAACAAATTTAACAACCGCTTTAGAAATTATGTTGACAAAAGATAGAGTTTTATTCTATACTTTAGACATAGCTAAATAAGACATATAAACATTGATTTAAAGGCTTTCTTGGCGGTTGGCATTTATTAATCAACGGTGTTTTGTTGTCTTTGTTGTTAAACTTGTTTACAAGAACAAGTATAGAGTTATAACTCTATTTTGTCAACCGTATGATAGAGTTTTTTTCTACACTTAGTTCTTGTCAGTCTAGAAAGGTTGGCATATCAATGAATCCGTACGAAAAAATAAAAGAATTAACTAGGCAAAACGGAATATCGGTAAGAGAATTAGAGAAAAGATTAGGCTTTTCGAATGGATATTTCAGCAAATGGAAAAAGGTTTCGCCGAATTCAGAGGGGTTAGCAAAAGTATCAGATTATTTTGGAGTATCAATTGATTATCTTCTGGATCGTGAAGACAAAAAGACATTGGCGGAGAAGTATGGTGTATTTGCATTTGATGGAGAACCTGTAACAGATGAAGAAGTAGAGTTCTTGAAATCAGTTCTAGCCGCCAAAAGAGCTGCAGAGAAAAAGTAAAGCGATGTGATGTGTATATGTGCGAGGTTAATCATCATTTGCTAAAAATAGTAAATGATATGGGTTTGGATCTGATCTTTACGGACATGGATCGAAGCGGTATTTATTTTGCAGATGAAAAAGTGATTTTTTTAAGCGATAAACTACTTGAGAATATATCAGATTTTGAGATATCCCACGAACTAGGTCATTGCATTAAAAAACATGAAGAACTTTCTGCTTATTACAACGCAACAGATTACAGCAGGCGAAAATTAGAATTTGAAGCAAATCGGATTGCTATAGAAATACTTTTATTTATTTGGTCAAATGAATATGATTTCGAGAGAGAGCAACTAAATGCAGTAAAGTTCATGGAGTATTACAACATACCATGGAATCTCGAAAGCTGTGTTCGTGAAAGCATGCTAAACTATGGATGAAAAAAATACCCCTACCGAAGTTATAGCTTCGATAAGGGAAACTCATTTCTGAGAGATTACAAAATTATTATATCAAAGAAATGAGGAAAAGAAATGAAAAAAGCGGTTTATGGGTTACTGTTCAGTTTGTTAATTCTTTCTGGGTGTGGCAGCCAAGGTGAAGATGGAGCCGGAGCCGAAGAAACTACCTCTACCACAATAGCTACACTTTCATCAGAAAAGAAGGTTGATATTTCATTAAAACAACCTATTCACGATTTAGAAAACAACAAATTCAGTTTATCCGGTAAAACTGAGCCTGACACAAAGATAAAGCTGTTTATTGAAGATAGCTATTTAGAAACATTGATCAGCGATAAGGAAGGAAACTTTTCATATGAAAGTTCTCTCCCAGCAGTCGATAACAGATCATACAGAGTTGAGGTAGACGATTCTACTCAATCGGTTATGGTTAAATCTAAGAAAACGTTAGAACTCGAAGCTATGTCTGAAGAAGAAAAAAAGCAAGCTGAGGAAAAAGAAAAAGCAAGATTGGAAGCCCTAGCTAAAGAAGAACAAAAGAAAAAAGAAGAAAAACAAGCTGAAGAGAAAAGAAAACAAGAAGCTGAAGAAAAAGAACGCAAGGAAAAAGAAGCTGAAGAAAAGAAAAAGCAAGAAGCTGAGGCTAAAAAGCAACAAGAAGAGAACGATAGAATAAACGCCATAACGAATTCTTCCAGAGAATATCAAAATGCGGTTTCCAAGGCAGAAGATTATTTAGATTACACCGCTTTTTCAAAATCCGGATTGCGTGATCAACTAATTTTTGAGCAATTCCCTGAAGATGCAGCTCAATTCGCTGTTGACCATATAGTAGTAGATTGGAATGAACAAGCCTTATTAAAAGCACAAGACTATCTGGATTATTCTTCTTTTTCAAATCAAGGTTTATACGATCAACTTTTGTTTGAAGGTTTTACTGAATCTGAGGCACAATATGCCTTAGATAATTTACCAAAATAAAAAAAGCACGCCCCTCTTTCTTGGCAGACAGGGGGCGTGCAAACAGAAATAACCAATAGGTTACGCCTATTGTAACAAATTCTAGGAGTTGAAGCAATTGGCTAAGAATAAGCAAGACATCCGAATAAAAGAGTACATCAAAAAAAATGGCGAAAAAGCTTATATGTTTAAACTGTACCTAGGGACAGACCCAGATACAGGAAAGCCAATTCGCACAACAAGGCGTGGTTTCAAAACTACAAGAGAAGCTCGTTTAGCAATAGCTGATTTAGAAGTAAATGGTATGCAAAAACAAGAGGTTGCTGAGAAACCAGAGATTCAAACGTATGAAGAAATATATGACTTATGGTATGAGGAATACAAATCAACAGTTAAAGCCTCAACTCTTTTAAAGACCGAACGTGTTTTTAAGAATCATATACTTCCTGCCTTTGGAGAAAAAAATATTCTAGAAATAAAGCCTATGGATGTACAAACCCAAATGAATATTTGGCATAAAAAATTGGTTCGAGCAAGCATGGTCATGAATTATGCTGGTCTAGTTTTTGACTACGCCATTCGCATGCAACTGATCAACATGAACCCAACTAAGGTAATAAAGAAACCTGTTAGAAAAAAAGAAGTAACCGAGGATAAGGATTTAAACTTCTACGATAAAGAAGAGTTAAAACAATTTATGTCTGCTTTAGAAAGTGACAGCAATTTCAGAGCATATGTTTACTTTCGTCTCTTGGCTTTCACCGGCATACGAAAAGGTGAATCACTAGCGCTAAAATGGACTGACATTGATTTCAAAAATCAAACACTCAACATTAATAAAGCCGTATCAAGAAGCGCTACCGGACTTTATATTCAAACTCCAAAAACTCCTTCTTCTATTCGCAGGATTTCATTAGATGACAAAACGATCGCTATTTTAAAGGAGTTCAAAAAGAACTCTCCAGATGGTTTAATCTTCCAAAGTGAAGACGGTGGAATTCTTTCGCCAGCCAAACCAAGAAAATGGTATTTAGTCACAATGAAGAAATTACCCGAAGATTTCAAACAGATCTCAATACATGGTTTTCGTCATACTCATGCTTCTCTTCTATTTGAAGCCGGGGCATCTATCAAAGATGTTCAATCGAGATTAGGTCATTCAGACATTCAAACCACGATGGATGTGTATACTCACGTTTCAAAAACTGCAAAAGAACAGCTGGCAAATAGATTCAATACTTATGTGGATTTTTAATTTTGGTAGTCAATTTGGTAGTCAAAAATCTGAAAGTATTATGATATCAACGTTTTACCGACTCCCGCCATCTCCATTTTAAACTGTCAGTAAGTGACACTAAGAGCCAAAACCTTGATTTTACAGGGTTTTGGCTTTTTACTTGTGCCAGTATGTGACACTATTTGACTACCACTCTAAATAGTTTTCTAAATAGTTTTTTCAAAAGCACGCAAAAAAGTCCACCACTTCGAAAAGTGATGGGCTTGAGGTGATGCCGTCCGCTGGCGTGCTTCCTAAATCCTTCTGTGTCGCCTTCTCTGATTTCTATAGGATGTAAAAACAAAGAACACCTTAGAATAGTCGCGTCGTTACAGTGTGATTACGATATTCTAAGTGTTCTCTTTTTTGCCTTAGCCTACTTTTCAAAAAGTTATTTTTTCGTGAGTCTGATAATTTCTGAAATATCGTCAATTTCTAATGCATTAGCGATTCTTTCAATATGTTGAAGGTAAACTTTCTCTCGTTTTCCATTTGCCAGCTTATTAATAATCGAAGGTTCAATGTCCGATAAGCGTGCTAACTCTCTTAGAGAAATTCCTCTGCTTTTTACAAGCTCTTTTAAGCCTATTTCTATTCTTCTGTTCATGTATTCCCACCTTTTCTGCAAACAGATGTTGTTCCTAGAGCCATCATATAGTAAAATAGGATTAAAAGTGGTGTCTATACAAACATCAATAAAATCAGAATGGAGGCGTTACGTTGAAAGAAATAGAAAAGATAGGTATTAAGACGAGTAATAAGCAGCCGGTAAAAGAAATTAGCTACCAGGACATGTATCGTTTAGGAGATACTTTGGAGCAATTAAGATCTTGGCAAGAGCCGCTCTGTGTATTAGAAAAATTTTTCAGTGACAAAAAAAGACCCACGAATAAGCAGAAAATCATCCGAGATTATCATGTCTGCTCCTTATTATTCAATGTTTTTCTCACAGACTTTGGTAGCTCCCTCGAAAAAATGGAACATCAGATTGGTGAGTTAAAAACGCGAAGAAAAGTTTAATACAAGAACGATAGGTTAAGCTCCTATAAAGCTATAGACTATCGTTCCCTTTGCTATTTTGGGTTAAAATTGAAAATGTTAAACAGCTTGTTCCTTTCGTTCTTCCCATTTGATATGATGAAAGCATCAAACGTAGGACGTGATTAGATGAAATTGACCTTATTAGAACCCTCTTTTTCTGTCATCCAAGTAAAGAATATCGATCCTTCGATGCTGAAGATCGTTCCACTATTTTTTGCCCAGACCTCAGAAGAACTTTCTTTGGTATTGCCGACTACCAACGTCCCTTCTGAAGCGATAAACAGAGAGGATGGATGGAAAGCCATTAAAATAATCGGTGTATTGGACTTCAGTATGATCGGTATCATTGCAAGAATCTCTTCCCTTCTAGCCGAAGAATCGATTAGTATCTTTGCTCTTTCTACCTTCAATACTGATTACATTTTAATCAAGGAACATCAAGTAGAACAAGCTCGTACGGTTTTAACCGACAATGATTATTTCTTCGTCAAATAAGAGAAACCCTTTGCTTCATAATCTAGTCATCCCTATTGCGCACCTCAATAAACACAAAGAACGACTGAACCAAAAAAGTCCAGTCGTTCGCTTGTATTTTTCTCGTCGTTTAAGAAAGATAAGAGTACTAGGTAGTTCAAATGGAAGACTTCCCCAAGCTTTCATTTGCCCCAGTACTCTTCATTGCTCGTTGTTACTTTAATAATAATACAAAAATGATTTTTATTCAATAAATATGTCCAAAAATCATAAAAAATGCCTTTTTATGACAATTTATAGGGTTTTCAATTCATTTCTAATAACATCTTTCCTATTTCTATTTATATTCTCGATCCCTTTACCTTCTCTCCTAACTGAATGAACTCGTAAAAAAGAAGCATTTCTGTTTCTTAAGTATTGAATTTGAGTGATTTTGTCTTGTCAATCGAGTGTTCTCATGCTAACATGATTATGCAAACGTTAACAATCCAAAATGCACACGTGAACATTAATGTTAAGGAGGATTTTTTATGGCAAAAATTTCAGATGTTCAAACAGCGTATTATCGGATTCCGCTTCCGGAAATCATGGAAGACGCAAAACATGGCCTACACACCCACTTTGAAGTGCCTATCGTCAAGATCGTTACTGATGATGGTCGCGAAGGTGTGGGCTATACGTACACCGGTGGCTTTGGTGGTGAGTCGATCGCCAAACTGATCGATAAAGAACTAAAAGCAATCCTTTTAGGGAAAGATCCAGCATGTGTGGAAGCCTTGTGGGATCAGATGAACTGGGGCATCCATTATGTTGCCAGAGGCGGTTTAGCGAGTTTCGCCATTGCTGCTTGTGATATCGCCTTATGGGACTTACGTGCGAAAAAAGCACAAGAACCCCTCTACAAACTTTTAGGCGGCGCAAGTAACAAAGTCAAATGCTATGGTGGTGCGATCGATCTAAACTTTCCTCTTGAAAAACTCTTAGCCAATAATCAAAAATATTTAGACATGGGATTAAAAGCGGTCAAAATCAAATTGGGGCAAAAAACCCTTGCCGAAGACATTGCTCGCATAAAAGCGGTCAGAGAATTGATTGGTCCCGATGTGGTCTTTATGGTGGATGCCAACATGAGCTGGTCGGTTGAAAAAGCGATCAAAGCCGCCAAACTGATGGCGCCTTATGACATTTTGTTCCTTGAAGAACCAACGATCCCCGAAGATTACGAAGGCTACGCGCGTATCGCTAAAGAAGGGCAAATTGCGGTCGCAGGCGGGGAAAACTTGCGCACCCCTATCGAATTTGCTCATATGATCAAATATGGCAATGTCGATTTTCCACAACCCGACGCTTCCAATTGCGGTGGGATCACCGGCTGGTTGAAAATTGCTGCCTTAACACAAGCGAACAACGTATCGGTTTCTACTCACGGCATGCAGGAATTACACGTCAGTCTCTTAGCAGCGATGCCTAATGCTGGGTATCTCGAAATGCACAGTTTTCCAATCGATCAATACACCACGAGACCGTTGGTGATCGATCCATCCGATGGCTGCGCGATTGCACCAGAAGAACCAGGGATTGGCGTCACCTTTGACTGGGAGAAACTTGCTCCTCATAAACAACCCTTTTAACTGAAAACCCACGTTGATTTCCTTTACTATCAGGAAATCAACGTGGGTTTTTATTACAGAATCAATGGTTTTTCTTCAAATGGCAGCCACCGTTCATCAATCAGGGAACGATACCAAGCGGCTGATTTTTTTAATGACCGGGTCCGTTCTTCATTTAACTCAATTCGGACGAGACCATAGCGGTTCTTAAATGCATTCATAGGTGAAACACAATCGGTAAATGCCCAAAGCATATAGCCTTCGCAGTTGGCACCTTCCTCGACAGCTTTTAGCAGCCAGTAAAGATGTTCAGTAATAAATTGAATTCGATAGTCATCTTGAACTTGTCCTGTTGCATCCATATACTGTTCTTCATTTTCCCGCCCCATACCGTTTTCAGTAATCAGCCATGGAATATTCCCATAATTCTCTTTCAGGTAATTAGCCATATCGTACATGACCTTCGGATAGATTTCCCAGCCACGAGAGTTATTCATTTGTTTTCCTGGCAAATCAAAGGTCTCATAAAACATTTCCGGATGAAACGGTGTATCCGAATGCCATTGATACCGTGGTGCCCGCACGCGTTTCGGGTAGTACTGATTGACCCCTAAGAAATCCACCGTATGGGTGCGGATCGTTTCCAAATCTTCTTCTGTCGGATCAAAGTAGATGCCATAGGTTTGGCAAAGTGTGATAAGTTCCTCTGGATAATGACCTTTGACCATTGGATCAAAAAAGATCCGGTTGAAAAAGAGATCATACATTTTTTGCGCGTTTTGATCCTCCGGTGAGGAAGAGCGTGCGTAAACCATTTCTGGATTCAGCACACAACCGATGCGTCCCTCATAGCCTTTTTCATGATAGGCAGCCACTGCTTGGGCGGATGCCAATACTTTGTGATAGTTCCAAAGCATCCATTTTTTCGTATTTTGTTCATGGGGCCAGCGGATCGCATCGAGATAACAACGAGTCTGAATAACGATCGGCTCATTGAAGGTAAACCAATGTTTGACTCGATCACCGTAACGTTCGAAGGCGATCTCGGCATAACGGGTATACAGATCGACCACTTTCCGCGAGCTCCAGCCATCATAGGCATCCATCAAACTAGCTGGCAGTTCATAATGTTCCAAACAAAGCATCGGTTCGACTCCAGCCGCAAGCAATTGGTCGATAAGCTGATCGATATGAGCAGCATAGTCTTCATCAACGATCAGCTGTTCATGGTCGGTAAAGAAGCGCGCCCAGTTGATCGATGTTCGGTAATGGGTCAAATGAACCTCCTGCATCAGTTGAATATCCTCTGAAAACTTTTCCATAAAATTCGTCGCAACAGCCGGTCCATAGCCATTATGCCAAACAAAGCGTTCTTCTTTGTACCAGCGGTCGAGATACGAATCTTGCCCTTCTTTCTTTCCTTGCCAGCCTTCTGTCTGCCAAGCAGACGAAGCAGCCCCTAAAATAAATGTCTCAGGTATTTTTACCATTTTTTCAAAACTCCTTTATGCAACTTCATTGGTCGTGCGATTCATTACCAAAACAAAAGGGAGATAGATCAAAATCGCCACGACAATACAGATAACTTGCGTGATCACAGCCCCGATATCCCCAGCAGTAGCTAGATAAGCATTGACGATCGGTGGCATTGGCCATGGGACCATTACCACTGCTTTAGCGGCAAAGCCTAGGCTTGTGGCCACGTACCCAATCGTTCCTGTTACTAATGGTGTCAGGATAAAGGGAATCGCCAAAATGGGATTCAACATAATTGGCATTCCGAAGATCACTGGCTCATTGATATTGAAAATCCCAGGTGCTAATGACAATTTAGTGATTTGGCGCATGTCCTCCCGCTTGCCGGCGATCAAAATCGCAATCAGCAACCCAATCGTCACGCCAGAGCCGCCCATACTCATATACATATCCCAAAACGGCATCGTAATGATATTGGGTACTTCTTTTCCAGCTTCAAAAGCTTCCGTGTTGACGGCGATTGCTGCCAGCAACAATGGTTCACGAATGGGTTTGACCATCTGGTTCCCATGAATCCCGATGACCCAAAAGACTTGTGCGATAAACATCAACAACAAGATACCTGGTAATCCTTGGACGATCCCTTCCAGTGGTCGTTGGACGACATTGTAGATGATATCGTAAGCATACATCCCTGTGAGTGCTTTGATAGTAAAACCAGCGGTGGCGATGATGGTCACGGTGAAAATCGTTGGAAACAATGCCGAAAAACTTGCCGAAACATTCCCTGGAACACTATCAGGCATCGTGATCTGCAGCCGTTTTTGTCTTCCTAGCCACGCATAAAGCTCGATGGAAACGATCGCAACGAACATGCCTAAAAATAGACCTTTCGTGTCCGTATATTGCTTAGCCAGCACGTTTTCAGCAACCACCGTCGCATCTTCGTGCAAAAATTCAAAGATCATTGGATTAACAGAAAGATAAGACATCACGGCGATGATTCCTGGAAAGACCCCCGAAATCTTATTTAATTTTGCTAGCTCAATCCCAATCAGAAACACTGCATAGATCGTTAAGAAACTCAACGTCACATAACTGACCGCAGATGAGATCGGTTTTAAACTTTCTAAAAAGCGCAGTGCCTCGATTTGTGCCAATCCATTTTCAGCATCAAAAACCATTGCTGAAAACAAAGTACCAAATGCTCCGGTAATGATTACTGGAATCAAAGCAGCAAAGGCATTTTTAATGACCATGATGTAGCGTAAATTGTTGATCCTATTGGCAAACTTTCCTAAAACGTCAGCGAGTCGATCCATAAATCCTTGCATAAAACTCCCTCCTATACCCCTATTCTTCAATCGCTAGAAAACGATTACATTACAAATGTAATTCATTTCCTGAAGAATGTAAACGCAGGAAAAGCCTTTAAAACAAGGTATGTAAAGCTCCAAGTTTACATACTTCGTTTTATCACTTATTATTATTTTGAGGTGAAGCAAATGGCGAACTACCATGACATCGCTGCCGATCTACGGAGCAAAATCAATCACGGGTTTTACGAAGAAGAGAAAAAATTGCCGAAGCAATCCGAACTGGCTGTCCATTATCAGACCAGCCGCGTGACGATTCAAAAAGCATTGAATATTTTACAAATGGAAGGCATTATTTACGGTAAAAAAGGCACGGGTACCTTTATCAGCGACGCCTATTCAACCTTCGATTACAACGCCAAGATCAATCGTGGATTGACCAAACGTCTTGGGGAAACAGGAAAGATCACCAGCAAGATCATTTCTTTTGCCATTCTTTTTCCCGATGAGAAAGAACAAGAAAAACTAAAAATCCGCAGTGACCAACAAATTTATGATATCGTTCGTTTGCGCCTGTTTGACGATATACCCGTTGTTTTAGAATATACCATCATGCCGCTTCATGTCATTCCCGGGATTACCGAGGAAGTCTTAAACTCATCGGTCTACGGTTATATCACCAACCAGCTACACTCCTCGATTGGGACATCTGTCCGTCGCATCAAAGCGGATCGTGCAGATAACTATGATCAGCAATACTTAGCTTGTGCTGCCACCGATCCCATCTTAGAAGTGGAACAAACGGTTTATCTCGGCGATGGGACGCCTTTTGAATTTTCTCAGTCACGGCATCGTTATGATATGGGAGATTTTATCGTCGTAAATAATTAATACGCTGCGTATCGAGTACCTCTGAGTGAGGATCGATACGCAGCGTATTTTACTTAAAAACATTGCTGATAGACTGTTTGACCAATTTCTCTTAGCCAACTGATCCCTTGACCACTACCGGTTTTATCATAGGAAAACGCCGCAATGATGATCGTCGTTTCATTGGCTTGTAAATACGCTACATCGTGTTCGATGCGGTCAAGACGGCCTGTCTTATTAAAAATGCGGCACGCAGGATGCGTTGTTTCAGCAAAAGTCCCTGGTATGCCCTCTTGAAATTGCTGCTGATTTAAGGCTGAAAATCCTAGGGCAGCTTCTTCTTGTTTAACACACCTTAGTAGTAGTTTGGCAGCCGCCGAAGGGGTCAAGCGGTTCTCCTTGTCTTTAATCGGTCGCATCATATACCGTTCAAATTGGATCTCCGGCTCCTGGATCCATGCTTGAAGTGTGGGCAACCCAGCTAAGTCCAACAGTACATTGGTGGCGGTATTATCAGATACGGCGATCATCGCTGTAAGCAGTTCACTGATAGCCCAGCTTTTTTTCTGAGGAAAAAGACGGAGGACCCCAGCGCCACCTGTCAGATCAACGGGGCTCACACAAATTACTTGTTGGGGATCGATCTTTTTTTCGATGATTTGTTCAAGGTAATAGGCATACAATACAAGCTTACTGATACTTGCTGCTGGAAATGACTTATGACTCTGATAGTCAACAAGACATTTCGTTGGCGTACCAATCCATAACCCCATTTCCAATGTTGCTTGATATTTTTTTAGGATATGATTTATTTCTAAATAAACGTCATCTTTTGTCATCAAACGCTCCTTTCCTCAAAGTCAGTAAAGGATTGCTTATGTGCCCGGTTCAATTGGTGTATTTGGTTTGTCTTGCCAATAGCGCGCCACAACTGCTAGTTCCGGTTCATAATTAGAACCAGCGATTTTGGTTTTCATGACCCGCGATCCGGGTGTTCTTGAATGAATCATTTCATCATCCCCCAAATACAACCCAACATGATGGACTTCACCTTTTCCTTCTTCATAAGCAAATAGCAACAGATCTCCCGGTTGTGCCTGACTGTAAGGTACAATGTTTGCTTGTTGTGCTTGCTCAATCGTATCTCGGGGGATCAAAATACCATGAAGTCGATGCAGCGAATACATGAATCCAGAACAATCAAAGCCACTGCCGCTAATGCCTGCCCAGACATAGGGCTGATTCAAAAATTGTTCTGCTAGTGCAATCATTTTCTCGGGCAGATTTGTCCATGTATCCACAATGACTTGAGCAAAGGATTTAGCGATCGTTGCTGGTCCATTAGGCGTAGCCACTCGATAGGAATCTGTGGTTTCCCCAACTAGGGGTAAAACCGTCCCAAAAGAAACGATCCGTGTAGCAGAGTCAAAAACAAGCAAAGCTTCTTTGGCAGTCACGCCGAGCATTCTTTTAGCTGTTGCATAGTCTGGTGGCAATGGCTTCAATACCTCGTTTGGTAGATAGCCGGGATAGCCAAGTGGGTGTTTATTGCTTTTTTGATCCAAGACGATCACATGGGCCCAACCATCCGTTTGGTCGATGACTTCTACAATCGTCCCATATAATACTTCGGAGTCCACTAAGCTTTCCTGATAAAGCCGCATCGTATCTTCATCAGTCAAAAAAGTGTGCAGTGCTTCTAAAGGGAATGCTTTGATTTTTGCTAGTACTTTGTTTTCTTTGGGTTCCTTCCATAAGAAGGAAGAGCCAGCCTGAACAATTTGTTTCATCTTTGCACCTCTCATAACTGTTTATTCGTTGATTCCTAGTCCGATGCGTTCGGTGACGCTCAAGCTTCCTGGACGCTGAAGAATCCCTTGCGTTTCAGGGGAAGTCGTTTGGGTCTCCCACATAAAAGGAACATCCAGATCATAAAATTGGACATCGTTCATCCCTAAGGCAAAATGGGCGGCGGCAGCCATTCCACCATACCCTTCAATCATCGAACCGACCATCACCGGCACTTGATGTTCTTTTGCCAATTGATAAATTTTTTGTCCCTCTTTGATCCCGCCGCTTTTCATCAATTTAATGTTCAAATAATTGCAGCAGTTTTCAGCAATCAAACGTTTGGCATCCTCATAGGAAAAAAGACTTTCATCGGCCATGATCGGAATCGTCGTACGAGCAGTCACATAGCTGAGTCCAGCAAAATCATGGGCTTTTACTGGCTGTTCAACAAACTCGATCGGAATGTCTTGCCATTGGTCTAAAATCTGCACCGCTTCTTCTTTGGTCCAGCCTTGATTGGCATCAATTCGAAAGGGGGTCGTTCCCGCCAAGCGTTCATTGATGCGGCGAATTTTCGCAACTTCCTCTTCGATCGTTCCTGCCCCTAGTTTGATTTTCAAGGAGCGAAATCCCGCTTGGACTTTTGCTTGCGCATCCTGTAGCATCTGCTCCTGTGAGCCGACACTGATCGTATAATCGGTTGTCAGTGTATTGACAGAACCTCCTAAATAACGGTAAAGCGGTAAGTTAGCCGCTTTTGCCAGTGCATCATGCAACGCGATATCGATCGCCGCTTTAGGGCTCGTATGATGCTGGATCAACGCATGAAGCTCATCCATTACCGACAATTGCGCATCTACCTTTCTACCTAACAGGAAAGGGGCAAAAACAGTTTCGATATCTTTTAAAATACTTTCTTTCGTGTCACCGGTGATCACTTCGGTAGGTGCTGCTTCTCCGATGCCAACGATCCCATTATCAAAAGAAAGCAGCACTCTAACCACTTCGACGGCGTGCACTTCTCTGAGCGCCGTTTTAAACGGTGCATTCAGCTGGATCGGAATTAGCTTCGTTTCAACTGCTGTGATTTTCATTCGTGTTCCTCCCAAAAGGAAAAGCCGTTCTTATCTAGCTGGAATGAATCATTCCTCTTCACTGCTAGATAAAGAACGGCTTTATTCCTTGCTCTAGTTGCTGAACGCTTGGCGTTCCTCTTTTCTGCAGTACTGTTTGACTACGTCAGTCGGTAGATGTATGAAAGAATTGTTTTTTTTACTTATTCTTCGACAAACACATTTTTATAATCATAGGCAGCACCGACACTATGAACGATGAGGCCTTTGATCTTAGGCGACCGCAGATGTGCTTCTGCACTTTGGAAAAGCGGTATAACGCCCAAATCTTCATTTAAGATTTTTTCTGCTTCCACCATATTTTCCCAACGGGCTTCTGGGTCGTTGGCATTTTCATTGGAGGCTTGTTCGATCAATTGGTCGTAGTCATCATTTAGCCATTTCCCACGATTGTAGGAACTGTCTTTTTTGAACAATTCCAAAAAGTTGATTGGATCTGCATAGTCCCCGATCCAATTGTTCATGACCATCTCAAAATCGCCGCTATTGGAACGATCCAAACGAACAGAAAAAGGAACGTTTGTGACTTCGACAGTCAATCCATCCAGTGTTTGCTGCAAGGTTCCTTGAATGTATTCCGCCATTTTTTTCGATTGGTCGGTATCTGAGGTCAGCAGTTCAAAAGACAATGTATCGATACCCAGTTCTGCCTTGGCCTTTTCCCAATACTCTTGGGCTTTTTCTTCGTCAAAGGCTAACGTGGTTGCCGCATCCTCAACAAAGTCAGCTTTTGTCTCTGGATTGAAAGCTAGGTCAGAAGGAACAAAACCGACAGCCGGTAATGAGCCGTTGCCTAAAATATTCTCAACGATTTGTTGCCGATTCATGCTATAAGAAATGGCTTGCCGCAAATTTGCATTTCGAAAAGGCGAATCTTCTGGTGCTTGATTCATTTCTAAATACTGAGTGGTTGCACTAGGCTGAACAATGTAATCAGGATGATTCACATTCTGCATCGCCAATTCACCGCTTAAAATAATGTCATCGGCTTGCCCGCTTTCGTACAAGTTATAAGCAGTCGATGAGTCTTTCACGACATCGAAATTAACTGTTTCAAGTTTGACTGAATCGGCATCCCAATAATCCGGATTTTTTTCCAATGACCACTGGATATCGGTGCCTGGGCCAGCATAATTGGTCAATAGGAATGGTCCATTGTACGCCGCGTTTTCACTTGTTAAGGCGTATTGATCACCAAATTCCTCCACGACACGTTCGTTTTGTGGGAAGAAGGTTGGAAAAGCCAGTAAAGATAAAAAGTAAGGTGTTGGTTTTTCTAACGTGATTTTCAACTCATGATCATTGACTGCTTCGATCCCTAACTCGCTTTTATCTAGCGTGCCATCTGAAATAGCAGATGCATTTTTAACGGGTGCTAGCATATAGGCATAATTGGAAGCTGTAGCTGGATCAACGGTTCGCTGCCAGCTAAAAACATAATCAGCCGCTGTAACTGGATCACCATTGGACCATTTTGCCTCTTCTCGCAGTGAAATGGTATAGGTCAGGCCATCTTCACTGACTTCAGCGTCTTTACTTGCCCCAGCAATTACAGGAACATTGTTATCATCCAAGCGATAAAGGCCTTCATAAGCATTGTTCAGAGTAATAAAGCTATAAGAGTCGGTTGCTAAAGAAATATCGGCACTGCCCATCTCTGCTGAAAATTGCACATTGATCACTTGCTCTGCAGAAGAAGCTGCTGATGAATCCGTCTCGTTTTCTTGCGCGCCATTTTTACAAGCTGCTAAAAAGAAGCTGCCTAGTAACACAAGCGATACTGCATACTTGCTACGTTTCCCCATTTCTACTCATCCCCTTCTAACATTCAGATAATTCAAAAAATTCTGTTTGTTGTACCGAGTTTACCGCATGTTTATGCAGCCTGTCAATTTAACTCGACCAAAAAATGTAAGAGGTTACATGGTTGTGTCAGAAGCGCTCTTCTGAATGTAAAAATTAGAAAAGTGCGACTTTATGCTGAATATCGTTGACAGGAGTCGTGCCAAGAAAGCATACAAAAAAGTACTGATCTTCTAGTGATCAGTACTTTGGCTACTCTCTTATACATCATTTCGCAGGTAAAATGGATAAAAAACTTTCTTAATTTTCCTTACCTTTCATACAAAAAAAGAAGACACAAATTTCGTCTTCATAGCGCTTTCTCAGAACCTTCCCACTTTTTTGCCTTTCAACTCAAGGAATAAAAGAAATCTCCTCAGAAAGTAAAAAAAAACGTATCTATTTTAAAATGGGAGTGGTACACTAAACAAACGAAGAGTATTGCACGTGAGAAAAGAAAGACTTCCCCAAGTATCCATTTTCTCCAATACTCTTCGGACTCTTCAGTACGTATATTAATTATACGTACTTTTTTCATTTGTTCAAGGCTTTTGAAGGATTTAATCAAAAAGCAAAAATCGATACAAACGTACAAATTCTCAATGCTAATTGACAATGATTCTCAATTAGCGCTATACTAAATGAAATCACTCACAGCAAGGAGGAATTTCATGTATATCCGTACCGTTGCGTTTGAAGTCATTCCAGAAGGCAAAGACATCTTTCTTGCTAAAATGAAAAAAGATACCGCCTCAATGAAAACATTTGCTGGGTGTCACTCTGCTGAAGCTTGGTTTTCAGAATCAAAAGACCGCCTCGTTTTCCAGTTAGTGTCAAAATGGACTGAGAAAAAAGCCTTTCAAGCTTGGTTAAAACGCCCCGAACATCTGCAAAAGCACCGAGAGGCGTATCGAGCTGAAAAGGAAGGAACTGCAAAACCGAGCCTTGTTTTGTCCAAGACCGGCCAAGAATTTGTCTTGATTGATGAAGAGACTACTCCTAGTTAAACTATACGAGCGATCCACCAAAGCTGATTCCGTTCGCTTTGGTGGATCGCTTTCTTGTTCAGTATCTCTCTTTTCTATTCCACCGTTCGCTCGTTCAGGGTTCTTCCTTGCTGATCTTTTAATTGAAGCCAGCCATTGGTCCCCCCATAGTAAAGAAACATGCCGACCTCATTGACACTTTTTAATACGACGTCTTCAATCGTTCGTCCCTCTTTGATCGCTGATTGATTCTCTTGCCGTATCTTTTCTGCTAATCGAGCTGAAAAGCCCACCGAGCCGTCTTTGTTCAAAGGAACCTCTTGACGCAAGGTAGCGCCTTTTTCAATTCGAACCTCGTTGCGTTTCTGCCAATAGACCGTTGCTGTACTTCCTTGATAATCCACCATAAAGGGTTCATCTTGTAATTCTTTTGACCATTTATGACGAGGTTTGCCCCCCTTTTTCACCTCTTTCGTTTCCTTTTTGCTGGTGGATACATAACCCAGAAAATCGATCAAGCAATCAAATGGTTCCGCACAAACAGCGACCTTTTGTTGCAGTTCCTGTGGAATCACGATAGGTGCGTTGGAAGCATTGGACAGTTGGTATTTCTCTTGATAGTAGGCCGCTAAGTATGGCGCCATGATCTCCCAAGGTGGTGTAAGGATTATTAAGCGGTCATATTCTTGTTTGTCATCAAATGTTTTCTCATCTGTTACTGATAGTAATTGGCCTTTTTTTATGGCTAAGAGGACGGTATTGTCTTTTGCTTCAATAAGTTTTCCTTTAACAATTTGCAGTTGCCCTGCTTCCTGCGGCAATTCAAAAAGCATCTGTTTGTCATCAATGACCGTTTTTTCTAATTCCATTTTGCTCCCTGCTTTCTGCTAGTTTCTCGCCCATTATAGCATGTATTTTTCTACGCAGCTGTGTCCAAGAATCAAAAAAAGAGGCTGCTTCCAAGAAACAGCCCCTTTTTTAAGGGAATTGGTTTACGTGCATGGTTTCATTTTATTTTGATTGGGTGATTACCAATGGATCAGCTAAAAAAGCACTCAACTAGTGCTGGTTGATAGATCTCATTGTATTTTTCAACTACTCGTCCGCAACGTTCTTCGATATCTTCATGATCGATTCCATCATAGCGAATCACATTTAATACGACACACCTTTCCATTTTTCTGACCACTTCACCGATCACACGGCTTTGTAAGCCAACTGGTTTACATTCATATGCTTTACCTAATACAATTGTTTCTGCTTCCATAATTCTCTCCTTAAAAATTCATTTTTCTAATTGTATTATCATATTATCATCTGATTTTAATTAAATAAAGCAATATGCCCGTAATTTGTAAATAATAACTAAAAAAAGCGTTCATATTCAATGAACGCTTCGCTTCAAAACATCATGTTGTTTTTACGTTAATATTAAAAAACAAGTGCTTTATTGGCGAATTGCTACCAATAACGCCGCAAATTCTTCCAGATATTTCTGATCGATCGCATCATAGCTGTTTGTTTTTCCACTATCGATATCCAGCACGCCAAGCAGCTGATTACCAGCTACCATGGGAACTACGATTTCAGACATTGCTGTTGAGTCACAAGAAATATAATTTTCATGTTCTTTGACATTGGGTACGATCAATGTGGTTTTTTTCTCCGCTGATTCCCCACAAACCCCTTTGCCTAATGTGATTCTGGTGCAAGATACTCTTCCTTGGAATGGGCCTAAGATCAGTTCGCCTTCTTCAAATAAGTAGTAGCCGGCAAATACTGTATCTTCCAATGTTTCATTCAGTAAAGCAGAAGAGTTGGCTAGATTGGCGATCCAATTACTCTCCGCTTCTAACAACCCTTTTAATTGCAGAAGCATCAATTCATACGCTTCGATTTTTTTATTCATTTTCTCACCTCTGTCCTTGATTATAAGCAAACACAGAGGATTTGTCTCGTCTAAATTGCTGGGTACTGGAAACAAAAAATGTGAATAAAGAGAAGTCGCCTGAATCAGTCTACTTACTAACCTTTGTCAGCAACCGATCTTAATCGATTGGGTTCTCCTTCTCAATCATCGCTGAACTACTCTGCATCAATCACAGTAAAACGAGTATTTTCATGTCGCACTGTTTCGATTTCATCAAGGATTGCTTTGGCTAACGTACCACTGGATGTTACTGATTCCTTTTGGTCATTGAATAGCAAGTGATCTTTCCCTAAAATCGCTGGTTTAGCTGGTCCTTCTTGAAAGACGTTTCCAGGAGAAACCCCAACCCAAGGGACACTTTTGACTGTTTCTAAAAAGAGGTACTCATCTAACTGGTTTTCTGGAATCGCGATCCAGCTTTCACTTCCTGGGGCTTTTTTCAATTCGGTAAGATTGCGTTCGCCCGCTTCATTGAGCAAGCTACCAGCTCCTAAAATGAAGAACAAGCGTGTGTCCTTTTCTCGAAACAAATGAACCAATTTTGTTGCCAGATCCACATGCAAGTACGCTTGGTCAGGACTTGTCGCAAACGCATCGACCAACACGTCAAACCCGTCGAGGTCTCCTTCTGTTAACGAAAAAGCATCTTTTGTAAGTGTTTTGACTGTATCACCAAATTGTTCTTTGGCTTTAGCTTCATTTCTAACGATAGCAGTCACCTCATGTCCTCGCTGTACTGCTTCTTGATAAATAGCTGAACCTGCATTTCCTGTTGCGCCAATAACACCGATTTTCATGATAATCATCCTTCCTCATCTTTTGTTTGACTAAAATAGTTGTTACTAATCAAGTTACAACTAGAGTATAAAAGAAACTTTCTTTCCTGTCAAGAAATTGCTTAGCAGGTGAAAGTTCTTTTTACTGTGTTGTGTCCGTTCAATCTACTGTTTGGCTTCTCCTCGAATGCCTTCAATGATTGATTGCAACGAGATGGCACTCATCTCCTGCTCGATTTTCTTTTGCAGCACATCATAGGTTTCTTCTAATACCGCTTGAATATTCCCCCCAATTAAGCAGTTGGGGTTGGTTTTTTTGTCTGCATGTAAAAGATGGTGATCTTTTTCAACACTCGCATAGATGTCCAACAAAGAAATCTCATTTGGTTCCTTCGTTAGTTTAGGGTTTGGTTTTCCTCTTTGGCTTTCGATCAATCCGGCAATACGCAAATCACTCATAATCCGGCGAACATAGGCAGGATTCGTTTCAACACTCTGGGCGATCCGATCACTTGATAGATCAGTTCCTTTAAAGAGGTGGATGTAAGCGAGGATGTGAATGGCGTCGCTGTATTTGGTTGAATATTTCACTTCGTCTCCACTCCTTTTTCTTGTATCATACCTCTTTTTTAGCATTTAGACAAAGGGGACTGATCAATCTTACAAAACTCAAGAATCCCGTCAAGAAAAAACAGCCCTCAAAAAGTTAGCACAAAAGCCTAACTTCTTGAAGGAACTGCATACTGAACCACTTTTTTACTTTTTATTTAAACGATCACTTTGCTAATAGCCATTCATCCACGCTGATTCAAGCTGATTGCCGTCGGGATCAACGATTTCATAGCCGACCATCACGTCTTCTGGAATACCCATGTCAACTTGGAACGATTGGCCGCCATTTTCTTCTGCAATCTTCGCAAAATTCTTCGCTTCTTCTGGAGTATCGAAGCTAAACGCAATCAATGCACCACTTGTGTTCTTCGTATCCGCAATACGTCTGCCATTCAGAAACTGTTGATAAAACTCATGTTCTAACAACATCACCCAAATCGATTCACTCCAAACCATCCCGCTGCTAGTCTCGTTTGAGAACTCTTCATTTTTGACAAATCCCAACGCTTCATAAAAGGAGGTTGCACGTTTGATATCAGTGACAGGCAAATTTATAAACACCATTTTGTTCGCCATTTTCTTGCCTCTTTTCTTTGATAAGCTGCATTAACGAATCCGCTCTCATTATACCACCTATCAGTTGATTCACAAAAACATCAAACCTTATCATTTGCTCTTGGTTTCTATCAGCTCATCCAAAAATGTTTTTTTAAGTAAAAAAAGGTCTTTGTATGCAAGACCTTTTTGCTTTTCTTACCTATGAAAAAGTAACCAAATACGCATCGCATAGAAGCCATTTTTTCGCTGATCAATTCAACGCAAGCTGCTCTACTTTTTTTAATACTCAAAACTCAAGTCTTGAATCGATCACGGTAGCTTTCCCACGATAAATTTTTCGATACTCTTTGGGCGTATAACTAGTTGCTTTTTTAAATTTCTTACTAAAATAATTTGGATCATTGAATCCCGCTCTGACAGAGATTTCACTGATTGATCGATCACTTGTTGAAAGTTTTTTTTTAGCAACCTCAATACGATAAATCATCAAGTACAATGAAAAGGTCATCCCTAAGGTATTCTTGATCAAACGGCTGGTGTGATACTGACTTAAATGCAGGTGATCTGCTAAAGTGTCTAATGTAATATGTTCTCTATAATTTTCATGAATATAGCGCAATATCTTATGTCTTAAAGAAAGCGAAGGAGAAGCCTCATTGTTTTTCTCGACGTGCAGCAAAGAAATCTGATTGATGGATTGAATCCCTCGGTCCAATGCATAAACAAAATCATTGGTGATCGGTTCCACTAAATAATCGATCAAGCCGTAACGCAACGCTTTTTGAGCGATAGCAAAGCTTTCTACTGCAGAATACAAAATTGCTTTTGCATTCGGGCAAAAAGAGAGCAATTCTTTGTATAATTCAAAACAGTCTCCTTCGCCATCCGCATTGATCACTGCAATTTCAACCGTTTGCTCAAGACATGTTCGCTGAAGCGCTTTTTTCGAATCAACCGTCGGAAGTAAGATGACATTTGGGAAATGACGATCGATCAAACGAATCATATCATTAACTGCTCCTCGCTCATTGCTGTCAATGATCAATAAATTACACACGAAATTTTCTCCTTCGTTTAAAATTTATCTGTTGGTATTTCTCTTTCCATTTATTTCTCTTGAAAATCTATGACCATCCGCCCTTTGATTTGGCCAGAGAGCATTTCATCAAAAATATCATTGATCTCTTCTAACTGACGCATAACAACTTTAGGAACGACTTTTCCTTCAGCTGCAAATTGGAAAGCCTCTGCTAAATCAGTTCGTGTTCCGACAAGAGAGCCAACAATCTTAATACCGTCCAATACAAGTCGAGGAATGTTCAAGTCCATGCTTTCTGGTGGAAGACCGACCGCTACAATCGTACCGCCCGCACGAACGGCATCGACAGCAGAATTGAAGGCTGCTTTTGAAACAGCTGTTACTACAGCTGCATGTGCGCCGCCGGTTGCTTCTTGAATGACTTTCGCTGCATCTTCTTTCGCAGGATTGATCACAAGGTCAGCGCCGTGATCTTTTGCAAAGTCCAACTGCTTGTCGTTGATGTCGATCCCAATCACTTTTGCATTGAAGACATTTTTTGCATATTGCAAGGCTAAGTTTCCTAATCCGCCTAAACCATAGATGGCGATCCATTGACCTGGTTTAATATCAGAAACTTTCACCGCTTTATATGTCGTTACGCCTTCACAAGTAATGCTACTGGCTTCAGCAGAACCTAAGTCCTCAGGCACCTGCACTGCATAGTCAGCTACAACGATACACTCTTCAGCCATACCACCATCTACAGAATAACCGGCATTTCTAACAGAACGACATAATGACTCATTCCCGTTCACACAGTATTCACATGATCCACAGCTTTCATACAACCAGGCGACACTTGCACGGTCACCAATTGCTAGAGAAGTAACATCATCACCGATCGCAACAACTTTACCGATTCCCTCGTGACCAAGTACGATTCCAGATGCATCGCCAAAGTCGCCATCTTTTACATGCAAGTCAGTGTGGCAGACACCGCAACACTCCATTTCTAATAATGCTTCATTCGGCCGAAGCGCTCTCAATTCTTTTTCTTCGATTTTTACAACCTTATCTTTTGATACTACAGCTGCTTTCACAAAGACACCTCTTTCAATTCGTTTAAATAAAGAACTTCCTTTTATTTGTGAAGTAATTAACTAACATACAGAGGTCAGTAATAGCTAGATAAAAGAAAGTTCTCTATCGAGAAGATTACCATAGAAATCATCGAAAAAAGGGGAATATATTGCTTTTTTTCTGTAATCGTTTATTAGAAAAAAATAATGAAATAATTCAAGTTTTTTTCTTTAATACCGAATTAGATAAAAGATGAAGAAGAAAAAATGAGTGAAATCACCGATATAAATAACGATTCTATAATTAGAAATATCAAGAGAGACTTCCGCTATCTTGTAAACTTTTTTTAAATCATTCCCTATCCTTCTATTTTTTTATCAAGTCGATGATTTGTGATTTATTTTCTTTCAGGCGCTGAATGTCATATTGGTATTTAACGAGATGTCCCTCGTCAATGTTTTTCTGAAAATTTCCATTCCCTTCTTCTCCTTCTCTGATTATAAAAGCAGCTAGCGCTGAAAGGCGGTCGGTCAAACAATCGACAATCTGTAACCTGTCATTATTGGACAGCCGATAAGTATCCACAAAAAGTTTCAATCGATGGCATTGTGTTTCACTCAGACGACTGTTCCCATCAAAATACAAGGGTACCCAGCGATAAGCAGCATAAGAAACATCCCACAACCTGCTTCCTGGCCTTACTGTGTCAAAATCAAAAAGACCAAATGGCTCCCCATCCACGATCGTCATATTATACGGAGCAAAATCATTGTGACACATCACTTGTATTGGGCCAGAGTAATCCAACATCCACTGTTCCTCACCAGTTAACCTTTCCAGAAAACCAACACTTCGATCATGAAAATCTCTTAATCGTTCAGCTACTAAACAAAGAACCTCATCAGTATAAAGCTCATCCGGCAATGGCTGATCATATACCTCCCCTGGAACAAAAGAAACTAACTCATGTTCTTCCTGATCAAACCCTAATGGTTTCGGCACATAATTTATCTGCTGATCATGCAAAAAACGTAAAAAGCGTTGAACGTCCTTCGACCATGGAACCTTTGGCCGTCTGACGAACTCCTTTTCGATGATTATTTCTTCTCGTCCAAGATTGTTACTTCTTTCATTCAATGAAACCCCTCCTATTTGTATAGTCGTTTCTTCATTTTATCACAACAAATGAAAAGTTCTTTTCACCTTAGTCAAAAGAAAAAAGCCCTTGAAATCAAGGGCTTTTGCTTCATCTGATAATAAATGATTAACGACGAATTTCTTTGATACGAGCTGCTTTTCCGTGTAATGCACGCAAGTAGTACAATTTTGCACGACGTACTTTACCGTAACGAACAACTTCGATTTGTGCAACACGTGGTGTGTGCAATGGGAAGGTACGTTCAACACCTACACCGTTTGATACTTTACGAACTGTATAAGTTTCGCTGATACCAGCACCGCGGCGTTTGATGACAACACCTTCAAATAACTGAATACGTTCGCGAGTTCCTTCGACAACTTTCGCGTGAACGCGAACAGTGTCCCCAGGACGGAAAGCTGGGATGTCAGTACGTAATTGTTCTTGAGTTAGTTCTTGAATCAATGGATTCATGTTTATCATTCTCCTTATTCCCAAACATTCTTAAAGCATGAAAGCTCCAGCGGAACATCGTAATAGTTGAGTTTACACTCACTGAAATATCTTACCACAGTCGACCACAGGCTGTAAAGAGAATTTTCTTGTCATAGCGCAGAATATCAAAAAAACTGGCACTATTTTAGTTGCCAGTCTTCGCTTCGTCTTCAATTTCTTTTAAAAGCTTCTGCATTTCAGCGGTCAGCGGATAAGTTTCCAGCATATCTGGACGTCGCTGATACGTTCGGCGCAATGATTCTTTTAATTGCCACTGCTCGATCAGTTTATGATTGCCATTCATCAAAACTTCCGGCACTTTCATGCCTTTGAACTCTGCCGGGCGTGTATATTGCGGATGCTCTAATAAACCAGTGGAATGAGAATCAGTTTGTGCGGAGGTTTGATTGCCCAAAACTTCTGGTAATAGCCTGACCGTCGCATCGATCATGACCATTGCCCCCAATTCGCCGCCAGTCAAGACGTAATCCCCCAGTGACACTTCATCAGTGACCAATGAACGGATTCGTTCATCATAGCCTTCATAGTGACCGCAAATAAAAACAAGGTGCTCTTCGGTAGAGAATTCTTCCGCCATCTTTTGATCAAAGGGTTTTCCCGCTGGGTCTAATAGGATCACCCGCTTTTTCGTTTCTGGTGTTGCTTCTTCGATCGCTTTGATATTGTCATAGACAGGTTGGACTTTTAATAACATTCCTGCTCCGCCACCATAAGGATAGTCATCCACTGTTTGATGTTTGTTGTCAGAATAATCACGGAAATTAGAGACGTTGATTTCTAACAGTTCCTTTTCCCGTGCTTTGCCGATGATCGACTCTCCTAGAGGCCCTTCAAACATTCGTGGAAATAGTGTCAGCACATCAATTCTCATCGTCTAACAACCCTTCTGGGATTTCCACAGTGACCTGACCATTTTCAAGATCGATCGTGTGGACAACCGACTCGATATAAGGAATCAAGGCATCCTTCTTCCCTTTTCGCTGTACCACCCAAACATCATTGGCGCCTGGTGAAAGGATCTCTTTGACTTTACCAATGACTGTGCCATCCTCTTCGACGACTTCCAGACCAATAATTTCATGGTAGTAAAACTCATTTTCTGCTAGATCCACCAAATCATCCTTGGTAACTTTTAAAATGCCGTTACGAAACGGTTCAACGTCGTTGATGTTGGGATAGCCCTCAAACGTTAACAAATCAAAATTTTTATGTTTGCGATGACCTGAAACGATCAATGGTAATGGCTCTTTATTTTCACGAAAAAGTGTCAATTCAGCCCCTTTACGGTAGCGTTCTTCTGGAAAATCCGTTTGCGATATCACTCGTACTTCTCCACGGATCCCATGTGTATTGACGATTTTCCCTACGTTTAAATATTCTGTCACGTTCGTTCCCCATTTCTTCTAACTTCTGTTCTATTTTAGCATAGCAAAGTAGCGAATTCTAGCCGTTTCCTAGCGCCCCATGTTTTCCTCAAAATCATCGCGCGAAAAACGCCCCTTCGACGCTTGATCAAAGGGGCATTGTCCTAATATAAGCTTTATTGATTCATAGAAACGGCCATTTTCAATGCCGAACGTGCATCTTGATGTTGCACCGTTCGAAGGGTCTTTTCTTGTTGCCAGACCACGGTAGTTGCTGTATGGTCATTTTTTCCCATATCGATGGTGATTTGACCGACCTCAGGCGCTGGGAGCATAGCTTCTTCCAGATACGCCACCACTTCTTTGGCAACCGGCACAGGATCTTGTTCTTCTTGGTTGACTGCTCGAACAGTCAATGACCAATTTCCTTCTTGCCAGCTCAAATAACTGGAGCCAGCAGCTCCTTGCATATGCCCAGTAATCCCATATCCGAGATCAACGGCTTGTCCGCCATCATCAGCTGTTACATTGACCGCTGCGGCAGCTTCATCCACTGATTGATACTCTTTTGATTGAAAAGCAGCAATCGGTGTTTCCTCGTTCAAAGCCTTGTCATTGAGAGGCAACTGCTGATCAAGTCCATAATAAAGAATTGAGGCATCGGCTTGACTGCCAGCTGTGGCTGCATTCAACAATTTACCTGAAGCAAGTGGAATGTCCTTGGGTAAGACAAGATCAGGGAATACCGCTTGTATTTGAGCGTAGATATCTGCAGTACTATTCGTGTTTGAAGAATCCCTAGAAGCCGCCTGACTAGAAGACGTACTTGATTGACTGGTTTCTGATTGACTACTTGCTTGCGTTTGGGTACTTTCCACCATACTCGTCGCTGTTGTTTCGGCACTACTGGCTTGACTTGTTTCTGGTTCCTGTTGATTATTGCAGCCAGCTAAGGCGCCCATCGTCAGCAGCGTAACGAATAATCCTAGTTCTTTTTTCATGATGTTCCCCTCCTTATACAAAGGATACCCCTCAATAAAAAAAATGACAAACAAGTCAGATTTTCTGTCATTTTTTTGTTGATTTTTTAAAGATTTGTCACCCAATTTTGCAGTGATTGAAAGCCATCCTTGATCCATTGCCAAACTTGATTGGCGATCGTCGATAGGTCGCCCCAACGAAAGTTTTGTGTCCATTGGTTCAATTGCGTCATGATCTCGTCACGATAGACCCAAATTAAAAAGAGCAACAACAAGATCCCTAGCGTTCGCCAAAGAAAAGAACCAATTTTATAAATAAAGACGAGGATCAAAAGAACGACGATCCATGCGATTAGTTGAGACATACAAGCACCTCCTCCTTTTGATTATCTCAAAACCACCTTTTTTTGTCCTCCATCTTAAGCATGAATTTTACAAAAAAAGCATTCCTCAAAGAGAAATGCTTTTCATTCTTGCTTATTTACCATCAATGATATTCAAACGAACTTTCTTTGGTCCATTTGTCCGTACACTGTAAACGATCGTTCGAATTGCTTTGGCAACCCGCCCTTGTTTACCGATGATACGACCAATATCTTCTGGTGCCACAGTAAGATTATATTCCAAGAAATCATCTGACTCTACCAGCTCAAGCTTGATATCCTCAGGTTTGGTAACAAGTGGTGAAACGATCGTTAAGACTAATTCTTGCAAATCTTTCATCCAAAGTCACCTTATTTCTTAGTGAATTTTGCTTCGTGGTGTTTTTTCATAACGCCTTCTTTAGAAAGGATGTTACGAACTGTATCTGAAGGTTGCGCACCTTTAGATAACCAATCAAGAACTAGATCTTCTTTGATTGTCACTTCAGCTGGGTCTAGTAAAGGATTGTAAGTACCAACTGTTTCGATGAAACGTCCGTCACGAGGAGAACGTGAATCTGCTACGACGATACGGTAAAAAGGTTTCTTTTTAGAACCCATGCGTTTTAAACGAATTTTTACTGCCATTATTTACACCTCCATTGATTTAATCACAAGAGCTAGTTTAACAGGTTTTTCCAATGGTGTAAAGAGTTTTTTCTTTACAGCTAAAAAAAGTTTTTCTTTCCTGATTTTTTAAGCATGGTTATCTTTTGCCAGAATGAATCTGGACGCGTATCATTAGTAATAGAGAAACTTTTTAAAGTCAAATCGTTTTATTTGCACCATTCACTTACTTTTGGTAAGCTAAAAGAGTAGAAAACAACAAGGAGGAATTTTACATGACAAAAAAAATTGGTTTTATCGTCGGCAGTTTACGGGAAGGTTCATTTAATAAACTCGTAGCGAAAAAATTCGCATCATTATTACCAGAAGGTTTTGAAGCATCTTTCATTGAGATCGGCAACTTGCCATTTTACAATGAAGATTTGGAAGTTGAAGGAAAAGTTCCTGCTGAATGGACAGCATTTCGTGAAGCACTAAGCGCCGTTGATGGTGTCTTCTTCTTTACACCAGAATACAATCGCTCTGTTCCTGCAGCGTTGAAAAATGCTTTGGATGTCGGTTCTCGTCCTTATGGTGCTAGCAGCTGGGGTGGTAAACCAGCATTGGTTGTCAGCGTTTCTCCTGGAGCGATCGCCGGCTTTGGTGCAAACCATCACCTACGTCAATCATTAGTCTTTTTGGATATGCCTACTCTGCAACAACCAGAAGCCTATATCGGTGGAATCACCAACTTGATTGATGAAAACAAGGAAATCAATCCAGATACAGTAAGCTTCTTTGAAACGATCATTGCAAAATATATTGAACTCTTTCAACGATTCAACTAATCCATGAATCTGTATCAAAAGACCAAGGAACTCAGCGTTGAGTTTCTTGGTCTTTTTTGCGTAGAAAAATAGTTTGTATTTTTTACTTGCTTACTTGCTCAGCTTTTCGAACATAATGAAGTTCTGTCAGTTCCCCCATCTGTTTTGTTTCAACAAACGTCAAGCGCCTCGCGTAATCCCCCGCTTCAAACAGTGGCTTGCCCTCTCCTAAAAGCACCGGCGCGATTTGAATAAACCATTCATCAATCAGATCCGCTTCTAGTAAGGGTTTTAATAGGGAACCCCCACCCACTACCCATACGTTTTTCTCTTGTTTCAATGCTGAAACAAATGCAACTGGATCCGATGCCACTAAGGTTGCATCCGGCAGCGGTTCTTTTCGGGTATGGGAAAAAACATAATTTGTCGTTTCAGGATACAACGGTCCCTCATCCATCAGTTTTTTCGCTTCTTGATAGGTTTTTCTTCCCATTACGGTCGTGTCGATAGTCGCAAAAAATGCTTCATAGGTCGTTGCAACACCGGTGTCGGTTTGAAACAGCCAGTCCAGTTGATCCTCTAGCCCTGCTAAATAGCCATCTAGGCTGATTGCACCATAAAATATCACTTTTCCCATTAATCTCACTCCTTTATTTTACGATTGCTTCTGACCTTCGACAAACACAAGTAACTAAGTGATCGTTGACCATACCAGCCGCTTCCATAAAGGCGTAAATAGTTGTCGTTCCGACAAATTTAAAGCCTCGCTTTTTCAAGTCTTTTGCTAGCTGATCGGAGATTTCCGAATGGGTTGGTACATCGGATTGCTGCTGAAATTCATTGATGATCGGCTCATGATTGACATATCGCCACAAGAATGCAGAGAAACTGCCGTATTCTTGCTGGATTTTTAAAACTTCTTGGGCATTGATGATCGCTGCTTCAATCTTTCGTCGATTGCGAATGATTCCTGGATTCATCATCAGCTCTTCCACTTTTTCTTCCGTATAGTTCGCTACTTTGGTGATTTCAAACTGATCATATGCCGCATCAAAATTTGCCATTTTATTTAAAATCGTTTGCCAGCTCAATCCTGCTTGATTCATATCTAACACCAGTTTTCGAAATAACTGCTGATCCTCATACTCAGGTTTTCCCCAGACCGAATCATGATACTCTTGCATTGCTGGCGTACTGTTGGCCCACTCACATCGCTTCATTGTTCTCATCAGCTCCTTTTTGCTTATTTTATCATAAAAGACTTTACTTCCACTAGTGTACTACGTATACTAGTACACATAAATGAAAGGAGCTGATTTTGTGGTTCGCATTAACAAAGCCAGCAGCAAACCTTATTATGAGCAATTGGTTTTAAGTATCAAAGAAGATATTCTGAACGGTGTTCTAACCGCCGGAGACCAAGTGCCTTCAGTTCGTGAAATGGCCAAGCACCTGTTGATGAATCCAAATACCGTCAGCAAAGCTTACAAAGTATTGGAAAATGAGCAAGTCCTTGTCACCATCAAAGGAAAAGGCACTTTTGTGAAAGTCACCGAGGACTTGCCTCGCGATGAGATTCGGATCTTACAAGTGAAAGAACGTTTGAAAGAATTGATGATTGAAGCACGCCATTTACAGATCAGCATACGCGAGTTGACCGATTGGATGAATGGCTTTGAACAAGAGTTAGGAGGCGACCCACAGTGAAGATCGAACATGTGACCAAGAAAATGGAGCAAACAACTATCATAGAAAACGTGAACTTCTCCTTGGAAAAAGGAGAAATCGTAGGATTGATCGGCCGCAATGGTTCTGGGAAAACCACGTTGTTTCGAACGATCGCTGGACATTATTTATTAGATGATGGCGAAATTTCCATCGATAACCAACGCCTAGATCAGCACCCGCAATTAAAAGAACAACTTTTTTATATTGATGAAAAAGAAAACTTTCTTTCGGCCTACTCTTTGAAAAAGCTCAATCAATTTTATCGGCTTGCTTATCCAAATTTCGATCAAAATCTTTACTTAGAATTGATGCAAAGTCACGGTCTTCCTCTGACGCTTTCCTACCGACGGATGTCAAAAGGTATGCAAGGTCTTTATAAAATGATTCTTGCGATTGCCTCAAATGCGACGTTCTTACTTTTAGATGAACCTTTTGATGGGCTTGATGTGATCGTCCGTAAAAAAGTGATCGGACTATTGCTGGAAAGCCTCAGCGAATCGAATCGTACCGCATTGATCGCTTCTCATAATCTAAATGAATTAGAACATATTATTGATCGTGCCTTGTTGATCAAAGGGAAAACGATTGAAGGAGACTACCGTTTGGAAACGATTCGCGAGCAATCTCGCAAACTCCAACTCGTCTTTCGCAGCAAACAGATTCCTCCCCTTATCAAGCAGCACTCCAAGCTGATTCAAAAGCAAGGCCGAGTCTTGACCGCTTTGTTTGACAATTACACAGAGGAGCTGGCGGCTGAGATTCAGCAACTTGATCCTTTGGTTTTTGAAGAATTACCTTTGACTTTGGAAGATCTGTTTGAAGCAAATTTACGACAAGAAGCATTGGTGGAAGGATAGAGGTGAAAAACGATGTTAAGCAATTTATTTAAAGAACGCTACGGCAAGCTGCTGATCGGCTTTTGTTTTGTCGTGCTCTTCATGTATATTAGTGCTGGCTGGCAATCACAAAAAGCCTGGCATCAGCAAGAACGCTATTTGGCGTCTGAAGAATTTATCAAAGATTTCAACGAAAATCGAGAGTACTATGTCAAAAGCTACAACGGTGAAACCCCGGTTTACTTTGATTCGGCGGCAGAGTACCGCGATGCGGCATTGACGGTCAACAAAGAGTACTCTGATGAGATTTATTACAATCACCCTTATATGACTACCATGAATCAATTTGTGATTGTCTTTCTGTTTCTTATAGGCTTTTTGTCCTTTTTTGTCGATGGCCGCACTCATTTCAACCGCTTTTTATTTGCTTTACCCTTTAGCAGAAAGCAGGTCTTTCGCAAGAAACTGCTTTTTATCGGCTTACCCTTGACGGCTTGTTTAGTGTTGGGTCTGTTAGGTCATATCCTGATCGAATACACGATGATTCCAGCTCGTTATCTCGCTGTGCCGCTTCAAGACGTGCTGCTTTCTGCCCTTAGTACCTTGGCAACGAATCTGCTCGTATTTGCTACAGGCCTCCTGTTGGGCGTTTTGCTGGGGAATCTGTTTACTGGCGTGCTATCGGTGTTCTTCACTATTTCTCTAGGATCAATGGGGTATAGCTTTTTCCAATGTACCCGCGAGTTTTTTAGTTTTGTGTTTCTTGGTCATGGGGATTTTCTGCTTCCTTTTCAAACGTGGATCGATTGGCCGCAAGGATATGTCTACCCTTGGTGGCTGCTGCTCCTTTACCTCGGCTTGAGCGGCTTGCTGATTCTTGCTGCCGAAAAAGTGTTCTCGAAAATTTCTTTAGAAAATGATGGTGATTATTTAACGATCCCTAAATTGCGCGCCCCGGTTTATTGGCTGCTTTCTTTGGGAACCTGGTTCTATCTATCCATGATATCTTATTACCCGTTAGAAATTTTTTACCGTGATCTTTACGAAGGATATGATGTCAGTCTTTGGAATATCGCCCTCCGGCTTGGTTTGTTGCTGGTTGCTTGCTTATTCATCAGTTTGTTGCTTGTCTATCCTAAAGCACTGATGAATTGGTGGTACAAACGAAAAAACAAACAGGTCAGCAATATTTAAAAAAGCGTCCCGGCAACAATTTCTTGTTGTAGGGACGCTTTTATATTTAATGTTTAGGTTTGTCGTCGTCTTTTTTGTCAAAGAAGTCATTTACTTTGCGAGAAACATCATCCGCAAAATCTTCAACCTTATCTTTGGCTTTCCCATATTTATTTTGGGTTTTTCCTTTTAATTCTTCGGAGTCATCTCCTGTAAGTTTCCCTTTTGTTTCGGTTACTTTTCCTTCAATGCGATCTTTGTTTGTCATCGTAAAAAACTCCTTTCATACTTGCTATAAGTTAATAGTAGCATCATTTGACAGAAAGCACGAATGTTCTGCTTCTACTATTTTTACAGGTGCTAGTTTCTTTTAAATCGTGGAAAATTTTTGGCCTTTCATAGATATCATACTCACACGATAAAAAGTGCTTCCCCTTTTAGGAGGCCATAAAAAACATTGCTTGCATAAAAAAACAGGACCGTCGAAGGCTTTGATTCGAGAAGCTGTTCTTGCTGATTCTAGCAAGGAGCTTTCTCTGAGCGCCTTTTTTCGGTCATGTCTTTTGGAATCCTTCGCTAATCAGGTCTTTTACGCAATCCTTTTTAGCATCAGAATTGTTATTTGCGTTTTTTCTTTTTCTTCTTTTGTTTTTTTACCATGCGGTTCATGGCCATTTTTCCAAGTTTCCCTTTGACCCCACCGCCAAACATTTGATCCATGCCAGGAATGTTCATATTCCCTTTACTCATTTGCTGCATCATTTTGCGAGATTCTTTGAATTGTTTGATCATACGGTTGACTTCAACGACACTGTTTCCAGAACCGGCGGCAATCCGACGACGGCGGCTTGGATTCAACAAATCTGGATTTTCCCGTTCAGCTGGGGTCATAGAATAAACCATGGCTTTTTGCCGAGCAATTTGTTTCGGATCAACTTTGACATTTTCGATACCAGGCATTTGGCTCATTCCCGGAATCATTTTTAAGAGATCTTCAATTGGGCCCATGCCCATGACTTGATCGATCTGTTCGACAAAGTCATTGAAGTCGAAGGAGTTTTCCTTCATTTTTTGAGCAAGTTCTTCTGCTTTTTTCTCGTCGTAATCTTGCTGTGCTTTTTCGATCAAAGTCAGCATATCACCCATACCGAGAATCCGACTAGACATCCGATCTGGATGGAATACTTCAAGGTCGGTCAATTTTTCACCGGTACCAGTGAACTTGATTGGAGCGCCAGTAACTTGACGAATCGACAATGCCGCCCCGCCACGAGTATCACCATCTAGTTTGGTGATGACCACCCCTGTGATCCCCAGTTGTTGATTAAAGCTTTCTGCCACGTTGACAGCATCTTGTCCGGTCATCGCATCAACTACCAGTAAAATTTCATTTGGCTGTGCCAGGTCCTTGATTTGTTTTAGCTCTTCCATCAAGTTTTCATCGATATGCAAACGACCTGCCGTATCGATCAAAACATAGTCATTTTTCTTTTCCCGAGCCAAAGACAGTCCTTGACGCACGATTTCAACTGGACTGACATCTGTTCCCATATCAAAAACAGGTACATCCAATTGCTGCCCTAATACTTTCAACTGGTCGATCGCGGCTGGACGATACACGTCACCAGCGATCATTAATGGGCGAGCGTTTTCGGTTTTGATCAAATGGTTGGCTAATTTTCCAGCAAAGGTGGTTTTCCCTGCCCCTTGCAGACCAGCCATCATGATGATCGTTGGAATCTTCGGTGATTTTTCGATCCCAACTGTTTCTGATCCTAATGTTTTAGTTAATTCTTCATCAACGATTTTAACGATCTGTTGCGCTGGAGATAAGCTTTCTAATACTTCTACCCCAACTGCTCGTTCACGAACATTTTTGGTAAACTCTTTTACAACCTGGAGATTGACGTCGGCTTCTAATAAAGCTAGACGAATCTCACGCATCATTTCTTTTACATCTGCTTCAGATACTTTTCCTTTTCTGCGCAGTTTGCTCATTGCCTGCTGGAGGCGTTCAGTTAAACTTTCAAATGCCATTTTTTTTCATTCCTTTATTCTTCAATTTCTTGGAGCTGTTGAATAAACCCCTGTAAGGTTTCGTCTTTTGGATAGTGAGTTTTCGTATACTCGCTTAGCTGATCCAGCAAGTCTTCCCGCATGATATAGTCCGAAAACATATGTAGTTTTTTTTCATAGTCTTCTAAAATACGTTCGGTGCGTTTGATGTTGTCATAGACTGCTTGACGGCTTACTTGATACTCTTCAGCGATTTCTCCTAGAGAAAAATCATCTGCGTAATACAATTCCATGTAATTCATCTGTTTTTCCGTCAATAACGTGGAATAAAACTCAAACAACGCATTCATGCGATTGGTCTTTTCAATTTCCATTTGCTTCCTCCTGTTTTGCAAGCCATTCGACATCGGACAAAACAGTCATGCCTTGTTGTCGAAAATACGCACAAGCGACACCGACCCCTGTTTTTTTGATTCCAGAAAAATTGCCATCATAAATCGTCTGACTGCCACAAGAGGGACTTTTCTCCTTTAGGATCAGTTGGGTGATGCCTTGCTCTTGTAATTTTTGATAAGCAATTTTCGCGCCGGTAGTAAACTCTTCGGTCACGTCTTCTCCTGAGATGGTGACGACCTTCGCCCGTTGTGCCCAAACATCCACCCCATCACCACCGACGATTTCGGCCGGTTCCCGTGGGATCGGCAAACCGCCAAGAACTTCTGGACAGACCATCATGGCTTGACCTGCTCTTACCAGTTCGATCAATTGTGGCACTGCTTGGTGTTTTCCATCATAGCGGCAAAGTGCACCGCCTAGACACGCACTGATTCCGATCATTTCGCACCCTCAGCTTTCCTATGAAATCGTCCTTTATTATAGCATTTATTTAGTGGTTGCAATAGTACCAATTGTCTATTCATGCTAAAATAGGACTTGTTCGTTGAAATTTAATCGTTTCTTGAAAAAAAGAAACGAAAGGAGTGTATCATGAAAAAAATTCTCGTTGTCGATGATGAACCTTCCATCGTCACACTTTTAACCTTTAATTTAGAAAAAGAAGGCTACCAAGTCGTCTCAGCCGCAGATGGAAAAAAAGCTTACGAATTAGCTTTGTCTAAGCCTTTTGACTTTATCATCTTAGATGTCATGCTGCCAAATATGGACGGTATCGAGATCACGAAGAAATTGCGCCAAGAAAAAATCGAGACCCCAATTCTCGTTTTGACCGCAAAAGATGATCCAATCGATCGGATCTTAGGCTTAGAAATCGGCGCCGATGACTATTTGACGAAGCCTTTCAGCCCTCGAGAAGTATTGGCTCGAATGAAAGCCATCTTCCGTCGTTTAGAACCCCGTCAACAAACACGAGAAGAAGATCAACCTGCAGAGATTCTGCAAGTCGGTGGGATCCAAACAGACCTGACGAATTTCCAAGTCAGTGTGGATGGTGAGAAAATCTTCCTAACGCCAAAAGAATTCGAGCTGCTAGTTTACTTTATGAAACGAAAAGGCCGCGTGATCGATCGCGATACCTTGCTCAATCGCATTTGGAACTTCGACTTTGATGGACAAAGTCGCATCGTGGATGTTCACATCAGTCATTTAAGAGAAAAATTGGAAGCTGATCCAAAACGGCCGGAATACTTAGTAACGGTTCGGGGATTCGGGTATAAATTTCAGGAGCCAGTCTAATGAAAAAACGCTATGGCTATGGTTTATGGTCGATTGGCCTATTGCTGATTTTTTTTCTAAGCTGGCAAGTTCTTAGCAGTTTTTACCGTCAACAAGTCATTGCTCAACAAGTGGATTTCCTTCAAGAAAAAGCTACCGTTTTTTTGAATCTCTCAGATAACCAAACCGCAGCGCTCGAACAATTTGCAGATACCTATGTGGAAGATAGCAATAGTCGCATCACTTTGTTAGATGATCAAGGTCAGATTATTTTCGATACCTATGATCATACACTGCATGAAAACCGCTCCGATCGTCCAGAAGTCCAAGCCGTTTTGCGCGGAAGCGCCGTCGGTCAGTCTCTGAGGGAAAGTGATACTTTACATGAAGAATTGCTCTACGTGGCAGTCCCTGTCAAAGAGGAAGGAAATCTGACGCAAATCTTACGAATCGCCGAACCGACTGCTGCTTTTTTTGCAAAAAACCAAGGAATTAAGCAGTCGATCTTGATTGTCTATCTTGTCTTTTGTTTCTTGATCAGCCTACTGATTTTCCATACCTTGCGTCAGCGGAATCGTCCGATCCAAACGATTCTGCCCGTCGTAAAGAAAATGATCAGCTCGCCCGATCAACAAGCAATCATTATGCAAGAAACACCTGAACATGATGAGTTGTATCAACTGATCAATCAGCTGAGCGAACAAATGAGCCAGACCTATCGTGCCTATGCAGCATCTGAACAACAACTTTACGGATTGCTCAGTGAATTGATGATCGGTGTCTTTATCATCAATGAAGAAAATCAACTGCTGCTGTTGAATCCGACGATGCAAGATCAGTTGGGGATGGAAACTGTGCCCACCTTGCCGCAACCTTTTACTGAAGTGATTCATGACACACAATTGATCCAGTTGATCTATCAATTTAATGACGAGACCCCTATTTTCCATGCGGAGACTACCCTTAGCGGAGAACGTTCAAAAGTCCTGGATGTTACCTTGCGGAGTTTCCAAGAAAACCAGTTGATTGGTATTTCCTATGACTTGACGCGCATCAGACAATTAGAAAAGATGCAAAAAGATTTTGTCGGCAATGTTTCCCATGAATTAAAAACGCCGGTAACTTCCTTGATCGGGTTTACTGAAACATTGCTGGACGGTGCCAAAGAAGATCCTGAGACATTACAAACCTTTCTGGAGATCATCCAAAAAGATGCCTATCGCTTGAAAAATCTAATACAAGATATCATCCAATTGTCTCAAGACAGCGATTCTTTCCAGTATATCAATCAGCCAATCGACTTTTCCGAACTGCTGCAACAAGTCCTTCAAACCTATGGTCCCGCAGCTGCTAAGAAGCAATTGACCTTTCAATTTGAAGGACCAGAACACTACATTTTGTCTACCAAAAAAGAGCTGCTGCAGCCCATCATAAAAAATCTAGTTGAAAATGCGGTCACCTATTCAAAACCTGATGGAACCATCAAATTATCCTTTTCCGAGCAAGATGACCAGCTGCTATTCCAAGTGCAGGATCAAGGCATCGGCATCGATGAAGAAGATCAAGAACGGATTTTTGAACGGTTTTATCGGGTAGACAAAGCCCGCGCCCGCAATTCTGGCGGCACTGGACTCGGACTGGCTATCGTCAAAGACTATACCAAATTATTAGGCGGCAGCATCAAGGTTGACAGTTTCCCCAAAATTGGTTCTACCTTTACGGTGACTTTGCCACTTCATGAAAAAGATGATTATTGATAAAAAACAGCCGATAACAGGTGAATAATTGTTATCGGCTGTTTTTGTCATTGTTTTTCATTACCTAATGAAGCACCAGCCAATACCATCTTCTTGATGCTTTAAACAAAAAAAAGAAGGAGCATTCTCCTTCTTCGGTCATTTCACTATTCAACATTCGTTACTTCGCCGTCTACACTGCGTTCTACTTTCATATCAGTGATTGGCAAATATCCTAATTCGATAACGATTCCTTGTTGGACATCGTCTGTCATGATGTAATCAAGAAAGGCTTTGACGTTAGCATCTGGCTCGCCGTTCGTGTACATATGCTCGTAAGACCAGATTGGCCATTTGTTATCTGCAATATTTTCAGGAGTCGCTTCTACCCCATCAAGAGATAGCGCTTGGATCGAATCGTCCAAATAGGATAAAGCAAGGTAGCTGATTGCTCCTGGTGTTTCAGCAACAATTTTACGGACTGTTCCAGAAGAATCTTGTTCTTGTGTTTGGATCGTCTCTGCACCATCTAAGCCCCATTTTTCAAAGGTCGCTCTCGTACCGCTGCCTGATGCGCGGTTGATTACAGAGATTTCTTGATCTGCTCCACCTAGTTCAGACCAATTCTTCACTTTGCCTGTAAAGATATCGATTAAATCTTGTTGGCTAAGATCCGTAACGCCTGCGTCTTTATTCACCACTGGTGCCATACCAACTACAGCTACTTTATGGTCAACTAATTTGCTGGCATCCACACCATCTTTTTCATCCGCAAAAACATCGGAATTACCGATCGTCACAGCGCCTGCTTCTACTTGACTTAAGCCAGTTCCGCTACCGCCACCTTGAACAGTAATTGTATAATTGGGATTGTCTGCTGAGAAGCTTTCACCTGCTGCTTCAACCAAGGGTTGCAATGCAGTTGAGCCTACCGCTAAAATTTCTACATTTTCATTTGATGCGGCACCTGATGAAGATCCGCCTGATGCTTGACTGCTCTCAGTGCTTGCGCCACCGCTCCCACAGCCAGCTAATAATAAACCAGTTGCAAAAAATAAAAGTCCCAATTTTTTCATTTAGTAAATCTCCTTTCGTTATATGCTTAGTTTAGCAAGGCGGTGTAAACCCTTGATGGATTTCATGTAAAGAATCGATAAAGCGATGTAAATCTTTTGTAAAGTTCGTCGATTGCCTAAAAAAGCCCCCGCTGCATCCATCAGAGGGGGCTTACTTTATCTAAAAACGAAAGAAACGTTTGTAGAATCAATTGCTTTGCATATAGCGTGTCAAGCGATCCATCGCTTCCACCAAGTTTTCCATACTTGCCGCATAGCTTAAACGAACATAGCCTTCTGCTTCGGGACCAAAGGCGATACCCGGGATGATTGCTAATTGATTCTTTTCGGCTAAGTCGACACAAAAAGCCATTGAATCTTGGTTGAAACCTGCTGGTATTTTGGCAAAAATGTAGAATGCACCAGATGGCTTCGCCATTTCAAAACCAAGGGCAGTCATTTTTTCAAACAAGTAATCTCGGCGTTCACGGTAATCGGCTTTCATGACTTCTGCATCATTGATGCCTTCGATCAATGCCCGCACTGCGGCTTTTTGAGAAATCGTTGATGCCGCAGTCACTAAGTATTGGTGGACCTTAATGATCTGAGCAGTCAAGGCTTCTGGTGCAAAAATGAAGCCGACGCGCCACCCAGTCATCGCGTGAGATTTCGACAAGCCGTTGATCACGATCGTTTGGTCACGCAAGTATTCGGCAATGGATACATGGGTTTCATCATAAGTCAACTCACTATAAATTTCATCGCTAATAACAAAAACGGGGTATTTTTCTAAAACTTCTGCCAATGCTTTGACTTGTTCTCGGGTATAAACGACCCCTGTTGGATTGCTGGGATAATTCAAAATGACTGCCTTGACTTGTTCCCCATGTTCTTTTAAGGCTGCTTCTAAAACTTCTGGCGCTAAAACAAAGTCATTGTTCGTCGTATCAAGATAAATCGGTTGGGCATGAGCTAAATGGATGACTGGTTCATAGCCTGGATAAATTGGTGCTGGTAGAATTACTTTATCACCAGGTTCCAGCGTGGCTAATAACGAAGCTGAGATTGCTTCCGTTGCACCGATCGTCACTAATACTTCTGATTGAAAGTCGTAATCAAGCTGATATTTATTTTTCAAAAAGAGACTGGCTGCTTGCCGAACATCTGCTAAGCCTGCCATTCCAGAATAGTGGCTGAAATTTTGTTCAATTGCTTGGACACCCGATTTTTTCACGTGCTCCGGTGTGTTGAAATCCGGCTCGCCTAACGTTAACTTTAAAATATCAGGAATTGAAGAAACCCGTTCATCAAATTTACGAATCAATGAAACAGCTATATTGTACACTTCGTGATTGAAGCGTTGGCTTACGTCTGCCATAGTATCACTCCTTTGAATTAAGCAAATTCATTCGCTATTGTTGTTAATCCTAACACAAAAAGGCGACGATTTTAAGCAACGGATGAAATTAATCTACTAACGATAAATTCATTTACTTATTTACAAACAAAATCAAATTATGTTAGCATATATATAAACAATAAAAGGAGAACCTAAAATGAAACCTTATCAAGAGTTTACCATTTCTGATTACCAGCAAGGATATGTCGAAACAACAACGGATTATTGTTGCGTATTTTGTCAGGAGACCTTCGACAAAGAAGAAATCTATCCCGTTGATGGCGCCTTTTTTACGGCAAAAAAACGAATGATACAGCATATCAATGAGCATCACGGAACCGTTTTATCCGCATTGTTGGCTTTACCCAAAGAACAAACAGGCTTATCAGAGAGCCAACAGGAGATTTTACAATTGTTTGCTCAAGATGTTAGCGATACTGTGATTGCCCAGCGCTTAGGTATCTCTTCTTCGACTGTCAGGAATCATCGCTTTAAACTAAAAGAAAAGCAGCGACAAGCGACTGTTTTTCTAAGTATCATGTCCTTGTTGCAAGATCCCCCGTTGCTGCCGCCTCACAAAGGGGCAACGATGCTTGATGATCGCTATGCCATTACGGCTAGTGAAAGAGAAAAGATCATTGCTACTTATTTTGATGAAACGGGGTTTATCAAACAGTTTCCCAGCAAAGAAAAGCGCAAGATCGTTGTCTTGAGTGTACTGGCACAAAAATTTGATCCGAAGAAAAATTATTCAGAAGCTGCCGTCAACGATGTATTAAAACAAGCGATCACCGATTACGTCACTGTCCGACGTTATTTGATCGAATACGGATTTATGCAACGGACGAAAGACGGGAAAACTTACTGGCTGACTTAAAACCTAGTCTGTAACTGGATGGAACTTTTGTTGGTTGGATGGACAGTATCTTTCACAGTGTTAAAAAGTCAAAAAGCTCCATTTTTTTACAAAAAAAAGACAAAGTACGAAAACACCCGTACTTTGTCTACTGTCTGAAACGCTGGGACAAGTTCCAGCGTTTATTTTTCTTTTAGAAAGATTTTTTTGATGATCAATTTATCAAATAATTGCGTTTGATTGTCTTGTTCCCCAATGACTTCAGCAGTCACCGATTTGCCGTCTTGTTTTTTGCGCAACTGATAAACAATCTTGCCTGTTTCTTTCAATTCGTTCACCATATCGACGACACCGCCAAAACCTGTTTTACGAGTGATGAAGCCTAACGCCACCATCCGCTCATCTAAATTTTTTGCCGAGATGCTGGCACCGGTGATCAGTGCTTGTCGCATGATTTGTAAGAATTCCTCTAGCCCTGCCACTGGGGGCTGTTCGGGTTCTTCTTCCATCAGCGGTCGCTGACGCAAATAATCTAATTCCTGCAATAACGTTTCATACTGTTCTTGTGTCAACATGACCCCCGCCACTTTTTCACGATTGAATACATATACTGCTGTTCCTGCTTCTCGCGCTTGATTAAATACATCCATCGGAGATTTTTTTACTTCAGTAATTGAAGTAGTGGGAACATCCAACTTCTTCAGTTCCATAATCAACGTCCTCCTTGTCTCAACGAACACATTATAGCATAAATCCAGAAGCAGATTATAGAGGTATTTCACTGCTCCTAGGAAAAGAAACAAAAAAGCGGCTAATCGCCGCTTTTTTCAATTGATAAGGTCATTGCATTGATGGCAACGATGATCGTGCTCATAGACATCAAGACAGCTCCGACTGCTGGGTTCAAAATGATTCCGATCGGTGCGAGGACGCCAGCTGCCAAAGGAATGGCAAAAATATTGTATCCTGCGCCCCACCAGAGATTTTGAATCATCTTGCGCCGTGTTTTTTTCGCCAAAGTCAAGAAGTGCAAGATGTCTTGAGGTTCGCTATTCGTCAAAACGACATCGGCTGAATCGATCGCTACATCGGTACCCGCTCCGATCGCAATCCCGATCGTCGCTCTTGCAAGACTTGGGGCGTCATTGATCCCATCGCCTACCATTACGACGCGCTTGCCCTCTTTGACATAGTCACTGACTAGACGTTCTTTATCGTCCGGCAACATTGCCGCGTGGGAGGCTTCGATTCCTAGGTAATCGGCTACGGCTTGCGCCGCTGCTTGGTTGTCCCCAGTAGCCATAACTGGCGTGATGCCTAATTCTTTCACTTTTTGAATAAATTGACTCGCTTCTGGTTTCACCTTATCCCCTAATGCGACGATCCCTTCCACTTTGCCGTCATGAACCAAATAGCTGATGGTATTGCCCTGTTCTTGATAATTTTTCAAAGAGTTCCCTTGATATTGAATGGTTAATTGCTCCAATCCTTTTTGATTGACGATCAACCACTTCTGTCCATCGATCACGCCTTCCAGACCAATCCCCGTCCTTGTTTGAACATCAGTCGCCTTTTTGGCCGTGATGTTTTCCTTTTCAGCTTGGGCTAAAATGCCTTCTGCGATCGGATGATTGGCGGTTTTCTCAAGACCTGCTAGGTAAGCGAGTACTTCTGATGCAGAAAGGCTACCTGTCGCCTCGATGCCAGTTACGGTAAACGTTCCTTCTGTTAACGTACCGGTCTTATCGAGGATCAGGTAATCAACATGATGCGCATTCTCCAGTGCGTTGCGATTTTTTAAGAGCAAGCCATTTTTGGCAGCGATCGATGTTGAACGAGCCACCACGAGGGGAATCGCTAGGCCTAACGCATGGGGACAGGCAATGACGAATACCGTGACCATTCGATCAAGAGCAGTCGGTAGGTCAGCAACAAACAGCCACACAGCAAAGGCCAAGACACCAGCAACTAACGCAATATAAAACAACCATTTTGCCACTTTGTCCGAAAGTGCTTCTAAGCGGGATTTATCAGCTTGGGCTTTTCGCACCATTTCCATGACTTTCGCTAAGTAGCTGTCTTCGCCAGTTCCTGTGACTTCCATCGTGATGGTACCATTGCCGTTGACAGATCCTCCAATGACAGTACTGCCGATGGTTTTAGGTACCCGTCTGGATTCACCGGTAACTGCCGACTCATCGATCGTTGTTTCTCCTTCAAGGATCGTTCCGTCTGTAGGAATCTTATCTCCTGAGCGAACGATCAACTGTGTTTTGTTGGTCACTTCTTCTAATGGAATCTGTTCTTCTGATCCATCCGCATTTTTCCGAATCACTTCTTTTGGCAATAGTTCTGCTAATTTCTGTAATGCATTGCCAGCATTAGAAACTGCATTCATCTCGATCCAATGCCCCAACAACATGATCACGATCAGAGTCGCTAGTTCCCAGAAGAAATCCATTACATGAGGAACAGCAAGAAAATGATTGGCGATAAACGCGTAAAGACTATAAAAATAAGAAACCGTGATCCCCATAGCAATCAACGTCATCATGGCTGGGCTTTTTTGTTTCAATTCCATTTTCGCACCACTTAAAAACGGCTGCCCGCCATAAAAAAACAGAATCGTTCCTAAAAGCAATACGACCCAATCTGAGCCAGGAAACGTGAACTGAAAGGGCAATTCGATGCCCATCATTGGTGATAAAATGACGATTGGAATCGCCAAAATCAAGGATAGCCAAAACTTTTGCTTGAAATTTCCCATATGCATACTATGATCCATGCCACCCATTCCATGATCCATATGACTATGATCCATACCAGACATCTCATGATTCATGTGACTATGATTCATGCCAGACATCTCATGGTCCTTGTGGCCGTGATCCATGCCAGACATCTCATGATCCATGTGACTGTGATCCATGCCAGACATCTCATGATCCATGTGGCTATGGTCCATACTGGAATCCTTATGATCCATGTGAGCATGGTTACTATCGGCGTTTTCATGCTTCTGCTGTTTTGATGTCGCCCTGTGATGATCCATCCCATTCATCTGATGGCTAGGCTCAGGGACTTCTGCCACCTGTGATTGCGCAGGTTGCTCTTGTCCCTGTGTACCATTATCCTGCTCATTCCTAGGTTCATGCCTATGATGGCTTGACGTCTGACGATTCTCTGCAGGTGACGTTTTTTTCTGATTCATCCTAGTATTCCCCTTCCTATTTCATTGCATGTGCGCACAGTCTTGCTCCTTCATACAAAAGCTTCAAGCGGCTGGACACTTTTCATTTGTTTTGATTTTTCATTTTCACTTTAGCAATTCCATTGCTTACTCAAATACCCCTTGATAACCCGCTTCGGTGACCGCATTGACTAAGGCTGTTTCTGTCACTTGCGACTCGTCAAACTTGACTGTTCCGCGAGCTTTTTTCAAGTCCACTTTGGCTTTTTTCACACCCGGTACTTCACTAAGCGCTTTTTCAACTTTTGCGGCACAATGGGCACAATTCATTCCGCTGATTTGCATGTTTTTTTTCATTACGATTCCTCATTTCTTTTAACAGTTCGTTGGCTACTTATTTTGTTGCATGGGTTTTGCATTGGCACTGACCAGGAATACAATTACACGAAATCGCTGCTACTGGCACTTTTTGGTCGACTGCTGTTTGGAGCATCGCCAAATCTTCTGCCGTCAATGCTGCTTCTTGGATCATTTCCGCTAATGTCTGCCCAACTTTTTTGGCACAAATATGAGAAAAAAGATTCTCAGCTGCGCTGCGAACGGTTGCTTCTTCGGAAACAAGCGGCGAATAAACAAATTTTTTTCCTTGGCTTTCTGTTTTCAATACGCCTTTTTTGACGAGTCGTCCTAAAAGCGTCTTGACTGTCGCTGCTTTCCAATTTTTATTTTCGCTCAATAAAGCGGTGATCTCTTTCGCGTCGGATTGTCCTAATGTCCAGATCACACGCATGACTTCCCATTCAGAATCGCTGATTTTGATTGGTTCGACCACAGATTGCATTTGTCCACTTCCTTTCATAAGTGATTCACATTTTTAAGTTTACATCTGTAATCGGATTTTGTCAAAAAAAAGCATCGCCAAACTTTCTACGTTTTGACAATGCTTTTTTCTATTTAATTAAAAATGATTTGGTTCCTATGCTTAAAAGTGGACCTGATACGTCGTCACAGAGTGGAAGGGTTCTTCTGGGCGCAGTACGATCTCACCAAAGTGGGGAAATTTTTCAGAGCCAGGAACACCTTGTGTTTCGATCGCCATCCCGCCATGATTGGCAAAAGGACCGGTCTTCATTGGTGCACCAGCTTCTCCTTCACCCGTCGTATAAATAACAACAGCAGGACGGTCGGTGGTTACAGTCAGCTGCACTTTTTGATCGGGACTGGTTACTTTCAGATCCCATTCTTGCCCATGATCCAATAAGAACGGATCATCCAACATCGTCGTTCCCATCGGGCGTTCTTGTCTAAAATCAAATTTTGTGCCTGCGACAGGCGTTTTTTCACCGGTGGTCGTCACATCGTCATTCGTTTCAGCCACATGTTCGGCATTGATTTGAACCAAGTGGTCATCGATCGGCTGTTGCGTATCACCTGTCAAATTGAAATAACCGTGGTTCGTTGGGTTAAATAAAGTCGCTTTGTCTGTGTTGGCATCATAAGCAAGCAATAGTTCATTGTCATTCGTCAACGTATAAGTGACTTGATAACGAACATTTCCCGGGAAGCCGCCATCGCCATCTTGCCGTGTGGTAGTAAAAATCACGCCGACATTGTCTGCTTCCTCAAAGGTTTCAGCGATCCAGATATCGGTGTCAAGTCCCTTGGAACCGCCATGAAGCGTATTGCCACCATCATTGTCTTCCGTTTGGTATTCTTGTCCGTCGATCTCAAAGCGAGTACCGGCGATCCTTCCTGCCACAGGGCCGATCGTTGCGCCATAATAACGTGCTTGGCGATGTCCTTCGATCGTATCAAAACCGACCACGATGTCGCGGCCTTCTTCTACTGGAACGACCCAATCCAATAAGCGTGCGCCTTCAGGACTTAGTCTTACGATGGTACCGCTATCATTAGAAAGCTCATAAATCGTCCCCATTTTTTCTGAGGTTATTTGTTTCACATTTGGCATTCGTTCATATCCTTCTTTCTTTAATTAGTCTGCTACTCTTTTTAAGTATAGCCGTTATGGGCTAGATCCGTCAATTCAAGACGGAAGGATTCAGTAGGAATTTATTTTATGCCGGGCCGTTTTACACAAATAAAAAGCGGCAAGAAGGGCCCACGGGTTGATTGAATCATGGTCAGCTGATCGTGAGAGAAAGTACTAGGAGAAGCACTGGCTGCTCCTGTCTTTTCTTCAATGATCAATCACATTCGTTTCACCTGTTGGGCTCCTATGCCGCAATTGTATCGTTTATTTTTTGTGTTTTGCTTGGTAATGTTTTCTCTTTCGTCGCTTTTCTTTGATTTGAGAAGCACTGGAAGCCAAATCCAAATCCTCACTTCCCTCTTCTTGCTTGTCTTGTCTTTTTTCTGCCCGCGCCATGAGGACTTTTTGCCTGAATCGACGGTTTCCCAGGAATTTCAGTGCACACATTAATGGTTGACGATTTTCTCCTACCAAACCAATCAATTCGATAAACAATTCAATACCGAATCCTGTACTGATGATCAGTAAAATGATTGCGGTGTTGCTGGCATAATTCATCAATAACGCAATAAATGAAAACACCATCGCCAAGGCATAGATCGTCAAGACCGTGCCACGGTGGGTAAACCCTAAGGAAAGTAAGCGATGATGCAAGTGCATTTTATCCGCCGATGAGATTTTTTGTTTATTAAATTTTCTGCGAATCATGGCATAGACGGTATCCGTGATCGGTACTCCTAATATCAGCATCGGGGTAACCACTGTAATGAAGGTCGCATTTTTTAAGCCTTGCAACGATAGGACGGAGATCATGAAACCTAGAAAAAGTGCCCCAGTGTCCCCTAAAAAAATCGTGGCTGGATAAAAATTATAAGGAAAAAAGCCAACGATCGCGGCGATCAGCGTAAAGATCACCATCGGTACTTCAACTGAATTCGGTAAAAAGAAGTAGCTGATGATCCCAATGGTCGTCAGACTGATAATAGAGACCCCACTCGCTAGACCATCCAAACCATCAATCAAGTTGACTGCATTCGTGATCGCCAAAATCCACAGGATGGTCATAGGCAGTCCAAGCCACCCCAAATCAAAAACCCCAAGATAAGGGATCGAAACCGTACTGATTTTGATGCCGGCAACAAAATAGATCTCCAAAGCCGCTAACGTCAAGCCTAGCGTTTTTTGCATAGGGGTCAACTCGAAGATATCATCCAATAATCCAGTAACTACGACGATGGCTGCCCCTAAAAGCATCGGCCAGACGTAGTCAAAAGGAATCATTGCGCGAAATTCCCAAAGCAATGCAAAAGAGAAGGAGAGGAAGATGCTTAATCCCCCTGCGGTCGGCATTGTTTTGGTGTTGATTCGTCGATCTCCTGGTCGATCGACTGCGCCGATCTTAAAAGAAATCAATTTAATGATCGGTGTTAGGATTAAAGACACGATCATTGTTATAAATAAGCGCATTACAAATTTGAATGCAAAATCCATCGTTTATTCTCGCTTTCCGTTATTTCTCTTTATTGGTAAATGTATCCTCGATTTTCGAAGAAATCCGCTGAACAGGATCTGTTCGTTCTTTGATCTCTTGTCCTGATACATACTCTTCTACCACTGCGTTGATGATTCCACCCAAGATAATAATCGTCGCAGCAAGATTCAACCAGATCATTAAAACAATAAAACTTCCAATAATTTGATAGCCAATGATTTTCGCAGCAAAGTAACGGGCGTATAAGCCAAACACTTGTGACAGCAACATCCAGCCAATCGTTGCAAAGATCGCCCCCGGCAAAGTCGAACGCAACTTGACCTTTGCATTCGGCACTAACCAATAGATCAGCATCATGATGAACAGCAAAGCAACGATCGTGACTGGCCATTTGACTGTTTGGAACGTATCGATCAGATTGTCTTGAAACTTAAAAATCGGCTGTAAAAAATCAAGAATGATTTTTCCAAGCCCAAATACCATCGTAACCCCAACGATCGCAATCATAAACAGCAGGATGATCACAAATGATACTGCGCGTACCACGATAAAATTGGAACGCTGGTCCACACCGAAGGCTTTATTCATCGCAATTTGCAAGGCATTGATACTTTGACTCGCCGACCACAACGCAGCCAAGGCGGAGATCGATAACAACCCGCCAGAGCTAGTGGTGAGGAGATTTTCGATCGCTGGTCCGATAAAATCATAGATTTGATTCGGGATCAATTCCTGTACATAAGATAAAACCGTGTTCGGATCAATTGATAAATAAGGCAAAAGATTCCCCAGCGCAATCATTAACGGGAAAAGTGAAAGCAATAAATAGTAGGCCACAACGACTGATGTAGTCCCCATTTCTGAATCGGTTATTCTATTTTGCGTTGTTTCAATGAAACGCATCAGCTTTTGATTGCTTTTTACTTTATCAACGATTTTCATGTTTCTTCCTCCGCCAGCGAATCATCTGCCTTTTTTTCTTTGTCATACGTAACAATCAGAAGTCTTCTACCATCAAAATTTAGTAGGTTCCTTCTTCTCCTTGAGAAGTTAAAATTCTCGGACCATCTTTGGTGATCGCCAAACTATGTTCATATTGGCAGCTTAAGCCGCCATCTAATGTATAGGCGGTCCAGCCATTAGGATCCATTTTCATTTTCCACGTCCCTGTATTGATCATAGGTTCGATGGTAATAACCATTCCTTCTTTTAAACGTAACCCTTTGCCGGCTTCTCCGTAGTGAGGGATCATCGGACTTTCATGGATCGTTGGGCCAATGCCGTGTCCTACGAAATCACGCACAACCCCATACCCTTCTTTTTCCGCATACGTTTGAATGGCATGACCGATGTCACCGATTCGGTTGCCCACTTGGGCTTGTTCGATTCCTAGATACAACGCTTTTTTGGTTACTTCCATTAATCGATCAATCTCAGGCGTCGAGTTCCCTACGACATAACTCCAACAAGAATCAGAAATGGCGCCTTTTAAATCAATACACATGTCGACTTTGATCAGATCGCCGTCTTTCAATAGTTTTTTTCGAGGAAACCCGTGGCAAATCTCATCATTGATACTGCAGCAAGTGGCATATTTGTAATCTTCAAAACCAATTTGGGCAGCGATGCCGCCGTGGCTTTCAATATAATCTCTGACAAACACTTCGATATCCCAACTCGTGATACCTGGTTTGATGAAACTGCGTAATTGTTTGTGGACATCTGCTAACAGCGCGCCGGATTCGGCCATGCGGTCAATTTCTCTGGCAGATTTTAATGTAATCATGTTCTCGTCTCCCTTAATTAAATTCCTCTTATTTTACCATAGAAATCCCTTATTTTACAAAATTCACAGACATTGTAAAGAGTTTTTCAAGTTTTGTTTTCAAACTTTCTTGCATTTGCTATAATCTGTAAGAGAGTTTTCCTTGAGAATAGGAATGAGATTGGAGGAAAAAGCCCATGGCTTTAGCAAAAATCGTCTATGCAAGCATGACGGGGAATACGGAAGAAATTGCGGATATCGTTTCTGAAGCCCTTGAAAATCTTGACATGGAAGTAGAAATGAATGAGTGTACCCAAGTGGATGCAGATGACTTTGAAGATGCTGATATCTGTATCGTCGCAACGTATACATATGGAGACGGAGAACTACCGGATGAGATCGTCGATTTTTATGAAGATTTGCAAGAACTTGATTTAAGCGGCAAAATCTTTGGAGTCTGTGGCTCCGGCGATACGTTTTATGATGACTTTTGTAAATCCGTTGATGACTTTGAAGCCGCCTTTAGCAAAACTGGTGCGACAAAAGGAGCAGACAGCGTCAAAGTTGACTTGGCTGCAGAAGAAGACGATATTCAAAACTTAGAAGCCTTTGCCAATAAACTCGCAGAAACATTCGCTGAATAAAACAAGAAAACCTCTGACAAAATCAATTGATTCTGTCGGAGGTTTATTGTTTGCTTAATGATAACTGATATCGATGGGTGTTTCTCTTGCTAAAATATTATCGGTGGTTTCTGTCATCAGCTTAGCAATCTGATCTTCTGTCGGATGAATGATTCCCGAAGACATCAATGCCGCTAAGCCAGTAGCGACGATCCAGACACCAGTATGCAATGATTGTAATTTAACATCAGATAGATCTTGATATTTTGGTTCTTTTTTCACTGATTTCACAAAAAGGTCAAATGAAAACTGTTGCATGGAATCCCCACCACCATGCTCTTCTAAGTATAGCGCTCGGTATAATCGTTTTTCTTTATTTGCAAAGCCAATATAATTTAACGTTAAGTCAACGATGACATCTCCCCGTCTCTCAACTGGAAAGACTTCTGTCGCTAAGTAGTCGTAAATCTGATTGATCAATGCATTTTTTAAGTCATCCATATTTTTAAATTCTAAGTAGATCGGTTGCGTTGAACATTTCATCTTCGCTGCGATATTGCGTGCGGTAAAACGTGTAAATCCTTCGGTTGCGACAACTTCATAGGCAGCTTTTAAAATCTGGTCTCTAGTAATAGTTTTCTTTCTTGCCATAATTTTTTAATCTCCTTAATTCTGCTATACATCGCTTTCAGAAATACCTTTTACTTATTGTATCATGTTTTTTTAAGTTTGCAAAAAAACTTTTAAAATTATTGCCCTTAGTGTTTCCAGTTTTTCAATTTGAAGACCACTGTTTTTTTGCTCACTTTTTCGTTTGTTTTCAAAAATACTTAGTGCTATCATGAAGACAGTTATAAATTTAGAATAAATGGAGGAATTTTAATGGTTTTACCAAACTTTAATCAGAACCTTGAAAAATATGCCCAACTGATCACTGAAGTTGGCGTAAATGTCCAAAAAGGGCACACGATCGTCATCCAAATCGCCGTGGACCAAGCACCTTTAGCTCGTCTATTGACGAAAAAAGCGTATGAATTAGGTGCAGACGAAGTAATCGTCCAATGGACCGACGATGAGATCCAAAAAGAATTTCTTACTCATGCGGCCGAAGATCGTTTGTCTACGATTCCTCAGCATAAAATTGATCAAACAGAAGATTGGGTTGAAAAAGGTGCTAGCCGCATCAGTGTCGTTTCTGCCAATCCCGATGCGTTAGCGGGCGTCGACTCAGACCGAGTGGCCGCTTTCCAAGCTGCTTCTGGTAAAGCGATGATGAAATTACGTCAAGCAACACAAGCCAACAAAGTCAGCTGGACTGTGGTTGCGGCGGCTGGTCAAGATTGGGCCCAAAAAGTATTCCCTGACGCTTCCCCTGAAGAAGCACAAGACAAGCTTTGGGATCAAATTTTCAAAACGACACGTATCTATGAAGAAGATCCTGTCGCAGCTTGGAAAAAACACGATGAAACCTTGCAAGTTAAAGCTGAAGAATTGAACAAAGAACAATTCAGTGCTCTGCACTATACGGCACCGGGTACCGATTTGATCATCGGTTTGCCTAAAAACCACTTGTGGGAAGGTGCTGGCAGTTACAATACCCGCAATGAAAAATTCATGGCGAACATGCCAACAGAAGAAGTCTTTACTGCCCCAGATAATCGTCGCATCGATGGCTATATTTCAAGTACGAAACCATTGAGCTACGCAGGCACTATCATCTCTGGGATGAAGTTCACCTTCAAAGACGGCAAAGTCGTGGACTTTTCTGCGGAACAAGGCGAAGAAGTGTTAGGCAAACTGCTAGCAATCGATGAAGGAGCAAAATCTTTAGGTGAAGTCGCATTAGTTCCGGATCCTTCCCCTATCTCACAATCCGGCATCATCTTCTTCAATACGTTGTTCGATGAAAATGCCTCAAACCACTTGGCTTTAGGCTCCGCTTATGCCTTCAGCTTGCAAGGCGGCACTGAGATGAGTGAAGAAGAACTGGCAGCGGCTGGTTTGAACCGCAGCCAAACCCACGTAGATTTCATGGTTGGCTCTGACCAAATGTCCATCGATGGCATCAAAGAAGATGGCACCACGGTTCCTGTCTTCCGCAATGGTGACTGGGCTTAATAAAAAACGGCTGAGGTGGAGTTGCTCCCCTCGGCCTTCTTTTACATAGAATATTGGAAACCGGCGGCTTTTTCGTAGTAATCAGCCGGCTTTTTTGATAAAATCTACTTTGATAGTCTTTGATAAGAGAGGATGGATCCGATGACACCAAATCGTGAAGATTATTTAAAGCTCATCTTAGAGCTTGGTGGTGACCAAAAGAAAATCAATAACAAACAAATCGTGTCAGGTCTGGACGTCTCAGCAGCTTCAGTAAGTGAAATGATTTCAAAATTATTAAAAGAAGGCTTAGTGGAACATTCACCTTATCAAGGGGTACAGTTGACTGAAACTGGTTTAGCTTCTGCAAGTGCTCTGATCCGCAAGCATCGTTTATGGGAAGTCTTTCTTGTGGAGCACCTGCATTACTCATGGAATGAAGTTCATGATGACGCAGAAGTTTTAGAACACGTCACCTCGGAAACACTGGCGAGCCGCTTAGAAGCCTACCTTGATCATCCTCGGTATTGCCCACATGGCGGAATGATCCCTGAACAAGGAGAACTCATTCACGAAGGCGAAAAAAACACCATGAGTTCCTATCCGGTAGGAACAAAAATTCGTATCGCCCGTGTCCTTGACGAACGAGAACTGCTGGATTACCTCGTTTCGATCCAATTGAATATTCATGAAGAATACGAGATCATCGATGCGGCAGCATACGAGGGTCCGATTACGATCAAAAATGATACAAAAGAAATTGCTGTCAGCTACAAAGCCGCCAGCACGATTTTTGTCGATAAACTGTAAGGAGTGAAGATGATGGAAAAAAAGGTCCTTTTTACGATTTTTGGCGGTACGGGCGACCTTGCCCAACGCAAACTATACCCTTCTTTGTTTCGGTTGTACAAAAAAGGCGATTTGAAAGAAGATTTTGCAGTCATTGGTACTGCTCGCCGTCCTTGGTCGGATGAACACTATCGTGAAGTAGTAATAGGTACGATCAAAGAATTGAGCGACTCACAAGAACAAGCAGAGACATTCGCTTCTCATTTCTACTACCAATCACATGATGTAACAGATACGAGTCATTATGATTCATTGAAAGATTTAGCAGAAACCTTAGATCAAAAATACCATTTAGAAGGCAATCAAATTTTTTACTTAGCGATGTCTCCTAACTTCTTTGGGACGATCGTTTCTCACTTGAAATCCCAAGGGATGCTGGATACTGACGGCTACCATCGGGTGATCATCGAAAAACCATTTGGAAGCGACTATGACTCAGCAAAAGAATTGAATGAAGAGATCAATCAAGTCTTTACAGAACAAGAAATCTACCGGATCGATCATTATTTAGGAAAAGAAATGATCCAAAACATTTCTGCGATTCGTTTTGCCAATAACATTTTTGAGTCGATGTGGAACAATCGGTACATTGACAATGTTCAGATCAATATCGCAGAAAACTTAGGTGTTGAAGAACGCGGTGGGTATTATGATAAGAGCGGCGCCTTAAAAGATATGGTCCAAAATCATATTCTGCAGATCCTTTCCTTATTAGCCATGGAGCCGCCAGTAGCTTTTTCTGAAAAAGAGTTACGGACAGAAAAAATCAAAGCCTTAAATGCGATCCGTATCTACTCCGAAGAAGAAGTGAAACAACACTTCGTTCGTGGTCAATACGATAAAGGACAATTAGAAGACAAGAAATTTGTTGGCTACCGTGAAGAAGCCAATGTCGATGAAAAATCGGCAACGGAAACCTTCGTTGCTGGGAAATTCTTGATCGATAACTTCCGCTGGTCCGGCGTACCATTTTATGTACGCACCGGGAAACGCTTGACGGAAAAAGGCACTCGCATCAACATTGTCTTTAAACAAGTCCCAGTCAATGTCTTTAAGCAAGACCTGAATGAACAAAAGCAAATCGAGAGTTTGGCACCGAATGTGCTGACGATCTACATTCAACCGACGGAAGGCTTCTCTCTTTCCTTGAACGGAAAAGAGATTGGCCAAGGGTTTGAAACATTGCCAGTGAAGCTCGATTACCGAAATAGTACTGAAATCGTCGAAAACACCCCTGAAGCCTACGAAAAATTGATTTTAGATGCTTTGAACGGGGATGGCACTAACTTTACCCACTGGGATGAAGTTGCCCAATCTTGGCGCATCGTTGATGTGATCCGTCACGCTTGGGACCAAGAAACACCTGATTTTCCAAACTATGCCGCAGGAACGATGGGACCCCAAGCTGCCTATGATCTCTTAGCTGCCGATGGGTTTGAATGGATCTGGCGTCCCGATGAATGGTATCGAGAACGGGATTTACTAAATGAAAAATAAGCAAATGGTCAATTGGATGAGGAAAAAACATCCAATTGGCCGTTTTTCTTTTTTTCCGTCTGTTTATAATAGAAAGAAATGAGAAATGAAAGGAGCAGCAGACATGAAACAAGTCTTATCGATCGCCGGTCTTGACAGTTTGGCAGGCGGCGGCATGACGGCGGATTTGAAAACATTTGAGGAATTCGGGGTGTTTGGTCATGCCTTATTGACCTGTGTTGTCGCCATTAACGATGATCTTTTGTTCCATGATTTTCCTGAGCCTGTGATCCAAGCACAGCTGGATTCACTGCGTTCGGTCGTATCCCTAGATGCAATCAAAATTGGGCTGCTTCATCAAACGGCCATCATTGAATTGCTGCGGGATTTTTTACAAGCATTTACCGGACCGATCGTGCTCGATCCCGTGCTTGCTTTTAAAGAAGGAGATACCGCCTTTAACCACTCCTATCAAGCAGGATTGATCTCCTTGTTTCCTTACACAGCATTAGTGACACCTAATCTACTCGAAGCACAACACTTATCTGGACAAAGGATTACCTCCTTAGCGGAGATGAAAACGGCGGCAAAAAAAATCCATGCGCTTGGTGCCCCAAATGTTCTGATCAAAGGTGGCAGTCGACTAACCGGGGAAACAGCCTACGACCTTTTATACCACTCTGGACAGTATACTGTTTTTGAAGCAGAAAAAAGTACCCGACCCACAACCAACGGTGCTGGTTGTACCCTTTCATCGGCGATTGCCGCTTTACTTGCCAAAGGTACTTCATTGGAAACAGCTGTTCAAACTGCAAAAGCATTTGTTTGGGCAGGAATCGAAGAGGGGCTACCTTTAGGTACCTCCGGAAACGTCAATCAACTTGCCTACTTCAGAAAGGATGAATACGTATGAAAGTAAGAAATTTAACCACGATCGCTATGCTGACGGCACTCACGTGTGCACTTTCTTTGACCTTTATCATTCCTGTTCCGCAAACGAAGGGTTTTGTGACCTTATGTGAAGCAGGGATCTATATCTCGGCCCTTTTGTTTGGTCCTAGCGCCGGGGCCTTCGTCGGTGGAATGAGCGGCGGCATCATTGATTTTCTATCAGGTTACCCTGAATGGGCCTTCTTTTCCATCGTGATTCATGGTGTACAAGGCTGGATCGTAGGCAGAATGAGCCACCGGCCACTAGCAGCCGTCATTGTCGGCAGCTTGATCATGATCGCCGGCTACGCAGCAGCAACAGTTTTGCTATTCGGGTTAGGCGCTGGGATCGCCTCAATTCCAAGTAATTTGATCCAAACGGTCTTTGGCAGCATCGTTGCTTTACCCCTGACGCATGCCTTGCGCCGCACGAAAAAGTTTTCTTTAAATGAAAGGTGATTCTTATGACAGATATCAATCAATTAAAAACGGATTTAACTACGATCGTTGAAGAAGTCATTACGACAGCGAACGTTGGTGAAAACGATCTTTTTGTCCTTGGCTGTTCAACAAGTGAAGTCGTTGGCGGCTTGATTGGCAAAAATTCCAGTCAAGAAGTAGGCATGATCATCGTCGAAACACTGCGAGCGATCTTGCGTCCTAAAAACATTCATTTAGCCGTTCAAGGCTGTGAACACCTCAATCGGGCTTTAGCCGTTGAGCTTAAAACGGCTCAGCTCTATCACTTAGAAGAAGTCGCTGTAGTGCCCCAGATGCATGCAGGCGGGGCTTGCTCAGTTGCGGCTTTCCAGCTGTTCGATGAGCCTATTGAAGTGGAGCACATAGTGGCAAAAGCTGGCATCGATATTGGTGACACAGCGATCGGCATGCATGTCAAACATGTACAAATCCCGATCCGTCCCTCTATTAAGACCCTCGGCGCTGCCCATGTCACAGCTCTGGGATCACGGCCTAAATATATTGGTGGTCCTCGTGCGCATTACGCACAATAAGTGAATCGTATAATAATCGAAAAGCCCTCATCAAAAAGAAAAAGCATGCTTCGGCGTGCTTTTTTTGTGTCAACGTTCCTGCTATTGCCTCCCCCTTTCCTTCAGAGTGCTCTTTTTTCACTATTTTTTCCATTCCATCTTATGGCAGCTTTTTCTACTTCAAAGGCTAGTTTCTTTCTGGTGTAAAAAGAGCGGCAGCTGTCGCCTTCCTTTTGTCATAAATTCGTCAGAATTTCATCACAAAAAGAAAAGAAAGATACCAGTAAGCCCGCAAATTTCTTTTTTCTTTCCTTGATAGACTGAATGTAGCAAGAATCGAAAAGTGGAAGGAAGAAAAACATGAAAAAAATCGCCATTATTTTTGGAGGCAATTCACCGGAATACACCGTTTCTTTAGCCTCAGCAACTAGCGCAATCGAAGCACTCCAATCATCTCCCTATGATTACGACCTCTCTTTGATCGGGATCGCCCCAGATGCTATGGATTGGTACTTGTATACAGGAGAACTGGAAAACATCCGACAAGACACGTGGTTGTTGGATACGAAACATACACAGAAAATCCAGCCGCTTTTTGAAGGAAACGGCTTTTGGCTAAGTGAAGCGCAGCAAATGTTGGTACCTGATGTTTTATTTCCCATTATGCATGGTAAATACGGGGAAGATGGCAGTATCCAAGGATTGTTTGAATTGATGAAGCTGCCTTATGTAGGCTGTGGGGTGGCAGCCTCTGCCTTATGTATGAACAAATGGTTATTGCATCAAGCAGCAGCAGCGATTGGCGTACAAAGCGCTCCTACGATTCTCTTGACAAATCAAGCCAACCAGCAAAGACAAATCGAAGCCTTTATCCAGACCCATGGCTTTCCAGTTTTCTTTAAGCCTAATGAAGCGGGCTCCTCAAAAGGGATCACAAAAGTAACTTGTGTTGAAGAAATCGCTCCTGCCTTGAAGGAAGCCTTCGCTTATTGTTCCGCAGTGCTCTTACAAAAAAATATCGCTGGCGTTGAGATTGGTTGCGGTATCTTAGGCAACGACTCTTTGACTGTCGGTGCTTGTGACGCTATTTCATTAGTAAACGGTTTTTTCGATTTTGAAGAAAAGTACCAGTTGATCAGCGCCAAAATCACCGTTCCTGCGCCATTGCCTGAAACGATTGAAACCAAAGTCAAAGAACAAGCTCAGCTGCTCTATCACAGTCTTGGTCTTAAAGGACTTGCTCGCATCGACTTTTTTGTCACGGATCAAGGAGAACTATACTTGAATGAAATCAATACTATGCCGGGCTTTACGAGTCACTCCCGCTATCCTGCCATGATGGCAGCGGTCGGCTTATCCTATCAAGAACTACTACAAAAACTGCTTGTCTTAGCAAAGGAGGAAGGCAAATGAATCCCTATCTACAGTTAGTTAGCAAAGAGTTTCCATTAGAAAAAAAACAAGAGCCGCCCCACCTAGTCCTTGCTGCTTTTAGTGAAGAAGAAGTTTACTTGCAGCCTGAAGCAGCCAAACAATGGGAACGCCTCGTCAAAGCCTTAAAACTTGAAAACGAGATCTGCTTATTAGACGGCTATCGAACCGAAAAGCAGCAACGGCATTTATGGGAATATTCCTTAAAAGAAAATGGATTAGCCTATACGAAACAATTTGTGGCGTTGCCCGGCTGTAGCGAGCATCAGTTAGGCTTAGCGATCGATGTTGGTTTAAAGGGCAGCCAGAATAATTTGATCTGTCCACGTTTTCGTGACAGCGCAGCCGCTGATTTATTTACCCAGGAAATGATGAACTACGGATTTATTTTACGCTATCCCGCAGACAAACAGGAGATTACAGGGATTGGTTACGAACCATGGCATTTTCGTTATGTCGGTTTGCCTCATAGTCAAATCATCGCCAATCAACAGTGGACCTTGGAAGAATACCATCATTATCTTGAACAGACCACGAGGCAGTTCGCATGAAGAAGAATCAGGGAATCGAGCAGTTTCGGGTGATTTTAGCGATGATGGTGGTGGCGATCCACTGTCTGCCCCTTCATCGATTGTGGCCCGATGGTGATATCCTGATCACATTGACTCTTTTCAGAATCGCCGTCCCCTTCTTTTTTATGATCAGCGGATATTACGTGTTCAGCGACTTGGCCACCCAAAACAGCTATCCTGCCAGACAGCGTGTCTGGCATTTTATTAAAAAGCAGCTGCAAGTCTATCTCATAGCCACACTGCTCTTTTTGCCGCTTGCTTGGTACAGCGGCATGTTAGGATTGAACATGCCCCTAGGCACTTTTATTCAAACTTTGCTAGTCAATGGCATCCTTTATCATCTATGGTATTTTCCTGCGATCATTACCGGCAGTCTTTTAGTGATGGGCCTCTTGACACGTCTTTCTTTCAAGCAGGTGTTTTTCATTGCTGTCGGTTTGTATGTGGTTGGTTTAGGTGGGGACAGTTGGTCTGGCCTGGCTGCACAAACACCCCTCGCGTCATTCTATTCACTGATTTTCCAACTATTGGCTGGAACTCGCAACGGCATTTTCTTTGCTCCCTTGTTTTTGCTCTTAGGGGTACTAGCCAGAAGATTTGCCAAGAAACCTGCTTCTCCCCATCGCTATAGTTATCTGCTGATCAGTCTGATTTGCTTGCTTTTGGAAAGTTATCTCTTGCATCACTTTACCACGCCGAAACATGACAGTATGTATGTTTTTTTGCCCTTCGTCCTCTTGTTTTTATTTCCGATCATCCAGCAATGGCAAGCACCCATGATCTGGAAACAAGCGGGTCGACTGTCCCTTTGGCTCTATTTGCTCCATCCTTATACCATTGCGGTGACCCATTTTCTTAGTCAGAAACTGCCCTTGCTGCAAAACAATCTAATCAATTACATTGTGGTCTTAGGGCTGACCATCGGGTTGATTTATGGTCTCTTTGCTTTGCAAAAGCTGTTCTCGTTTCCGAAAAAAACGCCGCCCCACTTGCAACGGGCAACCAAAGAATTTTCAGCCCCCGCCTTGCTGCACAACTTGCAGGAAATCAAACGAGTGATTCCATCCACAACAAAAGTGATGGCGGTGGTTAAAGCGGATGCCTATGGTTGTGATGCGAAGACGGTCGCAGGCACCCTAGAAAGAGCCGGCGTCGATTTCTTTGCCGTTGCTACCATTGAAGAAGCCATTGAATTACGGCGAGCTGGCATCAAAAGTCGCTTACTGATTTTAGGGTACACTTCTGCCCAACGTGCCAAAGAGCTGAAACATTATTCCTTGATTCAAACCATCGTTAGTGAGGCCCATGGGCATGCTTTAGCCCAAACAAGCATTCCGATCGAATGCCATTTAGCGGTAGATACTGGTATGCACCGCTTAGGCGTTGCCCCTGACCTTGAAACAGTTAGAAAGCTTTATGCCTTGCCATGCCTCAAGATCACAGGCATTTTTTCCCATCTAGGCTCTTCAGATCAGCTAGATACGGCAAGTATCTTACGGACACAAGCCCAAATCACTTGTTTTGATGATCTATTGGCTGGCTTATCCGCTAGAAATATTGCCTATGGACTGACACATCTGCAAAGCAGCTACGGAATATTAAATTACCCAGAGAAACACTATGATTATGTGCGCCCAGGCATTCTTTTAACTGGTTCACTAAGTGTCCCGAATGAACCAACAAAACAGAAGATAAACGTACAGCCGATTTTGACACTCAAAGCCTTACTGGTAGACAAAAAAACAGTTGCAGCCGGAGAAGCGATCGGCTATGGACTAGGCACTGTTTTTGATCGACCAGCCACGATCGGGATCGTTAGTATCGGCTACTGCGACGGGGTCCCCCGTGCCCTATCAAATCAAGGATTCCAATTGTCTTATCAAGGGGTTTTACTCCCGCAGATTGGGTTGGTTTGTATGGACATGCTCTTGATCGATTTAACGGACTATCCAGAACTGGCGGTCGAAAGTTCGCTCGAAGTAATCAGCGATTGGACGACTACAGCTGATCAAGCACAAACCATTACCAATGAATTGATCAGCCGCCTAGGTTCCCGCATCACCTCTAGTTCAAAGTAGAAAACAAATGCATTCGCTTACGGATTACGGTATGATGTGGGTAGAGTAAATGGTAATGTAAATGAAAAAATGATCGTAGATAGTTGGAGTGAATCAAGGATGGCAGAAAAAATAATCGTTGTTGATGATGAAAAAGAAATCGCCGAGTTAGTCACGACGTTTCTAAGAAATGAAGGCTTCCAAGTGGAACCTTTTTATGATGGGACGAGTGCTTTGGCTTATCTCGAAAAAGAAACAGTCGATGTGGCAGTTTTAGATGTGATGCTGCCGGATATCGACGGCTTTCAGCTGTTACAGAACATTCGCAAAACCCACTTTTTTCCAGTACTGATGCTCACTGCCAAAGGAGAAGATCTGGATAAAATTACCGGTCTAAGCCTAGGTGCAGATGATTATGTGACCAAACCTTTCAATCCATTAGAAGTTGTTGCTCGGGTCAAAACGCAACTACGGCGATACCAACGATACAATCAGTCAGCTGTTCCGCAGAAGATTGAAGAATACGAAAAGGAAGGCTTACTGTTGAAAATCAACAGCCACCAATGTTTTCTTTATGGCAAAGAGGTTTTTTTGACCCCCATCGAATTTAAAATCTTGCTTTACTTATTTGAACACCAAGGATCTGTCGTTACCTCGGAAACCCTTTTTGAAGCAGTCTGGAAAGAAAAATATTTAGACAACAATAACACAGTGATGGCACATATTGCCCGTCTGCGGGAAAAGCTAAACGAACAACCCCGCAAACCGAAATTAATCAAAACTGTATGGGGGGTCGGCTATATCATTGAAAAATAGAAGTCCATTGATTCGGAAACTTTTGACTCAATACTTTATCACCACAGGTGTTTTAATGCTCCTCTTAATTCTGATCCCTTTAACTGTTCGCTTTGTAGCAGGATTGAGGGTTTGGTACGGCTATGAGCCCATTTATCAAATATTACGGCTTTTTGCTGATTATTGGCTCGTCTGTCTAGCCATCGGTGCCTTGCTGATCTGGGCAAGTACAACGATTTATTATATGAGTAAAGCCATCAGCTATTTGAATGAAACGATCCAAGCCACGAATCAATTGATTGCCGAACCCACGAAGCGAATCATTCTCTCCAGCAATCTGAACGATGTGCAAGAAGAAATGAACCAGTTACGGGAAAAAAATCTCCAAGATCAACGAGCAGCCAAAGAAGCAGAGCAGCGGAAAAATGATTTGATCGTCTATCTCGCACATGATTTACGCACACCTTTGACCAGTGTGATCGGCTACTTGACGCTGTTAGAAGAGGAACCACAGCTTTCTACCGAACTACGGGCACGCTATACCAAGATCGCCTTGCAAAAAGCCCAGCGGCTAGAATTATTGATCAGCGAGTTTTTCGAAATCACCCGTTTTAATCTTACAACGATCGCCTTACAGACCGAAACCACGGATCTTAGCTTAATGCTGGAACAGTTGACGTTCGAATTTTTACCGCTGTTAGAAGAAAAGAACCTTCATTGGCAACTGCAGCTACAGAAAAAAGTCTTTGCGACCGTTGATACGGAGAAAATGGAACGCGTTTTTGATAACTTGATCCGCAATGCCATCAACTATAGTTATGTCGATTCCCCCTTGCATTTAGCCATCAGTGCCTCTGATGATATCTTGATTCGATTGACCAATCATGGGAAAACGATCCCTGCTGAAAAGATTGGCTTGATTTTTGAGCCTTTTTATCGGATGGACGCTTCACGAGCGACTGCGACTGGTGGAACCGGTCTGGGGCTGCCGATCGCCAAAGAAATCGTTGAAGCATTAGGTGGAAAAATCTGGGCGGAAAGCCGTGACGAAACCATCGTCTTTTCGATTCGCCTACCAAAGGCAGCAATGGAAAAAAATGAACAGCGATCAAAGCCCCATCCATCTGAGCCAACTTCCTAACATGCAAACAACCTGAGCATTTCACTGCTCCCCTTCTGATTTAGAAGGAGGACGAGCTGCTCAGGTTGTTTTTTATTGATTGCTTATTGATACACCAATGATCGTAACGCTTGGTCGACTTTTTCTGCCGCTAGACGTCCTTCACGAATCCCCCAGATCACTAAGCTTGGTCCTCTTTTAGCATCGCCTGCCACTAAGACCCGTTCATTATTTGTCGTATAATCATCATAAACTTCTCGCACACCAAAGGCATCAAAGAGTTGGGTCTCTGCGCCAATAAAGCCCATTGCCAACAAGACTAAATCCGCCTTGATCACTTGCTCTGTACCAGGGATCGGCTGAAACTGTTGATCCACAGAGACCGTCTCAATAGCAATCAACTGGCCACGTTCGGCGCCGATAAAGGCCGTTGTGGACACCCCATGATACGTCACTTGTGTTTGCAGCACTTCAGCCGCTTCTTCTTGCCCATAGCCTGTGCGGGCTGTCATTGGGTATTCAGGCCAAGGGTTGCTGTCGGTACGTGTCAATGGCAGTTGGGGCGTGATCTCCAATTGGCGCACAGAAGCGGCTCCTTGCCGAATCGCTGAGCCAATACAATCATTTCCAGTGTCGCCGCCGCCAATCACGACGACATGCTTGCCAGCAAGTTTTTTACTGGTTGCCGCTTTGCCATGCTTTAATACATCTTTGGTTGCTTCCGTCAAATAATCGACTGCGAATTGGACCCCAGTCAATTCACGACCAGGAATTTTCAAGTCACGAGGAACGCTGGCACCTGTCGCCAAAATGACCCGATCATACTGAGCAGCCAATTCCTCTGCTGACAAGTCACGACCGATCTCCGTATTAGCGACAAAGGTCACGCCTAGCTCTGCCATTAGATCAATACGTCGCTGCACGACATCTTTGTCTAATTTCATGTTTGGGATACCATACATTAGCAAACCGCCAAAGCGATCGCTGCGTTCATAGACCGTCACTTGATGTCCTAGTTGATTCAAGCGCCAAGCAGCGGATAAACCAGCCGGTCCACTACCAACGATGGCCACCTTGAAACCAGTCGCTTCTTGAGGCAACCCGGAAGCTTTGACCCAATCGTTTTCAAAAGCAGTATCGATAATAAAACGTTCATTGTCATGGATCGTGACACCTGAGCCATTCAGTGCCTCGGTACAGCCTTTTTCACATGGAGCAGGACAGACACGCCCTGTCATTTCTGGTAGTGGATTGGTTTTGGCTAAACGCTCAAAGGCGGCTTGGAAACGCCCTTGATAAACCAGATCATTCCATTCAGGAATCAGGTTGTCATTGGGACAACCTGAAACCGCCCGTTGACCGCCGTAAAAAGACCCGGTATGACAAAAAGGAATGCCACAATTCATACAGCGCGCCGCTTGCTCTTGACGCTCATTTTCAGGCAACGGCGTCTGTAATTCTTGCCAGTCTTGGATACGTTCTGAAACCGGTCGGGTAGGATTTTCTACTCTTGGGTACTTTAAAAAACCAAATGGATCTGCCATATTAGTCGCGCTCCTTTCCTGGAATAGTCAATTGTGGACCGACGACGGCTTCGAAAGCTTTAGTCACAAGTTCCTCCCCGATAAATCCTTGCTCAGCCAAAGTCTCCGTTGCTTGGATCATCTGATGGTACTCTGTCGGATAGACTTTGATGAAATGTTGCTGCTGATTTTCCCAATCTTCTAGGATCTCAGCCGCCTTCAATGAATCTGTATAGGCAAAATGCTGCTGGATCATCTCCTTCAGCTGATGGTCATCGCCACTTTCGCCAATCCGGTACAAATCAACCATTTCCCGATTGCATTTTTCTGCAAAAGTTTGATCAGGGTCATAGACGTATGCCACGCCACCGGACATTCCGGCACCGAAGTTGCGGCCGGTTTTTCCTAAAATCACCACGACGCCGCCAGTCATGTACTCACAGCCATGGTCCCCAACACCTTCTACAACGACTTTGGCTCCACTATTACGGACGCAAAAGCGTTCGCCAGCAATGCCGCGGAAATAGCCTTCACCCCGATTCGCCCCAAAACAAGCAACGTTACCGACAATCGGTGAATGCTCTGCGTCATAAGCGGCATCATCAGGCGGCACAATGATCAAACGGGCACCACTCAGTCCTTTGGCTACATAATCGTTGGCCTCGCCAATCAGTTTCAACTGGATGCCCTGGGTGGCAAACGCCCCAAAACTTTGTCCAGCAATGCCGCGGTACGTAAACTGCAACAAACCTGGCGTTACTTCGTAATTGCCAAAGCGTTCTGCGATCCAGCCCCCTAAACGAGCGCCGACTGAACGTTGAACATTATTGATCGTATGATTCATAACGATTTCTTGATTATTGTCGATAGCTGCTTGGGCAAAAGCGTCTAATTCTGGCCACTGTCGTTTCTCAAGGAATGGGTCCGTCACTTTCCGTTCGATTGGGATCGTCGTCCCAATCATTCTAGAAAAGTCTAACGACTTTGCTTTGCCCTTGGCAACGAAGCGTGGTGTCAACACTTCCGCGTGTCCTACCATCTCATCAATCGTGCGAAACCCTAGCTCGGCCATTGTTTCCCGTAAATCTTCTGCTAAAAAGTACATCGTATTGATGATGTGCTCAGGTTTCCCTGCGAAAAATTTGCGCAACGCTGGATTTTGCGTAGCAATGCCGACAGGACATGTATTGATACTGCAAACCCGCATCATAACACAACCAATCGCAACTAGCGCTAAAGAGGCAAAGCTATATTCTTCTGCTCCTAAAAGAGCAGCAATGGCGATGTCTCGACCCGTCATTAATTTTCCATCTGTCTCTAAGGTCATTCGCTGCCGCAAATGATTCATAGCTAACGTTTGATGGGCTTCTGCAAGCCCCATCTCCCAAGGCAAGCCAGCATCACGAATCGAATTTCTCGGAGAAGCACCGGTCCCACCGTCATAGCCTGAGATCACGACTACGTCTGCGCCGGCTTTGACGACACCGGTAGCGATCGTACCCACGCCCGTACTAGAAACCAATTTGACATTGATCCGTGCATAGGGATTGATTGCCTTTAAGTCATAGATCAGCTGGGCTAAGTCTTCAATCGAATAAATGTCGTGATGTGGTGGCGGCGAAATCAATCGGACCCCAGGTGTTGAGCCACGAATCTCAGCGACCCACGGGAAGACTTTGTTGCCTGGCAATTGCCCCCCTTCACCAGGTTTCGCCCCTTGCGCCATTTTGATCTGGAGTTCGTCCGCACTCATTAAATATTCGGCGTTGACACCAAAACGGCCAGAAGCTACTTGTTTGATGCGACTATTATAATTAATGCCATTCACTGGTTTGAAACGATTTCGGTTTTCTCCACCTTCTCCACTGTTGGATTTTGCCCCGATCGCATTCATTCCTTCAGCAATACAGCGATGTGCCTCTTCACTTAGAGAGCCGTAAGACATCGCACCGACTTTAAATCGTTTGACGATCGTTTCAACTGGCTCCACCTCAGCTAATGGAATACTGCGTCTTGTGTTCGCAAAAGTCCACATAGAACGGAGGGTCGTTGGATTCTCTAACGCGTCTTGGTTCATCTCCGCCGCATATTCTTTATAAAGCGCATAGCTGCCGGTACGAACAGCTTTTTGAAATCCATAGATTGTTTTTGGATTGAACAGATGATGTTCCCCGTCAGCTTTGTATTGGAAACTACCACCCGAATCAAGATAATCCACGCGTTTCTCGCCATACGCCGCTTCATAACGCGTTAAGTATTCTTGCTCGATTTGCGCTAATGAAAGTCCACCGATACGAGTAACCGTGCCGGTAAAGTATTCGGAGATAACTTTCTCAGAGATACCAACAGCTTCAAACAATTGCGCCCCATGGTAACCGGCGATCGTTGAAATCCCCATCCGTGACATAATTTTGACAATACCTTTCTCACAAGCTTTGCGGTAACTTTCAATCTTCTCTGAAAGCTCAAAGTGGGCCAATGTCTGGTAAGCCCCATAAGGGTGGACTCCACTTGCTCCGTAGCCGACTAACATGGCATAATGATGGACCTCACAGACTTCCGCAGTATCTACAACGACCGATGCCAAGGAACGTTTGCCTTTTCGCACCAAGTAATTGTGCAGGCCAGATACTGCCAAAAGGATCGGAATTGCCAATTTTCCTTCTTGCGGCTGAACGACTTCCCGATCAGTTAAAATGACGATCGTTGCCCCAGAATCAATTTTTTGTTCCGTTTCTTTAAAAAGCGCTTCTAACGCTTGCTGCAATGCTGCTCCATTTTCTGGTACATAATCATAGAGAATCGACTGTAAAACCGCTTTTTGACCATTTTGATCTAACTGTTTGATTTTTTCATATTCACTCGTTTTTAACACAGGACTAGCAATCTTCAGCTTATTGCAATTGATTCGAATGTCCTTTGAAACATCACCATCTCGACCTAAAAACAGTTCGGTACCAATTACCAATTTTTCACGAATCGCATCGATTGGCGGATTGGTCACTTGAGCAAATTGTTGTTTAAAGTACGTAAACAAAGATTGGGGACGTTCGCTTAAGATGGCTAAGGGTGAATCAAACCCCATGGAAATCACTGGTTCTTCTCCCGTTTGAGCCATTGGTAAAATCAACGTGCGAATGATCTCATCCGTGTAGCCATTTCGTTTCCAAAGGGTCTGGATCGCATCATCTGCCGTTTCCTCCTGTCTTTCTGCGTCAGGAAGCAGCTCTGGTGTTAATAAGTGATCGGCTAACCACTCTTGGTAAGGATGGGCGTTCGCATAATGCGCTTTGATTTCTTGATTGCGTAAGATCACCCCTTTTTTGGTATCCACCAAAAACATATTTGCTGGTCCAAGCACCCCTTTTTCAATCACTTCTGACGCTGGCAAATCGACAACCCCTGACTCAGAGGCCACGATAACAAAACCAGCTTTCGTGATCGAGTAGCGAGATGGCCGCAACCCATTTCGATCGAGTGCAGCTCCTACCAGATCCCCATCGGTAAAGCATAAAGCTGCTGGTCCATCCCAAGGGGCCATAAAGCTTGCATTGTATTCATTAAAAGCCGTCAGTTCTGGCGTCAAGCCAGCTTCTTTGGACCATGCTTCTGGCACCATCATCAACAGTGCTTGGGGAATGTCTCGACCTTGACGATACAAATACTCCATACAATTTTCCAACTTCGCCGAATCGGAGTTTTCGTCATCGTAGACTTCGATCTGATGTCCATGCATCCAATTTTCCGCCCCGCGTAATGTGTTGATTTCGCCATTATGGGCTAAGAAACGAAAAGGTTGCGCCCGACTCCAGCTTGGAAAGGTATTCGTTGAAAAACGAGAATGGGTCAAAGCAATACTGGAAGTCATTTCTGGGCTTTGAAGATCTTTGAAAAACAAGCCAACTTGATAGGCATGCAGCATCCCTTTATAAACAACTGTCTTACTAGATAAGCTGCAGATAGACAGCTCATCGGTATGATACGTTTTTTCCAGTTTTCGCCGTAACCGATAAAGCTGATCTTCAAAGGGACGGCCTGCAGCTACATCGACAGGTTTTTCAATAAAGACTTGCACAAATGAGGGCATGACTTTTTGAGCCCCTGGCCCACATTGATAATAATCATAAGGCACATCTCGTTGCCATAAAACCGTAAAACCCATTTGTTGAATGTCTTTAGTTACTTCTTCTTGGACCTGTGCTGCTCGGAGCTTTTCTTTCGGTAAAAAAAACATCCCAACAGCATAGGCGCCTTTTTCAGGCAATGGGATTTCGGCCTCTTTTGCTCGCTGTTGAAAAAATGGATCAGGCATCGTCATCAAAATCCCAGCTCCGTCTCCTGTGTCAGGTTCTGCCCCAGTTCCCCCTCGATGGTTCATCCGTTCTAACATCGTTAAGGCATTTTGCACAAGTTCTCGAGAATAGCGACCATCTTTTTGTGCAATAAAGCCCATCCCACAAGCATCTTTTTCAAAAGCGGCATCGTACATCATTTGGTTCGTTTTCCTCATCATCTCTAAATCACTCATGGAATCACACTTTCTTTCAATATTCTGAATATTCCGATTTTTAACAGTTTACAATCTGTTTTTCTATCTGGCAAGTTTTTTTTACTTGATCCGTGCTCGTTGATTTCTTCCTTCAAGGGTTACTTAAATCCATTGAACAAATAGTGACTAGTAAATCACAGGCAGGAATCTTCGTCTAATAAGGTTTTTTTATTATACAATAAACTGTCGGAAAATTATTGCAAACAAATGAGAATCGTTATCAATTAAGTTAGATTTTCTCATTTGGATGTCACAAACAGCTGTTTATGTCCCATTCTCAAGGAACAAGCTTGACTGATTTCAAAAAAAATGACCCGCAATGGGGTCATCTTTTTTCGTTCTTTTATTTTTCAAAGCCTTCTGCAACTGCTTCGGGATAGTTTTCTTTGACGATGGCTGCACAATGGCCGCAAAGTGTTGGCAGTTGCTCTTCTACACCAACATCTACACGGACTTGGCGGCAACGTTCGCAGACTTCACCTTCGGCTTTTTCCACTAAGATCGCCACGTCTTCGAATTGATAGGCCGCTTCTGGTGCTGCTTCCCCTGCTTCTTTGATCGTTAAGAAGTCTGGTGAAATGATCAGCAGTTGTGCAATATCTGAATCGATAGCTTTTAGTAATGCCGCAACCGGTTCGGTTGGATAGACAGTCACTTTTGCTTCAAACGATTTCCCAATCAGTTTTGCATTACGCGCTTCTTCCAATGCTTTTAAGACATTGTCACGGAAATCAAGGAAAGCACGCCATAAATCAAGCAGCTCTTCTTGGTTAGCAAATGTATCATAGCCAGGGAACTCCGCTAATTGAACATATTCCTCTTCTTCTTTCAAATGTGACCAGATTTCTTCTGCCGTATGGGGAATGATCGGCGTCAGTAATTTCGTCAACGCAACCGCTGTTTGATAGAATACGGTTTGCATGGCGCGACGTTGGAAATCATTTTCAGCTTCGATATAAACGACATCTTTTGCAAAATCCAAATAGAAGGATGACATATCGACTGTCAAGAAGTTGATGACTGTCCGGTAAATATGCAAGAAGTTATATTTTTCATAGCCATCTTCCCGAATCGTTTTGATCGTTTGATTCAAGCGAACCATCATGTATTTATCAACAGAACGCAAGTTTTCAAATGGTACGCTGTCTTTTGCTGGATCAAAATCATTCGTATTAGCCAATAAGAAACGCATGGTATTGCGAATTTTTCGATAGACTTCTGACACTTGATTCAAGATATCCATAGACACCCGGACATCCGCTTCGTAGTCAACACTGCTGACCCAAAGGCGCAAAATATCCGCACCCATTTGATTGATCACTTTTTCTGGTGCAATGGTATTACCAAGAGATTTACTCATCTTGCGACCTTCGCCATCTAAGGTGAAGCCTTGAGACAAGACGGCTTTATATGGTGCGACTTCATTGATCGCAACACTAGTCGTGATACTTGAGTTGAACCACCCACGATATTGGTCAGAACCTTCCAAGTACATGTCAGCTGGGAATGTCAATTCTGGACGTTGACGTAACACGGCTTCGTGAGAAGAACCTGAATCAAACCAAACATCCATGATGTCAGTCTCTTTCGAGAATTTGCCGTTAGGTGAGCCCGGATGTGTGAAGCCAGCTGGCAGTAATTCTTCTGCTTCTTTTTCAAACCAAATCGTTGAACCATGTTCAGCAAATAAGTTTGCCACATGCTCAATCGTTTCAGGCGTAATGATGGCTTCGCCGTTTTCTGCATAGAAGATTGGCAACGGAACGCCCCACGCACGTTGACGAGAGATCACCCAGTCGCCGCGGTCACGAATCATATTGTATAAACGAGTTTTGCCCCATGGAATGATCCAATCTACTTTTTCGATCTCATCCAAAATATTTTGACGGAACTTATCAATAGACGCAAACCATTGTGGCGTTGCCCGATAGATGACTGGTTTTTTCGTCCGCCAATCATGTGGATAGCTGTGAGTAAAGAAGTTTAGTTTTAATAGGGCTCCTTTTTCTTCTAAAAGCTCAGTGATCATTGGATTGGCTTTGTCATAAAAGATCCCTTCAAATCCCGGTGCTTCTTCTGTAAAGATCCCGCGACTATCGACTGGTGATAAGACATCTAGACCATATTTTTTGCTGACGATGTAGTCATCTTCCCCGTGTCCTGGTGCAGTGTGGACCAAACCAGTACCGGCATCCAATGTCACATGGTCCCCTAACATTACTAGAGACGTACGATCATAAAAAGGATGTTGTGCCGTCATTTTTTCCAATTGATCGCCAGCCAATTCTTGTAATACTTCGACAGATTCCCAACCGATCTCATTCGTCACGGTTTCTAATAAATCTTTTGCCACGACGAATTTACGACCATCAGCCAAGATTTGAACATAGGCAAAGGTTGGATTCACAGAGATTCCTAGGTTCGCTGGTAAGGTCCATGGCGTCGTCGTCCAGATAACAAAAGATGTATCTGAATCAAGCAAATCTTTGCCATCTGCGACTGGAAAAGCCACATAGATCGATGGTGATTTCACATCTTTGTATTCGATCTCAGCTTCTGCTAATGATGATTCACTAGATGGTGACCAGTAAATAGGTTTCAATCCTTTGTAGATGTAGCCTTTTTCTGCCATTTTTCCGAACACGCGGATTTCTGCTGCTTCATAGTCTGGTGTCAATGTGATATATGGATGATCCCAGTCACCAGAAACGCCTAAACGTTTGAAATCAGCTCTTTGCGTATCCACTTGTGTCAAAGCATATTCTTCACATTTTTTGCGATATTCTGCCAAGCTCATTTCTTTGCGCTTGATCCCTTTATTGGTCAGTACTTGTTCGATCGGTAAACCATGAGTATCCCAACCAGGTACATAAGGGGAACGGAAACCTGACATCGATTTGGAACGTACGATGATGTCTTTACTGATTTTGTTTAATGAATGTCCGATATGGATATTTCCATTTGCGTAGGGAGGGCCATCGTGTAAGACAAAGGTTGGCTTGCCTTCATTTAATTCTTGACGACGTTGATACAATTGATTTTCTTCCCATTCTTTTTGCCAATCCACTTCGCGGTTTGGCAAGTTGCCTCGCATTGGAAAAGCGGTTTTTCCAAGATGCAGTGTTTCTTTCATTTTCATTCTTGTTTCGCTCCTTTTCGTCTCTCAACGTTTTGGTATAGTTTCAAAATCCATCGACTCGATCAACCGATTGCTTCTATTGAACCTGTCAAATGGATTGGTTGCCATAAATTCAAAGCATTCAGGATTCACTGATTGTTAACAGCTGGCTAGCGTCTGCTCTGTTCCGCTTTGCGGACCAATCATTGTGATTCCTAGTACGGTTACTACGCTCCCTATGGTCGCCTAGTACT